>NZ_BAAIYG010000006.1:0-190795 GCF_057543335.1 Brevibacillus sp. YAE8
TACCGTTCCATTCCACTGTCCATGTAAGCCCACAACTCGCACAGCGCTGGCGATACACGGGAACGGATACCCAGACGGTCCCCCAAGCAGGAACGAAACGATGACGAAGAATACGCCGTCCAGGACGGGCATGGTTGGTACTGGCTCGGAGACAGATCGGACAAAGATAACAAGCAGAATTCGGTTCCAGAACAGCGATCCAATCCGTTTCCGTTGTTTTTTCCCAATGAGTGAGATGGAATGATGGAAGTCTGACAAAGTCTGTGCTAAAATCAAGGCACAACGCAGATTTCCTCCTTTTCAGTGGTTGTCTCGACAACTCCCACGATAGAGGAACATCTGCGTTTTTTCAATGTCTAGCACGGGTTATGGTGATGAATCTAATTTATTGGAGAAGGAGGGATTCAAGTGAAAAACCGTTTTTGGTTTTGGCTCTCTTTGCTTTGCGGCCTGCTCGCTTCTGCAGGCTCCCTTGTTCTGTGGTACGTTTTGCTTTCTGAAAAGTCCCCCAGTTCTGCGCTGACGTTTCTTTGCCTCGGGCTTCCGGCGTTGCTCGGCTTGGTTGCTTCCTTTGTTAAGCCGCCCGTCATTCTGCTTTCCTTTGTCGTCTCTTTGCCGCTTTGCCTGTACTTGTCCATGAATGCAGACAAATTTTTCTTTTTCCTCATTGCCTCCTTGCTGTATTTGCTGTCCGGCGTGTTGAAATGCAAGACGGCAAAAGCCAGTTGGCTACCCTGGTAACTGGCAGCTTTGCGCTTTGTGCTTTCCGCAAACAGCCTGTCACCTCGCCTTCATCCTTTGCCCCGCAAGAGCCGGGCGACCGCAAACAACGCCCGCTCCAACTCGTCGTCTGCCGCATACGCATACGACAAGCGCAGATGTTGGCTGTCCGTCTGGTCGTACACGAAACCGGGATTGAGAAGGACGCCATCTGCCAGCGCCTGCGTAAACAGCTTGCGCATCGACACGGGCTGGCGCAGACGCAGCCAGATGTAAAAGCCGCCCTGCGGCATCTGCCAGTCGGCCAAGTCGGAAAACCAACGTTCGAGAAGCTCGCCCATCCGCCCTCTTCTCTCCTTGAGCGCCGTGCGGATTCGTTCGAGGTGACGTTGATAGCGCCCGCTCGTCAGCCATTCTGTCGCCGCCCATTGCGAGAGGGCGCTGGACCCGTAGTCAATCTGCATTTTCACATCGGCCAGCCGTTCAATCACAGGCTGCGGCCCGACGATCCAGCCGATTCGCAGGCCCGGGCTAAGCGTTTTCGACAAGCTGCCAAGGTAGAGCACCAACCCGCTCTGATCGCTCGCCTTGAGCGGCGCTGGCCCCGGCTCGTCCAGCCACAGCTCGCCGTACACATCGTCCTCCAGGACAGGCAGCCGCTCCTGTTCGCATACGGCCATGAGCTGCCGCTTGCGCTGTTCGCTCATCAAAATCCCGGTCGGATTGTGAAAAGCCGGGATCGTATAGAGCAGCGCTCCGTTATGAAGCTGCTTCTGCCGGACGACAGAGGCAGGCGCTATCCCTTCCCCATCCATCGCTACGCCAGCCAGCCTCATCCCTGACGACTGGAATAACGGCAGCGAAAACAAGTACGAGGGCTGCTCCAGCAAAATCGTCGAGCCACGGTGCAAAATCCCGAGCGAGATCAACTGCAAAGCCTGCAACGCACCGGATACAACCAAAATGGACGCCGGGGAAGCTTCGACCCCTCGCGTGCGCAGGTGAGCGCTGATCGCCTCGCGCAGCGGCAAAAGCCCCTTCGGCTCGGAGTAGCCGAGCTGAATCATTTTTCCCCGCAGGTCGCCAAGCACTTCCTCCATCTCCGCCGTCGGGATCAGCGCGGGCGAAAGCTCTCCTGTACCCAGGCGGATGAAGCGCGGGTTTGGCTCATAACGGTTAATGTCCTGGATCGTCGGCGAATTGGGCAGGTGCGTGCCCGCCCGCACATAGCCCAGCCAATCCGGCGGCGGTGTGGTCGTCAACAGCGACCATGTGTTGTTGCAGATGACCGAACCGCTCCCGACCGTCGATTCGATCAGCCCTTCCGCTTTCAGCTCCTCCAATGCAGTCACAACCGTGCTGCGGTTCACCTCGAAGGCAGCAGCCAATGCGCGCTGTGTAGGCAGCTTGCTGTTGACCGGCCACTCCCCTCCGGCAATTTTTCCTTTGATGTACGCGACAATTTGCGCGTAAACAGGCATGTCACCGGATTTGTCCGGCTTCCAGTCAATCGTCAGCATCCGTTCCCCTCTCCTTTGCTCTATTGTACAAATTGGTTGGTCCAGGAGTAAACCAATTGGCTGGAGACATTCTGCCCTTCCTCATGAATAATGTCCATAGCGCCATTATTTTGTTTGCTTCTATCGTAAAAGGAGGAAGGAATTGTGCTGGAAGCCATTTTGCACGGGTTTGTGCTCGCCTTCGGGCTGATTTTGCCGCTGGGTGCGCAAAACGTGTTTGTATTCAACCAAGGGGCCGCACAGCCTACGCTGTGGAGAGCCGCTCCCGTCGTCCTGACGGCAGCCGCCTGTGATGCGCTCCTGATTTTGCTCGCCGTCCTCGGCGTTTCGCTAGTCGTCTTGACTGTTGCCTGGCTGAAAACCGTCTTGTACGTCATCGGGGTTTGTTTTTTGCTGTACATGGGCTACCTGACCTGGCGCAGCCGACCAAGCCTGGATAACGGGGAAAAAGCAAGCTTTTCCGCCAAAAAGCAGATGATGTTCGCCGCTTCCGTCTCTTTGCTCAATCCGCACGCGATCCTCGACACAATCGGGGTCATCGGGACCAGCTCGCTCAGCTATGTCGGTGCAGAAAAATGGGGCTTCACCATCGCCTGCATCCTCGTCTCCTGCCTCTGGTTTTTCGGCTTGTCCGTGGCAGGCAGAATCATGGGCAAGCTGGATCGGTCCGGGTCCTTGCTGCGCAGCCTCAACATCGTCTCTGCGCTCATCATGTGGGGCGTCGCCGCCTACATGGCAAGCCAGCTATATTTTGCCTAGCTCTGCGAAAAGTGCATAAATGCTCCCGCCTCCACTTAAAATATCCCTAGTCGGATTCCTATGTGGAGGTCTTTTTATGCTTTTTACCAAATCGGACGCCCTGCTGGATGAGTTATACGCCATCGCCAAAAACGTGTACGACTCGGCCATTTATTTCAATAAGTATAAAATCAAGTCGCTGGATACGCTAAAACGCTTTTCCGAGGAAATGAAAGAGTATGAGTCAAAAGGCGACAAACTGATTCACGAGATCATCGTCCGGATCAACAAAACGTTTATTTCCGCGATTGAACGCGAGGACGTGCTGAATCTGGCCGTCAAGCTGGATGATGTGCTGGACGGCCTGGAGGGGTGTGCCGCTCGCCTGTACATGTACGACATCATGGAGCCGGATGAGACGATGGTCAAATTCGGCCAACTGATTGAGGATGCGACCCAGCAAATTTTGTTCGCGATTGAACTGTTGCAAAAACAAAAGCTGCCCGGCATGAAGGAGTACATCATTCGCATCAACGATCTGGAAAGCGCCGGCGATGAGCTGGTGCGGGAAAGCATCCGGCGGCTTTTCAAGTCGACGAGCGATCCGATTCACATCATGCAATTCAAGGAAATTTACGATGTGCTTGAGGATGTCATGGATCATTGCGAGGACGTCGCCGATGCGATGGAGACGGTGATTATGAGCAATACATAAACGAAGGAGGCTCCCTTCCATGCACACTAGCCTGCCTCTTGTGATCGCTGTCATTGTTCTGGCCGTTTCCTTTGACTTCATCAACGGCTTTCACGATACAGCCAATGCCATCGCCACCACAGTCTCGACCAAAGCTTTGCCGCCGAAAACCGCCATCGCCCTGGCCGCGATCATGAACTTCGTCGGCGCGCTTGCTTTTACAGGAGTCGCCAAAACAATCGGGGGAAAGATTGCCGATCCCGCCAAGCTGGAATACGGCGTGCTGATCGTGCTGGCTGCCTTGGTCGCGGCGATTTTCTGGAATCTGGTCACCTGGTGGTACGGCATTCCGAGCAGTTCGTCCCATGCGCTCATCGGTTCCGTCGTAGGTGCCGTTTTCGCCTCGGCTGGCGTTTCGCAAATCAACTGGAACGGCTTTTTGGAAATTTTCGAGGCGCTGATTTTGTCGCCGATCATCGCGCTTGTGGCTGCTTTTCTGCTCATGAAGCTGGTCTACGCCCTGTTCCGCAGCATCCAGATACCGCCCGCCAAAGTAAACCGGGGCTTTCGCTACTTCCAGATTCTCACCGCCGCCCTGCAATCTTTTACCCACGGCACCAACGACGCGCAAAAAGCAATGGGGATCATCGTCTTCGCCCTGGTGGCTGCCGATTTGCATGCGGATACCGCGTCGATTCCGTTTTGGGTCCAGCTTATTTGCGCGATTTCCATGGGGCTGGGAACGTCTGTCGGCGGCTGGAAGATCATCAAGACGGTCGGCGGCAAAATTACGAAAATCGAGCCGATCAACGGCGCTACCGCTGATTTAAGCTCCTCCACGATCATTTTTACATTTACGCAGTTGGGGCTTCCAGTCAGCTCGACACACGTGATTTCCTCGGGGATTATGGGGGTCGGCGCAGCGAAACGGTTGAAGGGCGTCAATTGGGGCGTCGCCAAACGGATCATCATCACCTGGTTTATTACGCTGCCGATCTCCGCACTGATTTCAGCGGCGCTCTACTACATGCTGAGTTTGTTTTTTTGAGCGAAGGCGATTGTAACCCTCTCTGGTATATAATGGACGAAAACCTGAATACAGCGGAGGATTGTTCATGACCATTCGCACAGAAGAACCGCAAGACTACCATACGACCGAGCAGGTGGTGCAAGCAGCGTTTGCTGGCCAGCCTTTCAGCGATCAAACGGAGCATCTGCTCGTCAAGCGCCTGCGGGAATCAGCCGAGTTCGTGCCTGCGCTCTCGCTCGTTTTCGAAGAGAACGGCCGCATCGTCGGCCATCTGCTGCTGAGCAAAATCAAGATCGAGCACGATGGCGGCTCCTTTGACGAGGCGCTTGCTCTCGCCCCCGTCTCCGTACTCCCCTCTCATCAGGGAAAAGGCATCGGGGCGGCACTCATCAACCATTCGATCAATGCCGCCCGAGCGCTCGGCTACAAAGCGCTTGTCGTGCTCGGACATGAGCGCTACTATCCCAAATTCGGCTTCCGCCCCGCCTCTCATTGGGGCATCCGCGCTCCGTTCGAGATTCCCGACGAGCTGTTTATGGCGCTGGAGCTTGCGCCCGGCAGCCTGGACGGGGTTCATGGCACGGTGCGTTATTCGCCTGCTTTTTCTGGCTGAAAAAAGCGTACAAAAAAGCCTTTTCCCTTCATCGCAACTGCTTTGCGCAGAGCGTAGACGGGAAAAGGCTTTTCTACTTCACGGCCATGTCCCCTCGTCGCCGACCGTGTTTCATCTCCCGCTGGTATTGGGCGAAGAGGCGGTCGACCAGAGAAGATGCGCCTTTTGGCTTTGGCCTCCTACTGCTTTTCCTCCAGCGCCTTCACGCCTTCTTGCAAAAACCGGGCATCCTGCCATTTCTGCTGCACGTTTGCGCGCCATTTTTCCGTCGTCAAAAGCGCTGCCAGATCGTCCCCGAACAGTTGCTGAATCCGGGAGCGAGTGACAGTCAGCGTCCGGTCCAAAAACCGGTAGTCAATCGTCTGCAAATTGTCGATCAAGGCGAAGGCGGCGACCGAATTGTAGAGCAGCATCTGCCGGATCGCTTTTTCATCCTCGCGCAGCTCGTCGGATTCGTAATGAACTTCTATGGCAAATTCGTCGGAGCGCAACTGATACGACCGTTTCAAGTCTTTCAACGGCAGATGGTTGAACAGATTCAGGTTGGAAACATCGCCCATGTACTTGTTTTTGTACGGCAAAATCGTTTGCAGATCGTGCGTCAGCGGGCTTTGCTGGTCAGCGAGGTACTGCTCGGCAGCAAGCTCCTTTTTCGGGAGAATCCAGCCTTGAATGACAGCAAACAGGCCAATCCCGAGCAAGGCGAGCAACAAAATCAGCTTATTTTGCACGTCACTCCTCCTCTCTCGCTTCGCATTTCATGATCGCTTCTGGCAGCGCGTGCAGCAAAAGCGGCACGATGATCGACACGGCGGGCAGCACGTACTCTACCGCTACCGTGGCAAACTGGTAAGGCCCTGACAGGCTGACCGCTCTGGCGAACCATATATGGCTGGCAAAGTGAATCGCTGTCGTGTACGCGAAAGAAACCGCCATATACAGCGCCCACAGCGACCACCCGATTTTGCGCAACCGAAACGCCGTGCGCAAATTCAGCTCGCTCTTTTTTGCGGCAGCGGACAGGCGCTTGCTCCGGAGCAAGACGGCGTAGACGATTCCTTCGAGCAAACACAGTACCAACAAGCCGTGGTTTACCGAAATGCCCATCCCCCAAATGCGCAGCGGCATCGTCGCAATCCAGGCTACCAAAGTGTAGAGCAGGGCCCGCTGCAGCAGCTCTTGCCAAAAAGCAAGGACGTAGACCGACCGGCTTTCCCCGACGAGCGAATCGACCGAGGGAAGCTGGTCTGTCGCCTTTTTCACCGCCTGTTCCAGCGGCATCCCGTCTGCGACCAGATCCGCCACTCGCGCCTCCAGATTGCTCAGCACTTCCCACTTCAGCTCTTCGATTTGCCTGCTGCTTTTGTACTTGGCGAACAGCTTTTCCACATGGATTTGCAGACTATGCATTACGCTTCCTCCCGCCTTTCGATAAGCTGATCGATTAATTGCCTGGCAACCTTCCAGGACGCGAGCGCACTGGCATACGCCGCTCTTCCTGCCTCGGTCACCTGATAATATTTGCGCCTTCCGCCCTGGCTCTCATCGCCCCAGTACGACACGATCAGCTTTTGCGCCTCCAACCTTTTCAGGCTCGTGTACAAGGAAGGCTCTTTCAGCTCGTATTGTTCACCGCTGTTTTTGAAAATCGTTTTGATGATCTCGTAGCCGTAGCTGTCTTTTTCGCACAGCACCCGCAAAATGATCGCATCAATATGCCCGCGAATAATGTCGCTGCTGATGCTTTTGTCGCCCATCCGGTTCACCTCGCATGTACAGCATAACACATATTACTATGCATGACAAAGTAATGTGTATGAAGAAGTATGGCGCGCATGCTTGAGCGCCCGCCGCCGCCCAGGCGCACTGGACCGATAACGCCGGAAGCTGTGCTGCTGTGCCCGTGCGCAAAACAAAAAAGCCCTCTTTTGCAAGAGAGCTTTTGCCGTCTGTCTGCCTGTATGCTGCTATTCGATCGCCGCCAGCTCGCGTCCGAGGAATTTGGCTACTTCCAGCATGCCGTAAATTCCCGAAGCCGCTTCGGCGTCCGAGTTGTAGTTCGTATTCGTGTTGATGTCATAGGTGAAAATTTCCCCGTCGCGGTTGCGGATGAACTCGATGCCTGCGACCTGGATTTTGTTCGCCGCCAAAAAGCGCTCGTACTGCTGGATAATCGGATCAGCAAAGCCTTCGATCACCTGGAATTTCGGCTTCGCAGGCACTTCCTCGCCCACCGGGCAGAACAGGTCGCCGATCTGGCACGCATCTGCCGGGCACAGCTCGAAGCCTTCCGACGTATCGACCTTCACCGCATAGATGAAGCGGCCGCCCACGAACTCACAGCGCGTAATGCACGGCTCCGGCGCCTGGATGTACTCCTGGATCAGCGTAATGCCGTCTACCGGCTCGTCAAAATCCGGGCCGTTCACATAAGCCGCCAACGCTTCCTGCGAATGGAACAACTGTACGCCCAGACCTTTTCCTGCGCGGTTATGCTT
The DNA here is from genome assembly GCF_057543335.1 of Brevibacillus sp. YAE8. Lineage (NCBI taxonomy): Bacteria > Bacillati > Bacillota > Bacilli > Caryophanales > Paenibacillaceae > Brevibacillus > Brevibacillus sp. YAE8. The sequence continues at coordinate 7,814 of NZ_BAAIYG010000006.1, forward strand.
GGTGATGAACGGCTGGCCTGCAAACGACTGCGCCGCATTTATCAGTTGCTTGCGCCCGACGGTGGCGATCGTCTTCGGCGTGCGAATCCCGAACCCGCCAAGCGCGAGGTATTGCGCCACCTTGCTCACTTCCAGCCGAAGCGCGCTCGTGCCGTTAAACACCTTGCGCCCGTGGCTTTCCAGCCAGTTCAGAACCGCTGCCGTCAGCTCCGGCGCATAGCGATGGTCGCGGGTGTGGGAGGAAGCGCTCATGCGGCTGTAAAAAACGCCATTCGGCGGCTCTGCCGTCAAATCGACAGCGCCCTCGTCCAGATGCCATTCCTCATACGGCAGTCCCAGCTCTTGCAAACGTTTGGTCAAATGCACGGTCCACTCGCTGTTTTCATGGATGACGTAAATCTTTTTCATCGAAAAATCTCCTCTTTTCTGTCAGACTGCCCGCTCATCGCTGTGACCGGAACGGATGGCTTACGAAAGGCTGTGGCTCGCTTCGCGCAAGCTCTCTACCAGCGGCATGACTTCTTTGGCAAACCGCTCCATTTCCTCCAGTTGCGGCGAAAATTGCAGCAGCAGAAGATCAATGCCCGCTTTTTCGTAGGCGAGAATCGTCTTGGCGATATGCTCCGGCGTGCCGACCAGATTCGGGCGCAAGCCGCGGTTGGAGACGGAATAGTCCCGCAATTGAATCTGCGTTTCCAACTGGGATTTATTGATAAAGTCCTGATAGCCTGCATAGCCGCTCGATTCTTTCACGTCGGTGATGCGCGCCAGCTCCTCCTGCGCCTCTTCCTCCGTCGCGCGGCAAATGACGTAGGCCGCCATGCCAAACGCTGCAAACGGCGCTTGTCCCGTCGCCTGGCGACGCTGTTTCATGTCGTTGATTTTTCGCTCGATTTCCTCTACGGTGCCGCCGTGCATGACATAAGCATCGCACGCTGCGGAAATCACCTGCTTGCCACGCTCGCTTTCCCCGCCCGCGTACAATACCGGATTCGGCTTTTGCACTGGTTTTGGCGCAAGTTTGGCTTCGCGAATTTGATAAAATTTTCCGTCGTAGCTGAACGTTTCCTGTGTCCACAACCCTTTTAAAACGTCCAAAAATTCCAACGTTCTCTCGTAGCGCTCGTCGTGCTCGGTAAAAATGCCGCCGTACTGCCGGGCTTCTTCCTCCCACCAGGCCGAGACGACGTTCAAGGTAAAGCGTCCGTTGCTGATGTGGTCGATGTTTGCCGCCATTTTTGCCGTAACGGCCGGGTTGTGAAAACCAGGGCGCACAGCGGTCATGATCTCGATTTTTTCCGTCACGGCTGCCAGTGCCGCTGCTGTCGACCACGCTTCGAGCGAGTCTTGTTCCGGACCTTTGATGTCGTTCAAGTACAGCTCGGCGATGAGCGTCGTATCGAATCCCCACTTCTCCGCTGACTGGATGACTTGTTTTGCGTAATCAAAGGTAGGCGGCATTTGTTCATCTTCCACATTGCGAAGCCAACCGCCAAAGATCGGGAGCCAAAAGCCGTATTTCATCGTTCTCTACTCCTTTGCACGTGCGGGAATCGTGTTGCGCACTATAAAAGCAAAGTAATCCTACTACAAAAGTAAGGATATTTCAATACGGAGAATTGGCAAAGTGAGCGCGTATTTGCCGCTTGGAAAATTCCTCCCCCGCCACGCCTTTTGTTGCACGCATGCCAACATGAAAAAACTCCCGCCAGGAGAAAATCTTCCAGCAAGAGTTCGGGAATGCCCATCGTCTGTCGATGAGGAAAAATGTGTTTACTGTTCACAGAGTGGGGACAGGATAATAGTAACTTCATCATGTTATTGCCGCAAAGGAGCTGATTTGCAAATGTCTCGTCAATGGTTCCGGCAGCTTCGCTATCCCCTCATCGCACTGGCCGTAACATTAACGCTGCTTTGGACGCATCATCACCAGCGCTTGCATACTTCCTACGCCGCCACTACGCGGTCGCACACCGTCACGATCTCCAGCGCCGGCTTTTTGCCCAACCAGCTATCGGCGCGGGCAGGCGAGCGCGTCTCGTTAATGATCGTCAACGCGGATACGCGCCCGCACAATCTCTCCATTCGCGATCTGAACCTGTCCTCGACAGAGCTGAAGCCGACGCAGTCTACGATGCTGCAGTTTTCTGCCGATAAAAAAGGGCGGTTTTTCTTTGTCTCGGACGCCCCCGGCTACCCGGAGAGCGGCTACCAAGGCATGCTTGTCATTGAGTAGCCTCGACTTTGTCGTCGGGAGCCGCTTGCTTCCACGGCCCATACGTAATCAAAACAAGCGGAATGATCCCGATTACCGTGATGATGCCAAAAAACAAATAGATGCCTAGCGTAGAATACGAATCTTTGATCCAGCCAGCCACGAGATTGCACAGCATCGTCCCCAGCCCGCCTCCTACCGAAAAGAAGATGGCCAGCGCCGTCACCTGCAGGGAGGCGGGCGTATTTTCGCGCACAAACTGGGCAGCCGTCGCCAAGTAAAAACCTACCGAGATGCCTTGAATGAAAAACATGGCGATAACGAACGTCGTGCTGGGTGCCGAGCTGTACCAGAGCCAGCGCGCCGCCCCGCACACAGCAGCGAGCAGCAGCGTCAGCTCCAGGCCCCACCTCCGCACGAAAACGCCTGCCAGCTTCATAAACGGCGCTTCACTGCCTGCAAACAGCAGAAAAGCCAGCCCCACTCCCGCCACCGTGCCGCCAATCTCCTGATAAAACAAGGAAAACCAGATGTTGTTCGCGTTCACCGCGCCAAGCACGCAAAAGGACGCCAGCAAAAACAGCAGGTAGCGCGGAAGCCGCAGCAAATCCCGCATGCCAGCCAGCATGCCGACGCGAAAGCGCGACGTCTCCTCGGACTCGTCCGGCACCCGCAGCAAAAACAGCATGGCGATCAACAGCGCGAGACAGTAGGAGTAAAACAGCACGGATGGCCCCCACTGTTCGACGAGAAGCCCTGTCACAAAGGCGGCGAGCGCAAAGCCAACCGCTCCCCACAGCCGGATGTCGCCGAATTGCAGGCCGTTTTTTTTCGCGTAGCCCAAAGCCAGACTGTCCGAAATCGGAATGACGGCGCTCTGAAAAAATGAGAGGATTAAATAGAGCAGGAAAACAAAGGCGAAGCTGGACACGCCGACGAAGAAAAGTCCGGCCAGTCCCGAAGCGACAAGCGTCAGAATCAAGACAGTTTTGCGAATTTGAAAGCGGTCACAAAACAGCCCCCACATCGGCTGGGCGACAATCGAAACGATGGGAGCGACTGCGCTAATCAAGCCGATCTGGGTGCCCGTGAGCGAAATCGAGTTGTAGTACTGCGTAATCAGCGGAGAAAACGCACCAAACCCGTAGTAAACAAAAAGATAAAGGGCGCAAAGACTGAAGTATCTTCCGCCAGCGCCCGAAAGTCCCATACCGGAATGTGATCCTGGCATATCGTTCTCCTATTTCACCCTCGGCAATATTTTCTCCATGTCGACGGTTCGTTTCTTCTCCCATGTAGCCGGGTTGAACTCATCGAATTGCTCCAGGAAGGTAATCACTTCTTTGGTCAAAGGAGTTGGCGTGGAAGCGCCCGACGTCACCGCGACGTTTTTCTTTCCGCGCAGCCACTCGATGTCAAGCTCGGACAAATCCGCAATCCGATAGGACGGCACATTCGCGATCTCTTCCGACACCTGCGCCAGACGGTTGGAGTTGTTGCTGCGCGGATCGCCCACGACAATACACAGGTCTGCCTCGCCCGCCTGCGTCGCGACTGCTTCCTGGCGCACTTGGGTAGCCAGGCAAATTTCGTTGTGCACCTCTACCCCAGGGAAACGGTGCAGGATGGCATCCATTAAATGTTTGACATCCCACTGGCTCATCGTAGTCTGGTTAGTGACAATCAGCTTGTCGGTCGGGACGTCGAGCGCGTCCAGCTCTTCCAGCTTTTGCACGAGATGCACGCGGTCCGGCGCGATGCCGACTGCCCCCTCCGGCTCCGGATGCCCTTTTTTCCCGATGTAGATCACATGGTAGCCATCCGCAATTTTTTCGCGGATCAGGTCGTGCGTCTTCGTCACGTCCGGGCAGGTCGCATCGACAACGGTCAAGCCTTTGTCCCGCGCTTTTTTCCGCACCTCCGGAGAGACGCCATGGGCGGTGAAGATGACGGTTCCTTCGTTCACCTGGTCCAAAAGCGCCAGCCGATCTTCTCCATCCAATGTCTTAATGCCTTGCTTTTCAAACGCCTCGACGACGTGGGCATTGTGTACGATCATGCCCAAAATGTGAATCGGGCGGGGAAGATCAAAGTTTTGCGCTGTACGCAGCGCCAAAACCATGGCATCGACAACACCGTAGCAATATCCGCGGGGGGAAATCTTGATGACTTCCATCTGTACCCCTCCTAAATTTCTAATGACGTTCGCCCACTATTATACCTTATTTGCCTGCTGCCCGCTTCTGTTCGTAAACCTTCAGATTATTGTAGACAACTTTCAGGAGCGGCGTGGACAAGCCTTTTTGTTCGGCGTGCTTCAACAGGTAGCCTTGCAGGTGGTCGGCTTCGACCGGGAGTCCTTTTTCCATGTCGCGCAGCATGGACGATTTCGCTTGCGGGCGCTGGTTTTGGAACGTTTCCATTTGCTTTTCCACGATATCCGGCTTGATCGGCGCTTCCAGTGCCTGCATGACGGACACGATCTCCTCCGCCAACTGTCTGGTCAGCTCCACGCCGTAGGCGGACTCGCGAATCGGACCGACAGCCGAGTTCATGAGCGTCGTAATTCCGGAGAACGTCGCGATGAACAAATATTTGTGCCAAGCTTCGCGCTGGATGTTGTTGCTCGCCCGCATCGTTCCATTGATTTTGGAAAAAGCTTGCTCCAGCCGCTCTACGCGCTCGCTTTTTCCGCCTTCCCACTCGCCGAACACCGCATCGTGAATCGGACTTGTCTGCACGACGTCGCCTTCTGCGTTTAACGTCGTTTCAATGAAACAAAGGCCGCCAAGCACCCGTTCGCGTCCAAAGCGATCCCGTAGCGGCTCCATGTGAGCCATCCCGTTCAACAGCGGAATCACGATCGTGTCGTCTCCGACATAAGGGGCAATCGCATCCATGCTCTCTGCGAGCGTGTACGCTTTGTTGGACAAAAGGACGACGTCGAACGGCCCTGCCACCTCGCCCGCCTGAATCATCTGCGGACGCTCCAGGTGCAGGTCGCCATGGATGCTCTGCACCCGCAAGCCTCGCTCCTGCAGTTGCTTGTATCTACGTTCAAGCACCAGAAACGTTACATCCACACCCGACTCTGCCAGTCGGCCGCCAAAATAACCTCCGATTCCTCCTGCCCCCAGTACCAGTACCTTCATCATGATCGCCTCCGCGTTTATTCATAATAGTTCGTCTATATTCTACAAAAACGGAACCAAATTCTAAACCCCGCAATATCATGTTAGAAAAACTAACATTTGGAGTAAGAAAACATCTTGACGAACATTGTCTGTTATAGCTATAATTCGAAATATAGAAATTCACGAAAACACGAACAATAAATACTCAAATACGAAAATATTTCGCGAATGGAGTGGGTTGTTTTGGATATGAAAACGGTCTTGTCCACCATTGATGCAGAAAAAGTGGAATATGTGGACTTCCGCATTGTCGATTTGCTTGGCCGCCAGCACCATGTTACGGTTCCTGCTTACGCAGTAGACGAAGGCACTTTCCGTAACGGCGTCGCCTTCGACGGCTCCAGCCTCATCGGCTACAAATCCATCGAAGAGAGCGACATGGTCGCGATGCCTGATCCTTCCTCCGCTTTCATCGATCCGTTTGTCGAAGCGAAAACGATGAACATCATCTGTAACATTGTCAATCCGGACAACACCACATACACCCGCGATCCACGCGGCATTGCCCTCAAAGCAGAGGCGTATCTGCAACAAACCGGACTGGCTACGGCCGCCTACTTCGGCCCGGAATCGGAATTTTTCCTGTTCGACAGCGTGCGCTACGACTCCGGCCCATCCGGTTCGTTCTTCCACATCGACTCGGAGGAAGCGTTCTGGAACACCGGAAAAGAAGGGCAAAACCTGGGCTACAAAGTGCGCAACAAAGGCGGCTACTTCCCGGTACAGCCAACTGACTCGCAAATGGACATCCGCAACGAAATGTGCACTCTGATGACCAAAGCCGGCCTGCATGTAGAGCGTCATCACCACGAAGTGGCGACCGCCGGCCAAGGCGAGATCAACTTCCGCTTCGACACGTTGACTCGCACGGCTGACAACCTGCTCTTGTTCAAATACATCGTGCGCAACGTAGCAGCGAAGCACGGCAAAACAGCGACCTTCATGCCCAAGCCAATCGTCGGCGACAACGGTTCCGGCATGCACGTCCACCAAAGCTTGTTCAACGGCGACACTCCGCTGTTCTACGAGCAAGGAGGCTACGCCAACCTGAGCGAGACAGCGCTCTACTACATCGGCGGCATTTTGCACCACGCCCCAGCCCTGATCGCGCTGACCAACCCGAGCACCAACTCGTTCAAGCGTCTGGTTCCTGGCTACGAAGCGCCTGTTAACCTGGTCTTCTCCAAAGGAAACCGCTCTGCCGCCGTACGGATTCCAGTCGCCGCTGTAACGCCAAAAGCGTCCCGGATCGAATTCCGCACGCCAGACTCCACCGCCAACCCATACCTGGCCTTCGCTGCCATGCTGATGGCTGGCCTGGACGGCATCAAGCGCAAGCTCGACCCGCGCGAACTCGGCTACGGCCCGCTGGATCGCAACATCTACGACCTGTCCGACGCAGAAAAGCATGAAATCAAGCGCGCTCCTGGCTCCCTGGAGGAAGCCTTGACTGCCCTCGAACAAGACCACGCTTTCCTGCTCGAAGGCGACGTCTTCAACAAGGAAGTCATCGAAAGCTGGATCGCCCTGAAGCGCGCGGATATTCAACAAGTAGAGCGCACGGTGAATCCGAAAGAGTTTGAGTTGTACTACGATCTGTAAGATTTGTTCATACAAAATAGCCCGTTAATTACGCTGGTTTTTCACCCTTGATTCCTCAAAATAGGGACACTTCGGTGATAATTTACACAAAAAGGCACAGGTTTTACCCATAAAACAACTTAGCCCTTCCCGTTTGGGAGGGGCTCTTTATATTGGCGGGAACAATTTCTCGTAGGTAGGTAATTAATAAGATTAGAAATTTCGTTTGTGACAGAGTATTGAAAATAGTTAATATAGCCATAATGTTTCTTTGCAAATAGCTTGCAACAAACCACGGTTACTTCTCCCCTTCTTCTATCAATTGCCCCTCTTTTGTAGCCTTTTCTACCTCAGACATTTTTGCCTCCACATCAATAATATCCTTATCATTCTCCGATACGTTGCCAAACCAATCCTCCAGCTTTTGAACGGCTTTGAGCCTGACTGTCTTGTCGATATTTAACGCCACTTGTCCAATGGCAAACATCAGTACAGCGAAGTCATCCGTGTATCCAGCAGCAGGAATAATGTCTGGCACCAGGTCTACAGGAAAAGCGAGGTAGCCGAGCGCTCCGTAGATGCGAGCTTTGGCCCATGCAGACACTTTTGGATTTTCCAGAGCGTAATAACCGAGAAGGGCGGTATATACGACTTTTTTTCCTGCTTTGGCAGCATGCTTTGAGAGCTTTTCCCAAAAGGATTGTTCAGAGTAGTGCTTTTCATAATCTTTCGGATCAAAGTTCACGCTAACCCCTCCATGCTTTCACTATCTGCTCTTTTTCTTTCACCTAAACAATCTCGTAAAACGTCCAAAAAGTAAAGTCTTCCCCCTTGCCTTCCCGCCAGCGTCATCGTTTAGCGTTGATGTCAGTCATTCCGACTCACATACGAAAGGGGATTTTGTCATGTCTGATTATTACGTCATGCCCATGTTTGTAAAAGTAGAGGTCAAAAGCGTTTGACGAAGTCATGGGAGCGATGCGCTAACGGAGGCCACACTTTCCTTTCGCTCCTATCCGAAACCAAGACATGAATACAGTCGTATATACAAAAAAAGGATTTTTTGGAGGGGAAAACCGGATGGAATTGCTTTTTGCTTTGTTCGAGTTGATTGGAAACGTCATAGGGATGCTGCTACTGAAGAACGAGCGAAGCAAAAGCTAGCTCCAGCAGGGACAACTGCGCCTTCCACGTTTTCCATGTGCGGAAAGCTGCTTCCACACAGAAGCAGCCTCCCCAAAATCATTCGACTGTCAGGTGGAGGAAACCAAATGAGCAAACTGGAAAAGGGAATTATTTATTTGTTCAGCTTTATTTTTTGCCCCGTCGGGTTGATTGTCTGGATCGTTTCCATGTTTAATCAAAACCAGCAATTCAAAAGCGTCGGGCGAGTCGCCTTATACGTCGCCGCTACTTCTTTTTGCCTCCAGCTTATCATCGGGGTTTTGAATTTTGTTTGGTACTCAAACATTAAAATTTATTGAGACGGACTATACCTTCCATGCATGCTGCTACAAACTTACTTATGGATTGACGCAGGCAAAAGATTAGAGCCGTTTCCCGATTAAAAAATCGTCACGGCTACGGATCGGGGCCGCCAAACGTTTCGACATAGCCGCTCCCCCCACATCTCCGCCACATAAAAAAACGGCGCCGACCATGCTGCTCGTTTAGTCGCGCGCCTATCCCCAGTTGAACTTATACTAGATGACATTATTCATATCGACGGAATGGCGGCTGGCTTTCACATCTAAATAATGGAAATGCTCCCACGCTTCAGGCAAACCCTTTTTTCCACTTCTCCATCAAATCCCGATACGTCTCGCCGTATTTAATAGCGTGCTCGATGTGCGAATAGTTCAACACCATATCGTCGCCCTTGCTCTCGCAGCAGGCGAAAAACAGGCTTTCCATCAGGTTGTGGTTTTCGATCGAGTTCGTAATATGAATGCAATCATCAAGAGCGTCACTTGCGTCGTGCTTGTAAAACAGAAACGTCCCTTCCTTGAACGGCCCTTTTTGCGTGGCGTCCTTCCAGATCAGCATGCCGAGCGTAATGAAATAGCCCTCCTGAAAGCGGATGACTCCCGTAATCACAGAATCAATCGTGGTGGGAATGATCGCGATCGAGCTGCTTAGCCGATGGACGTATTCATACAAGGCTTTGTTGGTTTCTTTCAAATCAAAGCTCGAAACATGAACGAGCTCTTTATCCCTTAACTTCTCGACAAGCTGTTGCACACAGAGCGTCTTGTTCAAAGCTGAAATCACAATCTCACCACTTCTCCCGTTTTAAGTAGGTCCCTTCTCTTTTATTCGCTAGAAAAAGACATATCCCTACAAAATTCGCCGACTTTCTCAACGACCCGCTCGGGAGCCTGTCTCCGTACAGGCAAATGCGGCCCCGTCAGCAAACGAACAGAACAAGCGGTTAGTAAGTCAACAGGATAACGGGGAGTAAAACGACAGGACAAGCAGTAAGCGTGACGGTCCCAGACGGCTGCGCATAAGATAAAAAGGGCGGATATCCCTACGGAAATGAGGCTGGAAAATGAAGCAGAACAATGGTTTTTCTGCGGAAGATCTGGCGTTGATGGCTGCCGTGCTGGTTCTGTTGGGCGATTTTTTGGCCTTTTTATCAATCCTGAAAGACCGGCAGGAAAAAGCAGAAAAGAAGGACAAGTAAGCATGCAAAACAAGCGTGTTTACATACGCACCTTTCGCTACAGAAAAAAGGAAAAGCCCTTCTCGTCTTGTGCAGGCCGAGAAGGGCTTTTGGCGCGGGCTACGACTTTCCTGTCAAATACTCGTCTTTCGCCTTTTTTTCCTGTTCTTCGTTGGTCATTTCTTTTTCCAGGACATTGAACATGAGCTGGTCTTTGACTTTGCCGGGGAATTCTTTTTGCTCCACGCCAGCAAGCCCTGAGCTCAAGGAATCGTGTTCCATCGCGATACCTCCAGAGGAATTTTGAGGTTAAGATGCCCCAAAAAAACAGCGGCCATGCACGGCGCTCGGAAACCACCCATACACGGCGTTCGCCACCAATCAGCGCAATCCCCGTTATCCGGCAGGCAGGAAAAGCCCCATTGAAGAGAATGAGACAGCGCCAAGCAAAAGCGGTCATCCAAAACGTCAAACCGACCACAGGCTCAGCAGCCGCCCCCCTTCCTTATGCCCAAAACCGCGCGACGTTTGGCACGCAAAAAAGCGGCCGCCGAGACGACCGCTTGCCTGTACCTTATCTACCGGACCATCACCTGTCCGGCCAGCCGTGTTTTTAATTCCTCCAGCGAACACGGAATCCGTTCGCCCGCCTCCCGCCTCCATTCAGGCGGCAACGCTTCCCACAGCTCGGCGATCAGCGGCATGCCCAAATGCAGGCTTTCCAGCATTTCTCTTCGCGCCAGCGCCTCCTGGGGCTCTCCGGCAAAAATCAGCCGGCCTTCATCCATGACGCAAATCCACTCCGCCCATTCGAAAGCGATGTCCATATCGTGGGTCGCCATCAGCACGGTCGTGCCGTTTTGGTGAATGGCATCCAGCTCGCGCAGCAAATTTTTGGTCTGGTAACGGTCGAGGTAGGCCGTAGGCTCATCCAACAGCAGCAGCTCCGGCGCAAGCACCATGACCCCGGCAAGGGCGAGACGCCGCTTTTGTCCCAGGCTGAGGTGGTGAATCGGAACGTCCGCCAGCTCTGTCATGCCAAACGCGTCCAGGACAGCCCGCACTTTCTCGCGGATTACGTCGGCGGGCAAGTTCCGGTTGCACAGCCCGTAGGAAATATCCTCGGCGACCGTGCTGGCGATCAACTGATGCTCCGGGTCCTGGAAGACCAGCCCGACTTTTTGCGTCATCTCTTGCAAGGCAGCGCGTTTGTAGCTGAGGGGCGTTCCTCGCCACAGCACTTGCCCTTGCTGCGGCTGGATGATGCCGTTCCCGTGCAAAAACAAGGTGGACTTGCCGCAGCCGTTTCGCCCGAGCAAGGCGCATTTTTTCCCCTCCGGAATGCCCAGGGACAACCCTTTCAGGACAGGGCCACGGCCGCCTGGATAGGCGTAGTGCAAATCAACAAATTCCAACAGCCATGATGTCAAAGCATTACCCTCCTGTCCACCACTCCAGCAAAATCAGCAAAATACAGCCTGCGATTGACTCTGCTTCATATCGGCCGGAGCGAGAATGAGTGTGCAAGGAAAGCACCTGCAGGCTTTCCCCGAAGCCTCTCGCTGCCATCCCTTTGTACAGCGCATCGTACTTGCGCATGGACCTGACGAACAACTGCGCGGCCAGTCCGCTCGCATCCCGCAGCATCGCCCGGAACCCGCGATGGCCTCCGCGCGCGCGCTGGGCAATCCACAGTTGATGAGAGACGCCGAGCAGCACGAAAATAAAACTGTACATAATCATGAGCAAATCCGTCACGATGACCGGAAGTTTCAGCTTGCGCAGCACTTGCAAAATCTCGGCAAACGGCACGGTAAACAAGACAAAAGCAAAGCAGGCGAGGCTGGCCATCGTCCGCCAAAAAAGCAGCCACACCTTGTCGAGCGCGCTTGCCGGAACGTAGACCAGATACGGCCCGATCTTCCACGCCGCAACTGCCTGGACGACCGCCCCTGCATCCGCTCTTACTGCTTCCAGCAACAGCGCCGGAAGCCCCAGGACAAAAAACGACAGGGACAAGATGAAAAATCCGAAATAGAAACGGACGGGAATACGGGCATACACCATTACCCATACTCCCATCCATAGACAAATCGCCATCTGCAACCATTCATGTCCCGTCAAAACGAGCAAAATCAGCACGCCCGCAAACAGGAGCTTGTGCTCAGGCGGCAAAAATCGCAGCCGGTTTTGATAGGAAAGCGAATCAAGCTGCTGCCAATTCATTTTTTATGCTTATCCAGCCGGCCCTTGTACAATCCCACGGCATAGCCGACAACGCCCGCCCCGAGCGCCGCTTGCACCGCGAACAGCAAGCTCTCTGTCTCGCCGCCTGGCGGTTCAAGCAGCGGCTCGAACCACGGCTCGTAAGCAGGGGCGATTTCCTTGATCGCTTCCTCAGCCGCTCCATCTGCTCCCCCAAACTCCGAATCCTGCACCAACAGCAACGGCACAACCGCCAGCAAGACTACGCCCAGGAGCAGCAGCCAGTTCATCCCTTTTTTCACAGCGATTCCTCCCGTTTCAGCAGGCGAAGTTGCGCCAGCTCTTTTGCATTGTAAGACTGCAGCCAGTTCCAGACGAGCACGGTCAAAAGCCCTTCGCTGATCGCCAACGGAACTTGGGTGATGGCAAAAATTCCTGCGAATTTCGCGAACGATGCCATAACGCCGCCGGATTCAGCCGGGAAAGCCAAAGCCAACTGCACGGAGGTCACGACATAAGTAGCCAAGTCTGCGAGCGCAGCAGCAGCGAATACGGCCAAACGCTGTCCGCCGTTTCCGCGCACGATCAGGCGATAGACGCCGTAAGCTACCATCGGCCCTACTACTGCCATGGACACCGCATTGGCTCCAAGCGTCGTCAGCCCTCCATGCGCCAAAAGCAGCGCCTGGAACAGCAGCACCAGGCTGCCGAGCACGGACATGACCCACGGGCCAAACATGATCGCGCCAAGCCCGGTTCCCGTCGGGTGCGAGCTGCTGCCCGTCACCGAAGGAATTTTCAGCGCGGACAACACAAAGGCAAACGCGCCGGATACGCCGATCAGCAGCTTCATTTGCGGATGCTCCTTGACGATTTTGTTCAAGGAACGAATGCCGAGAATAAAAAATGGAATAAATACTACCCACCAAAACAGCGCCCAGCCCAGCGGCAAATACCCTTCCATGATGTGCATCGCGTGGGACGTCTGCGGTTCATTTACGAGAAAATAAAGGACAAAGCCTGCAATCAACAGACAGGTCGAAACGAAACGGGATCGATTCAAGACATTTCCTCCTCCTTTGCTGTTCTTTCTTTTTTCACCAACAAAAAAACCTCATCCGCTAGCAGACGAGGTATGCGCACAAAAACAACAGACCGTTGGCACAGTCCTATTGCTTCGTATTCACCGCTCCTTTCCGCGAAGGTATTCCTGGGTGTGGCAAGTAGGTAGGTCTCCTGGCTTTCAGCTCATCGCGCTCTTTGTCCTTCCCCATATGAATATGAGTGGCTCTATCTCAAAGAGAACTCCCTGATTACAGTGGCGGGACCGCTCGGGACTTTCACCCGATTCCCTGTTACCCTTTATGCGGCTTGCACATAAAGGCACCTATCGCCGACGATATGCAATTGTTAGATAGTTCTTGCTTGTCCCACATTATTATACAGAATCAAGGGAAAAAGCGGAAGAATATAATCAGCGGAGTATAACTGCGTAAAAAAACCGATGCCCCGCCATTCCGGGAGTCATCGGTCTTTGTTGCATCCGCTTCTTTTTTATGCTTACGACCTGGCGTCCACGCCGACCGCTTCGCTGATGTGGGAAAAGCCGTCGCGCTTCAACAGTTGCAAAAGCTTTTTGTTGATTTGCTTGGAGATGCCCGGGCCTTGATAAATCATTCCGGTGTACACTTGCACGAGACTTGCGCCCGCCCGGATTTTCGCGTACGCATCTTCCCCCGTGAAAATGCCCCCTACGCCAATGATCGGCACCTTGTCGCCCACTTCCTGGTAAATTTCTTTTACCCAGGCAGTCGAACGCTCTGTCAGCGGTTTTCCGCTCAGTCCTCCCGCTTCCTCGGCATAGTGATGCCCTTGAACGGCTTCACGCGACAAGGTCGTATTGGTGGCAATAATGCCGGAAATGCCCTCTTCCACCGCTCCTTGCACGACATCGCGCATGTGCTCGTCGGACATGTCGGGGGCTACTTTGAGCAGAATCGGCTTTTTCTGAATGCCGCGCACTTCCATTTCCGCCGCTTTTTCGCGCACCGCCCGCACCAGCAGCCGCATGCTCTCGGTTTCCTGCAAATCGCGAAGATTGGGCGTATTCGGAGAGCTGATATTAATGACGAAATAATGGCCGTACGAATAGAGCATGTCCAGGCATTTGATATAGTCAGAAGCCGCTTCCTCATTGGGAGTGACTTTGTTTTTGCCAATGTTGATCCCGATCGGAACATCGGAATACGCGTAATCAACCAGATGCTGCGAAGCCAAATAAGCACCGTGGTTGTTGAAGCCCATCCGGTTGATGATCGCCTCGTGCTCAGGCAGGCGAAACAGGCGCGGCCGCGGATTGCCCGGCTGTCCTTGCGGGGTCAATGTCCCGACTTCCACGAACCCGAACCCGAGCGCACCCAGTGCATGATACACTTCGGCATTTTTGTCAAAACCGGCGGCGAGCCCTACCGGATTGGGAAACGTCATTCCCCACAGCTTTGTGGCAAGACGCTCGTCCTTCACCTGAAACATCATTCGCAGCAAGCTTTTTCCCGGAGCAGAATCTTCCACCAGCTTCAGGGCACCAACCGTTCTTTCATGAATCTCTTCCGTATCCATCTGGAACAGATATTTTCTAATGAGCTTATACATCCCGGCTGCACTCCTTACTCCATTTTTACCTCATTGTAGAATACCACACTTTATTTATCGTGGGCTAACCTTTATACGCGATACATATTTCCAGCCGGGCAAACAAACCATAACAAAACCACCAAGTCGGGGGGACGTTGGTTCATGAAAGCAGACGGAAAAATCGGGATTGGCCAAGCGATCATGGTGATGATGCTGTCGATCGGAATCACCAATCATGTCACCCTTATCCCCCTGCTGCTCAGCAAAGCCGGGCGCGATGCCTGGCTGAGTGTCATCTTTGGCATGATCCCCTTTTGTGTTTGGGCGTACGCGCTCTATTTCATCAACAGCCGCATCGGACAGCAGTCGTTGTCCCACTGGCTCTTGCTCCGGTCCGGAAAAGCCGTCCGCTTCCTGCTGCTCATCCCCATCATGCTCTGCCTGTACATGATGGCACTCGTCAATCTGGTTGATACCCAAACGTGGACAACCGTCAACTATTTGCCGCAGACGCCCGAGTGGGTGACTGCGCTTGCCCTGATGATCTTGTGCGTTCTCGCATCCTACGGCGGCATTGCCTCAGTCGGCATTACTTCGGGCATATTGCTGCCCATTGTCTCCTTGCTTGGCATGTTCGTCGCATTCGGCAACGTACCGAAAAAAGACTACTCTCAGCTCTTGCCGCTGTTCCAGAACGGAATTGCCCCTACCGTGCACGCCATGGTTTTTGTCGGGGGTGGCTTTACCGAGCTGTTCCTGCTGCTGTTGCTGCAGCATCACGTGCGCAAACCGCTGCGGCTCATCCACTACATCGTCATGATTGCCATTACCTTGGTCCTGACGCTCAGCCCGCTGACGGGAGCCATCGCCGAGTTCGGGCCTGTGGAGTCGATGCGCCAGCGCTTTCCTGCCTTTGAACAATGGCGGCTTTTGACGATCGGAAAAGACATCGAAAACATGGAGTTTTTTTCCATCTTTCAATGGCTGTCCGGCTCGTTTATCCGCATTACGCTTTGCCTGCTGCTGCTCGGGGAGCTGCTGGTCCTGAAAACGAAAAAGCAGCGCAAGTACGTCATGCTCGCCCTCGGCGCCAGCATGATCGTTCTCACCAGCCTCCCCTACAACGACATGCAGTTCGTCACGTTTCTGTCGAAGATTTACTATCCGCTTTATTTGCTGGTTATGGTAGCTGTCACGCTCGTCTTGTTCCTGCTGTCGCTGCGCAAACCAACCGGATTGGAGGATGTGAGCCATGACCCTTGAAGAAGAGCTGCGAGAAAAATTCACGCATTGCGCGGATGTCATCTTTTTGCGGACAGTCACCCCCAACGATCAGTCGGTTCTCATGCTGTACTGCGAAGGTCTGGCCGACGTACGGCATTTGCAAGAGACGGCTTTGCCGCAATTGGAACGCTGCCTGACCGCCGGAGACTTGCGTTCGCTCCCGCTGATTCCGCTCTACACCAATCCTGAGCTGTGGACGGAGCGGCTCTTCTCGGGAGATTTGCTCATCTTTTTGAACGGGTCGCCGCCTTTTGCCTGGGACATTTCCAACCGTCCGCAGCGGGGCACGGAAGAAGCCAACACGGAGATTTCGATCAAAGGGCCGCGGGACGGCTTCGTGGAAGACTTGTCTACCAATGTGGCACTCATCCGCAAGCGGCTGCGCACGATCACGCTCGCCTATGAGCCGTTCATTCTCGGCACACGCTCTCGCAGCCGAATTGCGCTGATGTACATGACCGACAGCGCACCGCCTGACCTGGTGGAGATGATGCGCGACCGGCTGCTCTTCTGCGACAACAAAAAAATATTGAACAGCGCTCTTTTGGAAAAAATGCTGAGCGACAACCGCAATTCCTTGTTTCCTCTGGTAGATTACACAGGGCGGCCCGACTTCGCCATTTACATGCTGCTGCAAGGAAAAGTAATCGTGATGGTCGACGGCTCGCCTCTGGCGCTGATTGCTCCCGTCTCGCTGCTGGAGCTGATTAAATCTCCCGAGGACGACCAGTATCCGATCGTTTACGTCTGGCTGGAGCGCTTGCTGCGCCTCGGCGGGTTTTGGATCGCAGCGTTTCTCCCGGGGTTTTGGATTGCCCTGTCCGCCTACAACGTGGAGCAGTTCCCGTTTCAACTGCTCGCCACTGTCACCCAAGGGCGAAAAGGCTTGCCTTTTTCCGCGCCCATGGAGCTGTTCATGATTTTGTTCATCTTTGAATTTCTGCGCGAGGCCGGAGCCCGTCTGCCGAAAAACGTCGGTCAGACGCTGGCGCTTGTCGGCGCGCTGATTATCGGGGACGCTTCCATTCGCGCGGGACTGACTTCGCCCTCGATGCTGTTCGTAGGCTCCTTGACTGTCGTCGCATCCTTCACGCTGGTCAACCAGGCGCTCAGCGGCGCGGTTACGGTCGCCCGCTTCATTGTGTTCATCCTGTCCTCCACGATCGGCATGTACGGGTTCGTCATTGGCATGATCGCGATTATTTATTACTTGTCCACCTTGACCTCGTTCGGCAGACCATACTTGTTGATGGGCTCGTCGAACGTGCTCTCTGATCTGCACCTTGTCTTGTTCCGGCCGCTGATCTACTTTTTCCGAAAAAAACCGATGCGGAACGGAGGTGCCAAATGAAGGCCGCCCGAATCGCCTGTGCGCTGCTGCTCTTGGCCACCACGCTCCTCAGCGGCTGCTGGGACCAGAAATCGATTCAGGATTTGAGCTATTTGTCCGCGTTCGGCGTTGACTTTATCAACAACGAATACGTCCTTTACGCCCAGTCGGTCGACCTCGCAAGCGTAGCCAAACAGGAGACGAGCGCCACCCCGAAATCGCCTCCCGCCACGATTTCCATCGGAAGAGGCAAGACGCTGATGACCGCGTTTGACAATCTGCAAAAAAACTCGCAGATTCCGCTGTTTCTCGGGTTTGTGTCGTCCCTCGTTGTTCACGAGCGCATCTTGCAAAAAGGCATTATTTCGACGCATGACATTTTGAACCGCTACGGCTTGATTCGCTATACAAAATGGGTGTTCGGGACGCGGGAGCCGATCGACAAGGTGCTTGGCAACCATTCCCTTTCCGGCTTCTCCCCGCTTACGTCCCTCTTGCATCAGCCAAAGGACGTCTACGAGCAGCGCTCCTTTATCGAGCCGATGCAGTTTTACCGATTCATCTCCAATTTCTGGGAACCATCGAACACGGTGCTGCTGCCCAACATCACGATCTACGAGCGTTCCTGGAAAGAAAACAACCACTATGTTTCGCGGCTGACCATAGACGGGGTACACGCGCTCCACCGCGGCACATGGAAAGGGTATTTTCCGAGCCGGGACCTGATGGGACTGCGCTGGATGGACGAGGATACCGACTTTGCCGGACTCATCATCCGCGATGGCAACACCCCGAAAGCCACGATCCGCATCAAGCACGTCGGGCTGAAAATCGTCCCGGTTACGACCGGGCCTATGCCGCGCTACCATTTGCACGTCCATTTGCTCGGCTTCATTCGCGAGCTGATAAGCCCCGAGATCAGTCCAGAGCAGATCCAAAAAAACTCGGAGGAACAAGTGCGTGAGCAAATCCGCGGAACGTTTTTGAAGGGGGTGCAAAAAGGCACCGATCTGTACGGACTGGAAAGGGAGCTGTTCAAAAAAGACTACCGGGCGTGGCGAATGTATGAAAAAGCGCAGCGCACCGCGCCTACGCGCGACTCGATTGCCAGCATCCAAATCCACGTCCATTTGAGCGACTCGGGCAAGATGAAAATGGAATCCACCAAATACCCGTCCCCGCTCGGACGCGAGTAACAGCCCAGACAGCAAAAAACTGCTTGCCGACATCTGCGGCAAGCAGTTTTGTTTTCAGAAAACCGGATTAGTTTTTCACCAGCAGAACTTCTTCCACGGAAGCGTATGGCAGGTTGTGCGCATCGGCTACCGCTTTGTAGGTTACTTTTCCGTCGATGACGTTTACGCCTTTAGCCAGCGCGCGGTTGTCGCGGATCGCTTGAGCGTAGCCTTTGTTCGCCAGTTGCACAGCGTAAGGAACGGTTACGTTGGTCAGCGCCAGCGTGGAAGTGCGAGCTACCGCACCAGGCATGTTCGCTACTGCGTAGTGGATCACGCCGTATTTTTCATAAGTTGGGTTGTCGTGCGTCGTAATGCGGTCGATAGTTTCGATAGAACCGCCTTGGTCGATCGCCACGTCTACGATCACGGAACCAGGTGTCATCGCTTTGACCATGTCTTCCGTTACGAGACGAGGTGCGCGTGCGCCAGGGATCAGGACAGCGCCTACGAGCAGGTCTGCTTTTTTCACCGCGTTTGCGATGTTGAAGGAGTTGGAGATCAGCGTTTGCACGCGACCTTGGAACAGGTCATCCAACTGGCGCAGACGGTCTGCGTTCACGTCGATGATCGTTACGTTTGCACCGAGACCGAGCGCCATTTTCGCAGCGTTTGTCCCTACGATCCCGCCGCCGATGACGACGACCTCGCCTTTTGGCACGCCAGGTACGCCGCCGAGCAGCACGCCTTTTCCGCCGTATTGTTTTTCCAGGAACTGCGCCCCGATTTGCACGGACATGCGGCCCGCAACTTCGGACATCGGCATCAAGAGCGGCAGAGCGCCGTTGTCGAGCTGGATGGTTTCGTACGCGATTGCGATTACTTTTTTATCAATCAGTTCACGAGTCAGTTCAGGCTCTGGAGCGAGGTGCAAGTACGTGAACAGGATCAGACCTTCACGGAAGTAGCCGTACTCGGCTGGAAGCGGTTCTTTTACTTTCATGACCATGTCAGCGGCCCACGCATCTGCTGCGGTCGCGACAATCTCAGCGCCTACTGCAGTGTAGTCTTCATTGGTGAAACCGCTGCCTTGGCCTGCGCCGGTTTCTACGCGGACAGAGTGTCCGTTTTGCACCAGAGCGGCTACGCCTGCAGGCGTGATGGCTACGCGGTTTTCGTTATTTTTTATTTCTTTTGGAATGCCAACGATCATGATAGGTAGTCCTCCTTGGAAACGCCGATTTAATAAGATTACTATCATTGTACAGCGACAGTTGGTAGCGTTTCCTTGGGGATTCCTTTAATTTTGCCGTCCTTCTTTTTGTGAAAATTCACAAACGAACTATTGTTCCTGATCGAGCTTCGCCATTTTCAGCTCCAGGTAGAGCGCCGCCCGCTGGTTCATATTTTCCAGATCGACCCGCATGATTTCCTCGATCCGCCGCAGCCGGTAGCTCAGCGTGTTGATGTGGATGTGCAGCCGCTGGGCCGTTACGTTTACCTTGCCTGCGGCATCGAGAAACGTCTCCAGCGTCTCCAGCATCGCCGTCTGGTTGTCGCGGTCGTACTGCCGCAGCTTCTCCAGCCGTTCATTTTCGTAGCCTTGCTCCGCTTCCCACTGCTTCAACTGCAAAAGGTAGCGGTAAATGCCCAGCTCGTGGTAGCCGTAAACGCCTTCGTTTTCCTTTGGGAACAGCTTTTTGATCTTGAGCGCGTGCAGCGCCTCCCTGTAGCTTTTCACAATCTCCGAGTACGTCCGGTAGCCAAGCCCGTATCCGGCAACTACCTGGCGCCCTTCTGTGACGTGGGCTTCCAGCTTGCCCAAGGAATCGGCTAAAAACTGCTCGACCTTGCGAATCAGGACTTCGCGCACATCTTTTTTGCCGTCCTCGCTAAGCCCGATCAGCAGGATGATTTGCGAGCCGTCCACGACCCACAAAAGCTTGTCGCGCATGAGGAGCGGGTACAAATACTGGTCGAGCCGCGCTCCGGCCGCTTCGATAATGCATATCAAATAAGAGGTCGGAAGCTGCATTTGCAGGCTGTCCGCTTTTTGCCGGATGGCGCTCTCGCTCTTGTGGTTGCCGAGCAAAAGCTCCCATAAAAACTCCTTGCGCCGCTGCTCCTCGGCCTTGCGCTTGCCTTGCCGCTGCATGAGCCGCGAAACCGCTACCCGTGCCGCCTGGCGCAAAATCTCATCGTCTTCGGGCGTAATCGGCCGATTCACTTCCTGCGCCCAAATATACCCGAGCACATCGCTGCCCCGGCGAATGGCGATCGCCACCCGTTTGCCCAGGCCGACTTCATCCTTGGCCGGGATGTGCACCGGATCATCCTGCGTCAACAGCTCCTGAAACACGCCGTCCTTCCACAGCCGGGTCAGCACCTTTTCCGGCACCCTCCGCCCCATGATCGTCGACCAGCGCGCCTGATCCGTGCTGTCCCCGTGAGAGCTGTAGGCAATCAGCTTGTGATCCGCATCTTCAACCGTAATCGGGTTTTGCAAAAGCTCGCCAATCACATCGGCAAGTTCGTCTATATCGGCATGCTGATACTGTTGAAAATAGTTAGGCTCTACGGACACATTTCCACCTCTTTACCGCGCTTTCATACGTGTGCTTTTATTATACAAGAAAGCAGGAGAGGGACGCACTTTTTCCGGCGCAGCAGCGCATGGCTGCTCTCTTGGTAATCTCCCCTCATGGCAAGACTCAGGCATGCCTTTTCCTTGTTTTGGAGCAACTGGAGGGGGCCGCATAACAATGAGCCATGCGGATACTGCGCATAAAACAATCTAATGACGATCGACGAGACGTGGGTGGACGATCCGCCAAGTATGGCCGCCGTCTGTTGTCTTGAATAATTGATTTGGCGCCACTTGACTGGAAATGACGATCCATCCTACTTGATCCGTAACAAAATCAATCGAGACAATCCGGTCGCTATCCGCAACGGTTTTGTCGACTTCTCTGTTCTTGACCAGCATTTTCCAACTCATTGCAGAATCATTCGTGTGATACAAGTTTTCCCCGTCCGTAGTCCAACCAGTATGGATGGATACAAAATCGTAATTCATGTAAAAATTCGGGTTGTTGTATTTTAATACTGTATGATGGACCCAACTATCTCCGTCATTTGTTGTTTGGAAGAAATAGGTACACTGTTGGCGCTCACATTCACTGTGGAATACGAGGATTCCTTCTTTCTCGGAGAAAAACTTTGGCGAATCAAAAGTAAAGGGGGCAGGTTCCTCTAGTTTGGGAACAGTTAGGTACTGCTTCTTCCACGAAAGTCCCCCGTCTTTCGTATGAGAAAGCCAGGGTAATTCCTGCACCAATTGGACAGAACGAATCCAGCCAGTAGACCTATCGCGGAAGGAAATGCCCGTCTTATTTCCCTCTACGGGGACATTTCCTGTTTCGGTTGATTCCGATTCTGCAACCGTTCTCCATTTTCCACCACCATCTGTCGTTTGCAGAATTTGGACAGAATCCGCATTCATGGCTCTTTTAATCGATACCATCATCCAACCGCTTTTCTCGTCTGTGAAGAAAATCCGCGGAAAAATTCCTTTGGTTTTTATCTCCCCCATCGTTTCCCACGTTTTTCCTCCATCCCTAGTATGATGGATCGTTACCGTTGATTCATGATCTGATGCAATCCACGCTTGCTTATCGTCCAAGATAAAATACTGCCCTTCTGAAACTTTTACATCCGTTGGACTTGCTACTTTCCAATGGACGCCTCCGTCCGTTGTCCGTAAGAGTGACTCCTGAACAACCGACCACCCAATGTTTTCCGTGTTCATTATGATTTTAGGAAGGCTAATTGCTTCCGTGACATTTTCTGTTGGGGGAGTAACCGAGCAGGCGATTAATGTGGAAAGGCATAAAAGGATTCCTATATAAATCAGCTTGTTTAGTTTGCTCGCCAAATGTACGACCTCCTGTCATGTATAAAACACCTGAAGTCCGCAGACGCTATTCTCCATTCAGACCAGGAACTCCCCTGTTCAGCTTTATCTTGAGAAACCTGACAGCAAAACTGCGGCACGCACGGCACGCAAACCCATTGGCGAATACATCGACTCCCCCAACGAACGTCCCCGCAAAAAACTCGGCGACCGCTCCCCTGCACAATACCGGGAAGCGATCGCCGCATAGGTTGACCATTTTTCTACTGCTCTTTTTCCGCAACCGAATTGACGCACAAAAAACGGACGACCTCTCCGGTGCGGTTCAGCCAGTTGTGCGGCGTGGAGGACTCCATGTGGATGCTGTCTCCCGGGTACAAGTCGTGCTCCTCCTCGCCCAAAAGCAGCGTCAGCACGCCCTCCAGCACGTAGATGAACTCCTGTCCTTTGTGCACAAAAGGCGTTCCGTTGTCCTCATGCGGCTGTAAGGTGACGAGGATCGGCTCCAGCAGACGAGTCGCCAGATCGCCGGACAAGTCCTCGTACACAAACGGGAAGTCGCTTGGCGCAGCCGGCTTGTTGCCGCCCCGGCGCACACGGTCAGTCCTGTTCGCGGGCTTCTCCGAAAAGAAATAGCTCGGGCTGACCTCCAGCGCCTCCGAAATTTTTTTCAGCGACTCCAGCGTAATCGAGGACTTCCCCCGTTCCACCTGGGACAAAAAGCTTATCGACAGTTCGGTTTTTTCCGATATTTGCTTCAGGGTCTTTTTCTTGCCAAGCCGCAACGACTTAATCAAGACGCCAATAGTAGGTTTCATCCGCTCTACCTCGAATTGAATTTTGCAGGATAGGTTTATCATACCGTGTGTGCAGAAAAGGTGCAAAACGCTCTTGCGGCAAATATTATTATCTTTTATAATCTTTACTATTATCAGACAAAAAGCGCTTTCGCTTTTTTTTACGCCCGAAAATTGAAGTGTCACTTCAACTATAAATTGAAGTATCACTTCAATTCGGTGTCGCCAGCTTCCCTTTTCCTTACTTGTGCAAAAATCCGGAAAGGCAGGTGGTCTGCTGCGCCACGCACCCACTTTACAACTAACATCATCCTACACACCAAGGGAGGATCTGAAAACTGATGGCACTTCAACCACAAGCGGGAGTTTCCAGGCAAGTTCAAAACAAGGCGCTGTTCGCCAGTCTGATTGGCAGCTCGATTGAATGGTTCGACTTTTTTCTTTATGGCACGATGGCGTCTCTCGTCTTCAACAAGCTGTTTTTCCCTTCTACCGATCCAACTGTAGGCTTACTGCTCTCTTATTTGTCGTTTGGTCTTCCTTTTTTCATCCGTCCGCTTGGCGGGGTCATTTTCAGCCACATCGGTGACAAGATCGGCCGCAAGAAGACGCTGGTGCTGACGCTCTCGCTCATGGGCAGCGCGACCGTGCTGATCGGCTTGCTGCCTGATTACGACTCCATCGGCGTCTGGGCTCCGATCTTGCTCGTGCTCATGCGTCTGGTCCAGGGCTTGGGGATCGGCGGGGAGTGGGGCGGCGCGCTCTTGCTCGCGGTTGAGTATTCCGGCAAAGGCCGTCGCGGCTTTTTCGGCAGCATCCCGCAAATGGGCGTAACGATTGGCATGCTGCTCGGCACTTTGGCGATTTCCTTGATGAGTGCGCTTCCCGAGGAACAGTTTTTGTCCTGGGGCTGGCGTGTCCCGTTCATTTTGAGTGCTGCGCTCGTTTTCGTGGGATTGTGGATTCGCAATGGCATTGACGAAACGCCGGCGTTCCAGACGGCGAAAGCCAGTGGCAACATCGCCAAGGTGCCGATTGTCGATACGTTCCGCTACCATTGGAAGTCCGTGCTGATTGCGGTCGGGGCAAAAGTCGTGGAGACGGGGCCGTTCTACATTTTCTCCACGTTTGTCATCGCCTACGCGACGAATTACTTGGAGTACGACCGGATTACCGCGCTCAATGCCGTCACTATCGCCACGCTGGTCACGACGATTGCGATTCCGTTCATGGGCAAGCTCTCGGACAAAATCGGCCGGAAGCCGCTGTACATCGGCGGTACGATTGCGATGATGCTCTTTGCCTTCCCTTACTTTTACATGCTGTCCACGAAGTCTGCGCTGTGGCTGACAGTCGCCACGGTCATCGGTCTGGGCATTCTCTGGGCTCCGGTGACGGCCGTGCTCGGTACGCTTTTCTCCGAGATTTTCAGCACGAATGTGCGCTATACTGGGGTAACTGTGGGGTATCAGCTCGGTGCAGCCCTGGCTGGCGGCACTGCGCCGCTGATCGCGACTGCGCTGCTCAGCTCTTTTAACTCGTGGGTTCCTGTCGCCCTGTACATTGTGCTTTGCGGAATGATCTCACTCGTTGCCATCTTCGCAACGAAGGAAACGAAGGATTTCGATTTTGACAAATCCTGATGGAAAGGATGAGCAACATGTTGGTCTTGAGCCGCGAAAATATTGAACAAATCTACACGATGAAAGATTGCCTGGAGGACGTGGAGCACGTCTTTCGCGCCCATATGCAAGGAGAGGTCACCACGCCTGTGCGGACCGCGATTGACCATCCGAAGTACGGCGCCACCAGCCTGTACATGCCTTCCTACCTGGCTGGCGACGACTATGTGGCGGTGAAAGTCATCAGTATTTTCCCGGAGAACCACAAGCACAACATCAAGTCGCTGCAGAGCGTCATCCTGCTGACCGAAGCCAAAACCGGACAGCATGTCGCGATGATGGACGCGAGCCTTTTGACCGTCATGCGCACAGGGGCAAGCAGCGGCGTCGCCACCAAATACTTGGCAAAAGAAGATGCCGACACTTGCGCAGTGCTTGGCTGCGGGGCCCAGTCCATCGGCCAGATTCAGGCGGTCATGGAGGTTCGCCCGCTGCGGCGCATTTTCCTCTACAACCGCACTCGGGCAAAAGCGGACGAAATGAAAGCGAGCCTGCGGGCGCTCTATCCGGATTGGCAAGGAGAGCTGACGGTCGTGGACAATGCCGACGAAGCGGTCGCGCAGGCACAGATCGTCATCTGCAGCACCAAAGCGACCGAGCCGCTGTTTGCCGCCGCGAGCCTGCGCCCTGGCACCCATATCAATGCCATTGGCGCGTTTCTCCCGCACATGCGCGAGGTGGACGCTGCCACGGTGCAAAAAAGCAAGGTCGTCGTCGACACGCTGGAAGGCGCCGAGCACGAGGCAGGCGATCTGCTCATTCCGATTGAGCAAAACGAATGGAGCTTCGCGCAATTGCATGCGGAATTGGGCGAAATTTTGATCGGCGCAAAGCCGGGCAGGGAAACCGAAGAGGAAATTACGTTGTACAAGTCGGTAGGAATCGCCTATCTCGATACAGCGGTAGCCAAGACGGTGTACGAACGGGCCAAAGCCGCCGGAATCGGCACGGAAGTTTCCTTGTAACGCGTCAAAAGTTGCACGCAAACAGCCGCCAGAGCACATCGCTTTGGCGGCTGTTTCCTGTTCGCTTACAGCAAGCGTGAAATCGCATCGAGAATTTGCTCTTTTTGAAAAGGCTTGATGACGAAGTCGCTCGCCCCCGTCTTCATCGCCTCCAGCACCTTTTGTCGATGGCCGACTGCCGAGCAAATCAACACCTTGGCATCCCGATCGTAATCCAGTATTTTGCGCATGGCTTCAATCCCGTGCATGTGCGGCATCGTGATGTCCATCGTCACGATGTCCGGCTTCAATTCCTTGTATTTTTCAATCGCTTCCAAGCCATTGCTCGCCTCTCCGCAAATTTCGTGCTGCTCGCCTAGCATATCCGTCAGCATCCTTCTCGTGAAGGCTGCGTCATCTACAATCAGCAATCGGGCCATGGTGTCCTATCCCCTCACATCTTGCTCGCATTCTACCTATTACTTTTGCAGAAATCGCAAGCCTTGTCCACGAGAGAAAATGACTTCTTTTGTCGAAACAAACGTTTGCAGCACACTCCCCTATGGAAGAAAGCCGATTGGCCCTGTAGCATCTCCTGTACCGCGCTCGCCAACCGACTGCTCGCCCGCGCCCGAAGCAAGCGGACTCTCCGGCTTCGGGTGCGGGGTCGTCTCGCCTATTTCCGGCAAATCGACCTGTCTCACTTCATCCGGTATATCGGTTTGCGGGATTTCCACGATCTCTTTTTCCATGACAGACGCCTCCCTTTTTTATCGCTTTTGCTGCGTATTTTTCCTCCTTAGCGTGTCCTGATCCGTTTTTTCCATGCAGCTCCACCTGCCTCCATCATTTCCTCTTTTTTTCATCGCGGCACTTTTCCGATATAATAGGAGTGCACTTCTTTGCCGATTACTTGAATCTACGCCTGTTTCCTTTGGAGGAGAATTTATCCATGCTCAAGCTGAAGCCTTTTTTTGCCCTGTTCACCGCTTTGGTTGTCGGGCTGCTTCTGCTCATTACCAGCCAGTTCATCACCAGTATGAAGCATTTGGAAGAGGTCATGAATGAACGCGGGCCTTCTTCTGACATATTGCGTGTGGCCTTGCTGCTGGAAGGTCCTACCTACGACCAGGGCTGGAACAGCAGCGCGATGGAAAGCATCACGGAAATGCAAAAAAGATTCGGCTTTTCCCTGGAAATCGCGAACAATTTAAAGCCGGAGCAAATTATGAACGTGGCGCAAAAATACGCCGCCAATGACTACGATCTCATCCTGGGACATGGCGTGATTTTTTCCGAACCGTTTACCCGCGTGGCGCTGCAATATCCGCATACCCGCTTTGTTTCTTTTAACGGGGAAGCCCCGCATCCCAACCAGACGACGATTCGCTACGACATGAAGCCCGCAGGCAAGCTCGTCGGCATGCTCGCAGCGAAAATGTCCCGCGCCCGCAAAGTCGGCTATATTTTGGTGGACAAACCGCCGGAACTTGCCCAGGCCGAGGGCTTTCGCGAAGGGGTAAAAAAGGTTTCCCCGAAAACGGAGGTCGTGATCGGAAAAGTGTCAGATTTTAATGACATAGAAAATGCGGTGCAGAAGACACGCGAGATGATCGCCCGCGGCGTCGATGTCATCTACACGACCGGCGACAGCTTCAACCTCGCCGTCATTACCGAAGCGCAGCGGGCCAAGGTGTACACCATCGGCTACATCGCGGACCAGCGCTACATTGCGCCGGACTACGTTCTCGCCTCGCTGGTGCAGGACGTGCGCCAGTGCTACCGGATTATTTTGGAGCAGTACATGGCAGGCCGGCTTCCGAGCGGCAAAGTCGTGTACGGCCTGGCCGAAGGCGTGAACCATTTCAGCCCGTTCGGCCCGATGGTGCCCCCGGAAATTCGTGAAGATATTGAACGGGAATTGCAGCGTCTCACTTCTTCCCGTGGCTCATTTGGAGGTTAATTTGCATGTCCCTGTTCAGCAATCTTGGATTTCAGAAAAAAATCATGCTCAGCTATCTCGTCATGATGCTTTTGATCGGATGTGTCACCAGCCTGTTCAGCTACCAGATGACAAAGGTAACCTCCGATGAAGTGCACCTGACGCAAAACGTCTTGCCGCAAACGAGCGCGCTGTTGGAGGTCAAAAACCAGATTTACACCAAGACGTACGCCCTGAACATGTACACCTTGACCCGCGACGAGTCGTATCTCGACCAGTATTACACCAATCTGATCGACACCGCCCGCTTTGCCTCGCTGACGAAAACAGAGGAAAACAGCGGCTTGTTCTCCATCATCGAATCGATTTCCAGGCTGGATTTTCTTTTTTTGAACAAAATCAATCCGCTGCTCAAGGCAAACAACGTGCCCGCGGTCAGCTATGTGCTCAGCCAGGAAGTCCAGCCTTTGATCGACCAGTTGGAGCGAGACTTGTCCTTCTCGCTCAACCAACTAGAGTACAAGACGAACAAAGAGTTTAAGCACACGAACGAAAGCATTCGCGTATCGCTCATTCTCACCTACACCGTTTCGGTCGCGGCGATTTTGTTCGGCTTTTTCTGCACGTTTTACTTCCGCAACGAGCTGCTTCGCCCCATCGAGTCGTTGATGCAGCAAGCTCGCGAAGTGTCCAAAGGGACGTTCGGGCAGCAAATCGTGTACACCCACCAGGACGAATTCCGCGAGCTGGCCCACGAGTTCAACAAGATGTCGAGCAACATCGCCAACTTGTTTGCCCAGGACGCGATGCAACGGCAAATTTTGACGGAAGAAAAAAATATTCGCGAGCAAATTCTCAACTCGTTGCCTGTCGGGATCATTACCCACCCGCACGCCGGGGCTGGCATTCACGTCAACAAGCTGGCAAACCATCTGGTCAAGGTCGACGAGGCGGGCTATCCGATGTGCAAGGACGCTTCGTTTGCGGCCTCGACCGGCAGCGAGGAATCACCCTGGTTCGTCAATCGCAAAATGACGCTGTACAAGCAGGATGATACGCCATTTACCGCGCTCGTCTCGTATGTACCGCTGCACAATCACCAGCACGATCAGGAGTCGGGCTGGATGGTCGCTTTTCTCGACATAACAGAGCAGGAGCAGATTCAAGAATACTTGAACCAGTCGGAAAAACTCGCAATGGTCGGCCAATTGGCAGCCGGAGCCGCGCATGAAATCCGCAATCCGCTGACGGTCATCTACGGCTTTATCCAGTTGCTGGAGCAGCGCCTGTCCGATCAGGAGCGGGACCGTTACTATCTCCCGCTCATTTTGCAGGAAATCGAGCGCGTCAACCGGATTGTCACCGAGCTGTTGATGCTCTCCAAGCCATCGAAGCCGGACTATCGCGAGGTCAATCTCGCGAGCGTCATCCACTCGATTCTCCCGTTGATGAACGCCGAGGCCATGCTGCACGGCATCGAGATCGTGGACCGCTGTGCGCCCAATATTCGCCTGCATGTCGATGTCGAGCAGCTCAAGCAAATTTTGCTGAACCTGATGAAAAACAGCATCGAGGCCATGAAAGAAGGCGGCCTTCTTGCGATCGAAAGCCACCTGGACGAAAAAGCGGTGCATATAAAAGTGAAAGATACGGGAGAAGGGATTCCTCCGGAGTATCTCGTGCGGATTTTTGACCCGTTCTTCTCGCTGAAAGAAGACGGAACCGGACTTGGCTTGCCGATCTCGCGCCGCATGGTCGAAAACCACGGCGGCGAGCTGCAAGTGAAAAGCAAGCCCGGACAAGGGACGGAGATTACGATTACTTTGCCGCTCACGCCGAAGGACGACTAGGGCGATCAGGTCGCAGCCTGCGCGGAAACGGTCCGCTCCTGGCCGCGTTCATCCAGCCAGGCGAACATTTTGCGCGTGTACAACTCAATCTCTTCTCCGACAAACAGATGGCTGGCCCCTTCCGCCAGCCATTTTTCGTGGCGGACACCGGCCTGACTGAGCGCCTCTGCCAGCCTGTGGGCATGCTCCACGCTCACGTTTTCATCCTCTGTGCCGTGGATGATAAGCACCGGGCAAGCGATCTCTGCCGCCCGATGCAGCGGCGTGCGGTAGCGGTACGCTTCCTCCTGCTTGCGCGGGTGCCCGATCAGCCTACGTAGCATTCTCCGCATGTCCACCCGCTCCTCGTACGTCAACACCATGTCGCTGACGCCGCCCCAGACGACCGTCGCCAGCAAGCCTTTGCACTCCATCGCCGCAAACAACGCCATGACCCCGCCCCGGGAAAAGCCGTACGCGCTGATCCGGCGTGCGTCGACGATGTTCAGCTTGCCAAGCAGCTCGTAAGCCGCAAACACGTCCTGCCGATCGGCTCCGCCAAACTCGTCGCGCCCCTCCCCGCCTTCGTTTCCCCGATAGTGCGGGGCGAGGATCACGTAGCCAAAGGCCGCCATCTGGCTGATCCGCTCCGGCCTGACCCGGCCAATCCCTTTGATCCCGCCACGGCAGTAGAGCAGCGCCGGGAGTCTGGCCCCGTCGGCCAGAAAGCTCTCCGGTACAGCCAAAGCCGCCTTGACCAACAAGCCGTCGCTGTAGTAGCTGACCGTGTAGAGCGCGACGTTCGGCACTACCGACTCTTCGCAAGTGACAGCAACAAATGGCGATAAATCAACCTGCATCCTGCTCACGCTTCCTCTCTCTTCGCTCTTTTTGACGTCCATTTTTCTACAAGAAACTGCATCGACGGGGACAGCCACTTCTTTTGGTGGTAGACCAACTGGATGAAAAACGGAGGCTTGTCGTTTTGAAAAGGCACGGCAGCAAGCACCCCCTCCGCCTGCTCTCTGCGCACAGCCATGGACGGCAAGAGCGCTACTCCCAACCCGCAGCGCACGCACTGCTTGATCGCTTCCGGGTTGCTGAACTGGCACGCGATCCGATGAGCAATGCCTTCTTCGTTCAACACGTCAATCAGCATTCCCCGGTACGTGCAGCCTTCCTCTGTGAGAATGAACGATTCGTTTTCCAGATCGCGGGCGGTGAGCGTAGGCAAGCCCGCCAGCCGATGCTCGGGAGGCATGACGATCACGAGTTCCTCCTGGGCAATGGTCTCAGCGACAAGCTCTTTGTCGGTACAGCGGCGATCAAAAATGATCCCGAGGTCCAGATATCCTTCGTGAAGCTGCTGCAAAATCGCTTCCTCGCCGGCCGTGCGCAACACGAGATCCACTTTGGGATAATGCTCGCGAAAGCTCTGCAAATACGGCGGCAAAAAGAAAGCCGCCAGCGTGTCAATCGTGCCAATCGTCAGCGGACCGCTCTCCTGGCGGTTCACGACCTCCTTGGATTCCCCATATAGCCGAATCATTTCCCTCGCATACGGCAAAAGTGCTTCTCCAGCCTGGGTCAGCCGCAGTTTGCGCCCATAGCGCTCGAACAGCGGCACCCCGTACGACTGCTCCAGTTTTTGCATCTGGGCGGTCACCGTCGGCTGCGCATAGCCAAGCTCCTCTGCCGCCCTGGTAAAGCTGCCCCATCTGGCCACCTCGCGAAACGTATGCAGATACACCAGCTCCATGGCGGCTCCCTCCTGTTCATCTATAGAAATGGATGATGATGTTTATTGAATAGTATAGATAACGGTGATGATTCGATCAATGCTAAGCTGAAGTTGAAGTTGAGATCATCTCAAGCCAAGGAGGATGTCACATGTCCATGCGAATCTCAAGCGTATTGCAAACCCCAGCCGCTCCCCTGGCGCAAGCGCAGCGTCATTTTCTCGCCAAGCTCGCTCTGGAAACAGATGTGTCCAACGTTGCGCACGACCTGCAAAACGGCGTAGCCGATTTTGTCATTCTCGACGCCCGCAGCGAAAAGGCGTATCGAGAGTGCCACGTTTCTGGCGCCTTTTCGCTGCCCCACCCGCTGATCTCAGCAGAGACGACCGCTTTCCTGGACCGTTCCAAGCTGCTCGTCGTCTACTGCTGGGGCCCGGCCTGCAACGGTGCAGCGAAAGCGTGCGCCAAGCTTGCCGAACTGGGCTTTGCCGTCAAGGAGATGCTCGGGGGATGGAGTATTGGCAGCGGGAGGGGAAGGGGGTGGAACGAACGCCCCATGATGGCGTTAGCGACTGCTCCCAAGCCTGAAAGCTCGTCTAATCAGGTTGTTAATAAAAACGGGCAACAAGAAGAGATGGCTGTCATCCATGTAGAAGGATAACAGCCATCTTCTTCCCGTCCGTCTTGGTGTGGCAGCGGAGTTTGTTTATGCCAGGGGCATCACTTGGCTTAACCGCTGCCAAATGGTCCATCCTGCCAAACAAATCCTGCTACGTATTTCCTTTTTTCTCGTATTACATTTCCTGTTTTTTCTATTTATGCAATTTTATATAACAGAATTTGATATGATGGGAAAGTACGAAAACCGTGTTTTGCACGAAAAGGGGGGACTTCCGTGCGAAAGTGGCTTCTTTCCTTGCTGCTTTTCATCCTCGCTCTGACGGCCTGTTCATCCAAGGATGATGTGAAACTGCGCTGGCTTACTACTCCAGAAGCAGCCATTCAAGACGGTCTTGAGCTTGAGGGCTTAACCAAAAGTGACGTGCTGGATGAAATCGCCAAAGATGGGGAGACACTCATTATTTATAAAATGACGCTGCCTGATGGCACAGGTCTTGGCGTCGCAAGCCTTGCCAAAACAGAAGGCAAGTTTGCCTGGTACCGAACGAACAATCCCGTTCATGTTCAAAACAACAATCAAGAACCCGCACCTGTCGCGAAAACAACTGTTACGACACGATCAAACAAAACTTTTACAATCTACCTTGGAGCAACGAGAAATCCAAACCAAACCATTGAGACTGAAAACGGCGTTGTCACGCCGATTATCGACCAAAAATCGGGTCTTTTTTATTGTTTGGAATAATCCCTGCCACTTTCATCAAGTTGGCCTTTAACCAACCAGCAATTCACTGGTTGGCGGGCATAAGCTAGATCTCTCCTTTTTTATTTCGCAAACAACGGCGTCTCTGCCTGCCGCACAAGCTTGTCGATGTCTTCCAGCTCCTGTGCACTGAGCCGCTCATCTATGTAGCGCACAGCTTCCGTCACATGCGTGGGCCGGGATGCGCCCAAAATGGCGGAGGTCACCACAGGGTTGCTCAGCACCCAGTTCAGCGCCAGTTGGGGCAGCGTCCAGCCGCGCCTCTCGGCCAATGGCTTGAGTCCCTCGACGATGTGAAAATGACGCTCCTGCTCCAATAGAGCAAGCAACCGCTGCTCGCCTGCGGCCCCTCGGCTGCCCTGCGGCGGCGCTTCTCCCTGGCGGTACTTCCCGGTCAGCAGCCCTCGCCCCAACGGGCTGTACACAATCACGCCGACCGACTCCGCCTCGGCAAAAGGCAGCAGCTCCTGCTCGATGTCGCGCCTGAGAATGCTGTACTCCGGCTGGATGCTCTCAAAGCGGTGCAGTTGGAGCCTGTCGCTGATGCCGTGCGCCTTGGCCAACTGCCACGCCGCGAAGTTGGAAGCCCCGATGTAGCTCACCTTGCCTTGGCGGACCAGGTCGTCCAGCGCCCGCAGCGTCTCCTCCAACGGCGTCTGCGGATCAAAACGGTGTACCTGGTACAAGTCGATATGGTCGGTTTGCAACCTGCGCAGGCTGTTTTCGACCGCGCGAATGATGTGGAAGCGGCTCAGCCCGGCATCATTGACCCCGTTGCCCACCCGGCCGTTTACTTTCGTTGCCAGCACGACCTGATTCCGCTTTCCTTGCAGCAGCCTGCCCAGGATTTCCTCCGATTCGCCCGTCAAAAGCGGATTGTTCTGGTCCATCCCCCTGCCGTACACATCTGCCGTATCGATCAGGTTGATTCCGGCATCCAGCGCCGCATCGAGCACCTGCCCCGCTTCCTGTTCCCCGATCCAGCGCCCGAAGGCCATCGTGCCCAGGCTTACTTTCGACACTTTCAAGCCTGTCCTGCCCAGTCGTTGATACTGCATTCCCCTCGCCTCTTTCCTTCATGATTGATCCCGTCTTCCAAACCGTTCTGGCTGCACCGGATGAATCCCTGCCAGCACTGTACGGGTTTACCCGCTGTAATGGTCCCGCCATTTAAGCCACCTTTTCTCCAAATAGCGCACCAGCGAATCGGTCGCCTTGCCGACCAGCGCAAAGATCACGATGCCGACAAACACGATGGCCGTTTGGGAAAACTGGCGGGCATCCATAATCAGGTAGCCGACTCCTTCGCTCGACCCCATCAATTCCGCCACGACCAGCCCCAGCCAGGCGGCTCCCAGGGACAGCCGGACGCCGAGCAGGATGTTCGGCAGCGCCGCCGGAATAATCAACTGGGTGATCTGCTTCCAGCGGCTGAACTGAAGCACTCTGGCGACGTCAAACAGCTTGGCGTCCACACTGCGTATCCCCAGGAATGTATTCACGTAGAGCGGGAAAAATGCTCCTTTGGCAATCAAAAGCGCCTTGGACAGCTCGCCGAAGCCAAACCACAAAATAAACAGCGGAATCACCGCCAGATGCGGAATCGTTCGGAGCATTTGCACCGATGGATCGAGCGCATGCTCCACCCGGCTGGAAAAGCCGACCGCAAGTCCTGCCAGCAACCCGACCGCCCCTCCGAGCAAAAAGCCTGTCGCCGCCCGCATGATGCTGATTTGCAAATGCCCGAACAGCTCCCCGCTCGCCAACAACTCGCCCGCCGCAGCCAAAATTTGCAGCGGTGTCGGAAGCATCGTTTCCGACACCAGCCCAAGCTCGCCTGCCGTCTGCCAGACGAGCAGGACGGCAGCGGGCAGGACCAAGCCTTTTAACCAGACAGCCAGCTTGGCGTTATTGCCTGGCTTCGCTTTTGCTTTCGTCGGCAGGACGGGTTTGGCAGAAGCGGTCGCGGCGGCCTGGATTCCTTCTGCTTGATTGCTCATTCTCGTTCACCTCCGTCAAATCCCTGAGCTATCGACCAATTCCAGTTCGTCCACCTTTTCAAACTCGTTCAAGACGAGGTGGCGCAGCTCCTGAAAGGAACGATTTGCCTTTTTCCGGGGAAAAGGCAGGTCGATCGGGACGATGCGCTTGATGAAACCTGGGCGCGCGTTCATGATGACGACCCGGTTGCCCAGGTAGATCGCTTCGTCGATGTCGTGTGTCACGAAGATCATCGTCGTCTTGTTTTCCTGCCAAATATCGAGCAGCACCTCCTGCATGTGCGAGCGGGTAAAGGCATCCAGCGCCCCGAACGGTTCATCCAGCAAAAGCACCCGGGGACTGCGCAAAAGCGCCCGGGCAATCGCCACCCGCTGCGCCATCCCGCCTGACAGCTCGCGCGGATACGACTTGGCAAATCCCTCGAGACGGACAAGCCGGATCAGCTCATCTACGCGCTGGCGAATCGCCGGATCTTTGAGCGACAGGTTGGCGGCGATGTTTTTTTCTACCGTCAGCCATGGAAAAAGCCGCGGCTCCTGAAAAATGAAGCCTTTGTCGATACCGGGGCCGCTCACTGGCTGTCCGGCAAGCTGGACGCTCCCGGCGTATTCCGTGTCCAGCCCGGCAATGATTTTCAGCAGTGTGCTCTTCCCGCAGCCGCTCGGCCCGATGACGGTGAGGAACTCGCCTTCCTTGACAGTCAGCCGGATGTCGCGGAGCGCCTGCGTCGCTCCTTTGGCCGTTTCAAATGTCTTGTCGAGTCGCGTGATCTCCAGGAGTGCAGTCATACGCGGACTCCTTTTGCCTGCTGTCTTTGCTCCAGCTTCTGTTTGACGGCAGGCAGCAGCAGCTCGCCAGTAATCGCCGCTTCCTCCAGATGGGGGTACCCGGACAAAATAAAGGACGAGATGCCCAGATCAATGTATTCCACAATGCGGTCCGATACTTGATCCGGGGTGCCTACGAGCAGGACGGCGCCGCCCCCGCGCACGGTAGACAAGCCCGACCACAGATTGGGGCCGATGACGTAGTTGTCTTTTTTGGAGGCTTCCCGCAGCTCGTTTTGCCGCTTTTGGCCGATGGCATCCGTCTGGGTGAACCGCTGGCCGGACTGCTGGAGCGCCTCCGGATCTACCTTGCTGATGATTTCCCACGCCTCTTTCCACGCTTCTTCCTCCGTCTCGCGCACCAGCACCTGGGCGCGCAGTCCGTAGCGCAGCTCGCGGTCGCGGCCAAGCTCTTGCTTGAGCGCCTCCACCTCCGCGATCTGCTC
Organism: Brevibacillus sp. YAE8; assembly: GCF_057543335.1. Taxonomy (NCBI): domain Bacteria; kingdom Bacillati; phylum Bacillota; class Bacilli; order Caryophanales; family Paenibacillaceae; genus Brevibacillus; species Brevibacillus sp. YAE8. The sequence goes on from NZ_BAAIYG010000006.1 coordinate 43,601, forward strand.
GCGAATCCACGCCAGCGGCTCCGCCCACATCAAGTAAACGTCCGCTGTCTGGACCGCCACCCGTTTGCCTGTGGGCGAGCTGCCTCCGTAGTAGAGCGGCGGGTGCGGCTGCTGCACGGGGGCAGGCAGGCTTGCCCCTCCCTTGATCTCGTAGTGGCGGCCGGAATAGTGAAGCGGCTGCGTCCCCTGCTGGGCAGTCTGGTTGCTCGCCAAAAACCGCTCCGGCTGGGCGTGCGAATTCGTCCAGACGCTTTTGACAATCTCCAGAAACTCCCGCGTGCGCTCATAGCGACCGTCATGATCGTGAGCGAGCGGATCGCCTGTGGCGAGCAAATCTTGCGGGCTGCCGCCTGTCACGACGTTAATCAGCGCCCTGCCGCCCGACACTTGGTCCAACGAAGCGGCCATCCGCGCCGCCAGCACAGGAGCAATCAGACCGGGACGCATGGCGACCAGCGGCTTGAGCACCTGCGTGTGGGCGGCGATTGTGGACCCGACGATCCAGGAATCAATGCAGGCTCCCCCTGTCGGAATCAAGGCAAAAGTAAAGCCTGCCCGCTCGGCTGTTTGCGCCACCTGCACCATGTAGTCCGCAGTCGACTCGCGCTCCGGCTTGACGCCGATGTACTTGCCGTCTCCGGTCGTTGGAATGAACCAACCAAATTCGACTTGGTGTACGGATTTCCCCATCTGCTCCACTCCTTTAATTGATTTGGAACGAAAAAAGAAGGCACAGTCGCGGTCCACGAGACTGTGCCTCCAGTTTTCTGGTTGGCAAAAGCATATTATTCACACTAGAATGGTCGGTATTGTGCGTAATCGTACCATCGGCTTCCAAACGCTGTCAATAGGGGCAAAAAGAAATTTAACTCGCTATTCCCGCTATTCTCACTATTTCCAGTTGACTCCTTTGCCTTTTGTTGCTATCATCCATTTCATACTTTGCAACTCGGAATTTCCTCACTCGCCGACCGGATCACTGGAGGCCTCCTTCCAACAGCGCATCATCGCTGTTTGGGACGAGGTCTTTTGTGCGTCCTGCACTCCCAACTTTTCCTAGAGGTGATAGACATGGGCAATCAAAAACGCAAGCTCCACCTGAATCTGTTTTTAGCGAGCATGGGTCATCACGAGGCGGCATGGCGCCATCCGTCCTCTCCCGTGCAGGACATCATCGACTTTTCCCACTTTCAGCGGCTGGCGCAAAAAGCGGAGCAGGCCAAGCTCGATTCCCTCTTTTTGGCCGACCGCTACGCCACCTCGCGCAAAGCGGTCAAGTACGGAGCGATCAGCGGGCTGGAACCGCTCACCCTCCTGTCCGCGCTTGCCGTCGTGACCAGCCGGATCGGGCTGATCGGCACGGTCTCTACGAGCTTCAACGAACCGTTCAACGTCGCCCGCCGCTTCGCATCGCTCGACCATCTGAGCAAAGGCCGGGCGGGCTGGAACATCATCACGTCCGGAACAGATGGCGAGGCGCAGAACTTCAACTACGAACGAATCCCCGAGCATCACGTTCGCTACGAACGGGCACAGGAGTTTCTCGACGTCACCCTCAAGCTGTGGGACAGTTGGGAAGCCGACGCGCTGCTCCAGGACAAAGCCTCGGGCATTTACGCCGACAACAGCAAGGTGCACGAGTTCAACCACAAAGGCAAGCATTTTGCCGTGCGCGGCCCGCTGAACTTGCCGCGCTCGCCCCAGGGACGCCCGCTGCTCGTCCAGGCCGGCTCTTCCGAGGACGGAAAAGATTTCGCCGCCCGGTATGCCGAGGCTATTTTCACGGCGCAGCAATCGCTGGCGGATGCCCAGGCGTTTTACGCGGACGTCAAATCGCGCGTCGCCCGCTACGGACGCTCCCCTGAGCAGGTCATCATCTTGCCCGGCATTTGCCCGATCATCGGCGAGAGCGAAGCAGAGGCAAAAGAAAAAGAAGCCCAGTTGCACGAGTTGACGCATCCCGCCTACAGCCTGCTGCAGCTCTCCAACCGAATCGGCCACGATCTGTCCGCCTACCCGCTGGACGGCCCTTTGCCCGAGCTGCCCGCAACGGAAGAAATCGTCGGCCACCAGAGCCGTACCCAGTTGATCCGCGACCTGGCCGAGCGGGAAAACTTGACGATTCGCCAACTGCTGCTGCGGCTCGCCGGAGGGCGCGGCCATCGGACGATCACAGGCACTGCCGAGCAAGTGACAGACGAACTGGAGGCGTGGTTTACCCAAGGCGCGGCTGACGGCTTCAACATCATGCCGCAGTTGACGAGCGGAGGGCTGGAAGACTTCCTCGACAAAGTCGTGCCAAAGCTCCAGCAAAGGGGGTTGTTCCGCACGGAGTACACCGGGAACACCTTGCGCGAGCATTACGGACTCGACGTTCCAGCCAGCCAGTTTGCCAGTGCCTCTCAAGTCTATTAAGTCCTCATTGACCATCAGAAAGGATGAACAAACATATGCAGCCATCTCTCCCCAAAATCGGCTGGCTTCGCCTGGCCATAGTCCTGTCCTTGCTGCTTCTGAGCGCTTGCGGCAAGGCGTCGGCGCCCCAGCAGGAGCAGACCTCTGCCAGCGCGGAGGCAAAAGAAAAAGTCGTCGTCAACATCGGCATCCAGGGCAGCACAGGCATTTTTTCCTACGCCCGGGACAAGGGCCTCTTTGAAAAAGCGTTTGCCCAGGCCGGAGCCGAAGTGAAGTGGCATGAATTTGCCAGCGGTCCTCCCCACTTCGAAGCGATTGCCTCCGGACGGCTCGACTTCGGAGCGACAGGCGGCACCCCGGTCGTCTCGGCGCAAACCGGAGGCGTCGATTTCCGGGCGATCGCCGTCACCAGCGACGGCAAGCGCAACAACGCGATCGTCATTCCGAAAGACAGCCCGATCACTGACATCAAGCAGCTCAAGGGCAAAAAGATCGCCGTCGCCAAAGGCAGCAGCGCCTACAACTTCCTGTACATGGTGCTGGATCGGGCCGGGCTGAAAGACAAGGACGTGGAAATCATTCACCTGCAGCCGGATGAAGCGCGGCCCGCCCTCGACACCGGAGCCATTGATGCGTGGTCTACCTGGGAGCCTTACGTGACGACCGCCGTCGTGCAAACGCAAGCCAAAACGCTCGTGACAGGGGACGATCTGAACATTTTTGCTCCCGGCTTTTTGATCGCGCGCACCGGCTTTACCGCAGACCACCCTGAGCTGACCGTCCTGTTCCTCAAAACCTATGAAGAAGTGCGCCGCTACTACGTCAGCCACCTCGACGAAGTGACGGATGAATTTGTCAAAACGAAGAAGCTGGAGCGGGAGATCATCAGCAAGGTTCTGCAAAACTCAGACCCGATCCTCTCCCCGATCACGCCGGAATTTGCCAAGGCCCATCAGGAGCAGGCCGACTTCCTCTACTCCGTGGGCGCGATCAAAAAGAAGCTGGACACTTCCCAGGTCATGGAGAGCAAATTCGTCGAGCAGGCGTTGAAGGAGCTTGGGAATTAATCTATTAGCGCACGCAAAAAGGCAAGGGATTCCCTTGCCTTTTCCTAGCTTTCAAGCGTAAAAAAAAGACGGGATATCCCGTCCTTCTTCCGTTATCACAAGGCCACAAAGCGCTGGGAACTCTAGAAAGGAGTTAGTATCCATCGATGCAAAGAAGGGATCTAAATATATTCGTACAGCCATAAGAAATATAAAACATTTATAAATTTTACATTTTTATACAAAAAGCTTTTTGTATGGTATAAACAAGTTAAGAAGGGAAGTGATTTCTAGTAAGTAAAAGATATAGTAAGGTTGTCACCCAGTCATTTATGGTAGGCTTACTTATTGGAGTAAGTGCAACGGCAGTTTATGCATCTGCTGCAGAAAGCCGAGTGTACAACTTTGGTCCAATTGGTGGCTATTCATACTACAATCAGGCAACTGTTGAAAAAACTGGTGACAACGTGTATTATACAGCAGAGATTGGAAATCAAAATTCGGGTAAAATACCAGTGGGATATATGAGTGCAGGTCCAAGGCTGTTTAAAGGAGATGCTTTGTGTAAAGCTTCAGAAATGACTTACAACTCTTCTGCAACAGCCTCCATGAGGGTTGGAACGTATGGCAACTGCGGCTCAGGTATCTATAACAGCCGAGGTGCAACTGAAGTTTTTGATGGTAGCGGCTATCGAACCTATCTCACAAACGTTACTCCAAATATCAACTTTTAGGAGGTGAACCCAATGCAAATTAAGCGACTTGGTGTACGAACTGTAATTGTCTATGCTACTTTGTTAACCGGGATTGTAATAGGATCTTTTGGTTCTGGCATTGCATTAGGACTTGATAAAGACCCTACACCTGTTCCAGAGTTCCCAATAAACGAGCAAGGACAAACTTATGGTTCTGCATTAAATGTCACTTCCCTAGGGGCAGAGCCGGATTTAATTAAGGCATATGGCGTGGACGGGACTCTTGGATACGTTCGCTCTGAGGATTTAAGAGGGGTGAAGCCCAAGAATCCGAGTGAAGCAGTAGCCTTGACCAAACAGCTTAATGCGAAGGGAAGTCGCCACATCCCTCTGTATGACGTTGATGGAAAGACTGTTATTGGCCAATTTAGCATCGGTGACGGAAAAGTCACTGAGGAACGGATAAAGGAATAGTGCAAAATAGACAAAATGACCGCCTTTGAGCTTTGACAAGCCAAGGCGGTCATTTTGTTTATTTTGCAATTAAGCCTTAAACAAGGGCCGACTTTTGTACCACCGGACATCGTGTCTTTCCACTGTGTCGTTTTTTTGTAAACCCAAGAAGAACAAGGTAAAGCCAGAACTCGGGAATTAATCTATTAGCGCACGCAAAAAGGCAGGGGATTCCCCTGCCTTTTCTTAGCTTCCAAGCGTAAAAAAAAGACGGGATATCCCGTCCTTCTTCCGTTATCACAAGGCTTTAATAGCCACGTTTTGCGTTCTTTTTGTTGATAGTCGCAAGGTTCTCTTCGCTGTGCTTCAACCATTTTTTCAATTTGTCCTCGAAGGAAGCAGCGCTATCGCGTTTTGTATTTCCTCCGCGGTCGCCTCCACGATATCCACCACCACGGCGCTCTTCGCGCTCCGGACGCTCAGGCGCTGGGAGTGCGGCGCGAACCGAAAGCGAGATTTTACCTGCATCATCAATGGAGAGAACTTTGACCTTTACTTGTGCCCCCACGGTAAAGTGATCGTTGATATCCTTTACAAAACCGTTTGCTACTTGGGAAATGTGGACCAGCCCCTGCTCGGTTTCGCTGACTGCTACGAACATCCCAAACGGTTTAATCGCTGTCACTTTTCCTTCGATGATGCTTCCCACTTGTACTGCCATCCAGTTTGCACTCCTTTTATTATTTCAGAAAAATGGTGAGAACCTCAAACCAGAAGCCTCATTCTCCTAGTATAGCAGAGAAATTCCAATACTGAAAAGCCTATTCTTTCTAGGTGACGCACTTCAAGCTATTGAAAAGACAGCTCGTAGGCGTCTGTAGCCATTACAAGCTCCTCGTTGGTAGGAATTACCATGACCTTTACCGGAGAGTATTCGGTACTGATAAACGCTTCGCCTTTGCTTGCCCGGTTCGCTTCGCGGTCCAAGTTGACCCCGGCGAATTCCAGCCCGGTGCAAACCATTTCACGGACGGTAGCACTATTTTCTCCAACACCTGCCGTAAAAATAATTCCGTCGACGCCATTTAGTCGCGCGAGATACAGCCCGATATGTTTATGCAGGATCGTCGTGAACAATTCCAGGGCAAGCTGGCTGCGGTAATGCCCTTCTGCCGCCTTTTCCATGACGTCGCGCAAATCGTTGGAGACGCCGGAGACGCCCATCAGTCCGCTCTTGTTGTTCAAAATCGTAATCGCGCCCGCTGTGTCCGTCTTTTCGATCTCTTCAATGTAAGGAATGATGCCAGGGTCGATGTTGCCGCTGCGCGTTCCCATCGACAGTCCCGCCAACGGCGTCATGCCCATCGACGTGTCAAACGATTCTCCGTAGCGGATCGCCGTGATGCTGACGCCGCTGCCGATGTGGCAACTGATAAGCCTGAGCTGCTCCTTCGGCCGGTTCAACATCTCCTCTGCCCGGCTCATCACATAGCGGTGGGACGTGCCGTGGAAGCCGTACTTGCGGATGCCGTAATGCTCGTAATACTCGTATGGCAACGCGTACAAGTAAGAGGATGGCGGCATAGTTTGGTGAAACGCGGTATCAAAAACAGCCACGTGCTTCAGTTCAGGATAGATGCTTTGCGCGATCTCGATCCCGGTCAGGTTGATCGGGTTGTGCAGCGGCGCAAAGCGGGACAGGCTGCGAATCTCCGCTTTTACCTGTTCGTCGATGACGACGGACTGTTTGAATGCTTCTCCGCCGTGAACGACCCGGTGCGAGATAATGTCAATGCGGTATTGCTTTAATGTTTCAAACACGCCACGAATCGTATCTTCGTATTCGTCGCGTTGAATTTGTTGTAAATAATCTTGGGCGAGCAATGTTTTGCCCGGCATCTCATAAAGCTTGTACTTCACCGAGGAACTGCCGCAGTTCAGTACGAGCACGTTCTTTTTGTCTGACACGAATCTCATCCACTCCCTAATCTCTCAATAAGCAACAGCCCCGGTCAGGATGGCGGTCGCTCACTTCATTTTATAATGATATGCTCTTCGTGAATACATGTAATTGAGAAGAATTATCAACAACATCGTGACAGAACCCGACAAATCCAACAGAACGTCGTTCACCATTCCTGTCCGATCCGGGGTAAACGTCTGATGCCACTCGTCCAAAACCGCCGCCAGCAAGCTGCAAAAGGCGCTCCAGGGCAATGCTACAGCAAATGCAAGACGGTGGGAAAACACGCGGTAAAAGCTGAACGCCAGCAGGGCAAACACGGTAAAATGCGTTCCTTTGCGGAGGAAAAACTCGATAAAGCCTGCGGCTCCCTTGTTCTCGACGCTGATTTCGCGTCCGGCATACGGAATGGTAATCCCTTCCATCCGTTCGTTCCAGCTTTTTTCATCTACGACTTTGGATATGGTTCCCCGCAAATCCTGTTTGTAGTATGGCTGGGAGGACGACAGGAACAAGCCCACCAAAATCGCAGTCAACAGCAAGTAATCCAACAGTTTTCGATAGCGGCGCACGCCTGGGTTCCCTCCCATACTCCGTTCTTCCCTCATCTTACCCGAGATCGCGCCAAAAGTCCTTGCCGAGCCTGTGAACAAATAAGAAAACCTTTATCATCGCCTTCTCAAAGCTGAGCGACCGCGTTTCAGCGGAAGGTTGTTTCAGTCAAGAAAAAGACGCCAGCCGTTACGGCTTGGCGTCGTCTGTGCCTGTCGGGAGCGGCAAAAAGTCCTCCTGCGACAAAGCTTTTTTCGAATTGGCGGAGCTGTCCTGCTGTTCCTTGCGCAGCTCGTTTGCGAGCTGCTTTTGTCTGCGCTTTACTTCCCTCAAGTCGCGACGGCGAATCCGCTCGTTGTCCTGCCAGTCGCGAAGGCGTCGCACGAGCACGGGCAGCGACAAATCCGACTGGACGTTCTCGCGCCATTGGGCTGCGTGCTGCATGCCCGGCACGAGCACGAGGGTGACAAAAGAAGCGAACACGGTCCCGAACAACAAACTGCTGGCAAAAGAGGCAAACGACTCGCCGCCTGCCATCCACCTGCCGACAACGGGCAGGCAGGCGATGGCGACCGCAGCGGCCACACCCGCCTGAGCTGCCCACGCGCGTTTTGCCCCGACACGCACACCTTCCCAGATGCTCGGCTGCTCGTCATGGGCTGCCGACAGTTCGTCGAGGTGAAGCAAGGCCAGCGAGATGAGCAGGGCAGCCGCTGCCGCGATGCCGTAGAAGCCCATCACGTTCATCGGGTGATCCAGCAAAAGCAGCCCGAGCGTCACTCCCCCTGACAGGACGGGCAGCAGGATCAGGGCGAACCAGCCATCCCGCGTTCTACGCCGCAAGAGCAGGCTCGCCATCAGGACGACAGCGACCATCGCGATCATCACGATGAACCGGCCGCTCCAGTCTTTTTTGTCTGACTGCTCCTCGCTCAGCTTTTTCAGTTCATCCTCGTTGAGAATCGTATAGCCTTCCGGGACGTTGATCTTTTCTTGCATCGCCAGCGGCAGGTTGTACGCGAGGTTGTCAATCCACCTCGGGTCGGCGATGGCGCTGCTGACCTTGACCACGTACATGCCGTCCTGGCGCTCATACACTTGCGGCTGCCCGCCGCTGGACCAGTCGACCAGATCGGCCAGGCGAACAGGCCCTTGCTGGGTGCGGATGAGAATCTGCTTCACCTGCTCCGGGTGGTCCATCCACTTGTCCGGGAAGCGGGCGACTACGGAAACATTGCGCTCGTTTACGTGGATGCTTCCCGCCCGCTTTTCCCCCAGATAGCTTTCCAGTTGGCGCTTGATCTCCTCTTCGCTCAGATGATAGCGCGCGAGCATCTCCGCTTTCGGGCGAATGTCAATCAACGCGGTTTGCGGCTTCGGCCCGATCCGTTCATCGGTCACGATCTCCCGGCCGTCATTGTCGCGCCACCTCATTTGCTGCAAGTATTCGAGAATTTTCTTGGCAATATGGTTCGCCGTCTCCTGCGAAGGGCCCTTGACCGTAAATTCCAGACGCGTTTTCTGCTCCTCGTTGACGACCAGCGCGAACGGGTCCGTCTGCGGGATATCGCGCAGCCTTTTGTCCAGCTCTTTTTCCAGATCGAGAACGGAGCGGGTCCAATCCGCTTTGTCCGTCAGCTTCAGATGCATCGTCAACCGCTCGCGCGAAGCAACTGTGTACAGGTCAGCCACCTCTGCCAGGCCGCGCAGCCGTTCCTCGGCCGTCTGGGCCGCCTTGATCGCATCGTCTACGGTGCTTTCCTGAACCATCGGCAGCGACAACGTCTTGCCGTTTGGCTTCACGTCGCGAAACGGCTCCACCAGAACAAACGATTGCAAGAGCAAAACAAAGACGACGGACGATACGAGCGTAAGGCCAAATGGCAAGTAGCCTTGCTGCACCAGCCGCTCCCAGCGGGCAACGAGTGTGCGCGTCAACCGTCCTGGCGCGCGCGGACTGCTTTCGTCCGCTGGCGTCTCTCTTGCTGTCAGCCACGTTCCGGCCAGCACCGGAACGACCCAGCCGTACACGAGCGCAAGGCTCGCCGCACCCAAAACGAGCACGGGCCAGGCGTCGAACAGGACGACCTTGTCTTCGGCTTTGAGCATATCCGTCATGACGACGGTGAACCAGGCGGCCGCCATGACGACAAGCGCGAGCAGCAGCGGCTTCATCACCGTCCAGGCGGTCTTCAGGCTGCCCGAGAACGAGTAGGCGCCAAGCCTGTCCAGACGGGAAAAGAAAGCAACGCCCGCAATCAGGTAAACAATCGTAAACACGAGCAGCGGACCCAGTGTGAAGAAGGTCAGTTTCAGCCCAAACAACCACATGCCGCCCAGCACGCCCCCCGCCGCCATGAACACTGCGAGCAGCGACAGAACAGCAGGGCCTGTGCGTTTCAAGGAAGCGAACAGGAAAAGCGCGCAGAGCAGCGCAGCCAATCCTGCGAGCAAAGCCAACTGCCCGGTCGCCGCCGAGATGGGCAAGGCGTGATCTTCGAACAGATCCAGCTCATACTTGCCAGCCGCCTCTTCGTTCAGCTCGGCCACCATGTTGGCTATTTCTTTGCGGATGGAAGGGATTTGTCCCACTTCCGCCGCGTAGACCGAGATTCCTACCGCCGGGGAGCCGCGATATACACTCACCTCTTCGCCTTTGCTGCCTCGCGTGTCGCGGATATCCGCCAGCAGCGAGAGCGGCACATATCCTTTGCCAGTCGCGATCAGTTGCTTGCCGAGCCCTTGTGGCCCTTCCGTTTGGCTCGTCCACGTAAAGGCGGTGCGATCCGCCGTCTTTCCGACTGTACCGATTTCTTCCCCGATCACGTCACTCGGAAGCTGGTTCAGCACATCCCCCGGAGTCAAGCCATACACGAGCAGCATGGAAGGGCGAAAAACGACCTCGATCTGCTCGCGAACCGGCTGGCCGTCCACTTCCACACGGGCAACCCCCGGCGTCTGGATCAGCTTTTCATAGACGGTATAGCGCGCAACATTGGACAGCGTCTGGACATCGCTGCCATGAAGCAGGTAAAACCCGACCAGGCTGTCTCCCAGCTTTTCCTGGCTGATGCTGTACTCCTGGACAGGCAGCGTCTTCGCGACCTGTGACAGCTTCTGTTCCAGACGTTCCTTGTAATCGGAGCCGAGGTTTTCCGCCGTCTGCACCGTAATCGTGCCCGCGCCGGGGCGAGAGTCGGTGGAAATCATCACAGCGCTGCCCATCGCGCGCACGGCTTCCTCGACTTTTCGCGTGACCGACGCTTCTACCTGATCCGCCGTCAGTCCTGGCGCGATGAGGTTGATGTTGTACTCCGGCAATCCCCGGTCGGAAAACGTCTGCACATCCATTCTGAACAAAGCGCTGATCGCAAACAGGCAGAGAAGCACAGCGATCAGGCGGGCGAGGGCAGGAGCTATTGACAGAAACGCTTTGTTATTCATCCGCCACCTTCACCGCCTCGCCGTCCACCACGTAGGAAAGACCCGATCCGACAATCTGATCGCCCGGCTCAAGCCCTTCCAGGACTTCGTAAAACGTACCGTGCAGCGCTCCTACTTTGACAGGTGTCTTTGCCACGGTGTTCTCGTTGATTTTCATGACGTAATACTCTTCTTCCGCAACGCCGATGCTTGCGACGGGCACGAGCACCCCTTGTTTCCCGGACAGCGCGTACTGGCAAGTGACCGTCATGCCGCCCTTCCAGTTCACCGCGCTGCCGTTGACCGTCACCTCGACCGGATACGCCCCTACATTTTGATCCATGGTCGGCGAGACAAACGTCACTTTGCCCTCGGCCTCGCTGCCGTCCGCCGCTTTTACGTGCACGGTCGCCCCGGTCTGCCAGTTGCCGATCTGCTCGCTGTCCACCTGCAGCTTGACAATCCAGGTGCTCGTATCGACCAGGCGAATGACTTCACTGCCAGGTCCGGTCTGCTGGGTGGCAACTTGCGAGATTTCGGCCACGACTCCGGAAAAAGGCGCTTTCAGCACGGCGTCGGCCGCCTCTTGCTTCGCGCGGCTGAGCTGGACGTTCGCCTGGCTCACCCCGACCTCTGCCTCTTCGACGTCCAGTCGATCCGCACCCTGCATCAGTTTGTTGTAGGCGACCTCTTCTTCCTCCAGGCTGAGCCTGGCCTGCTTTTGCGCCAGAGCCAGCCTGTCCAGCTCATCCTTGGAAATCGCGCCGTTGGCAAACAGTATGGTGGCTTGCGAATATTCCCGCTCGGCCTTCAAGGCCAGCTCCTTCGCCTTTTCCACTTGCAGCTTTTGCGTCTGCACCTCGTGGCTCTCCGGCCCGGACAGCGCCTTGCTGCGCCTGATCGCCGCGCTCGCGACTTGCCCGGAAGCGGCCTGAATCCCCGCCTGCAATCCCGACTGGTCCAGCGTCGCCAACGTCTGGCCCGCTTTCACGCTCGCCCCCTTCTGGACGAGAATGCTCGCGATTTTCCCAGAGGTGCCAAACGACAGCCCCAGCTCCTGGCGAGGCGTCACCACGCCGGGCACCTCCATCGTGCGCACGTTCTGGTTATCCTCTACCGTATAAGCATTTACCGTTTTTACCTTAATCACAGTCTCTTCTTCCATCCGCTTGAGCTGTCCGGTTCTTTCGTCCAGCTTTTCGCAGCCTGTCAAAAGCAGGGCAACAATCGTGAGGCTGATCCATTTTTTCATACTTTCACTCCTGCAACCTTCCATAATCCGCCCGCTTCATCCAGCGAACGCCTCGCTGAACAGCGGCAAGTCATCTGACTTGAATCAAGAAGAATAATCATTGACAAAATATATTTTACAGAAAATAAAAACAGTTGTATCACTTTTCTGTCATTTTTTATATTTTTTTATTATCGGGCGGATTCTCGTCACTTGTTTGTAACTCGTATCTTGTATGATGGAAGGGCGGAAATATTCAAGCAATTGTCCGATTGCTTGTTAGCGCTTACAAAAAGCCTTTACTCGCGTACAACGACATTTTTTCATGGTGGGAGTGATCGTCATGGCAAAAATTTACTCTTCTTATGCGGAGATCGTGGCAGATATTCACGATGGAGCTACCCTTTTGGTCGGCGGCTTCGGACTGGTCGGCATTCCGGAAAATCTCATTATCGCCCTGCGCGACAAAGCAGTGAAAAACCTCACTGTCGTCTCCAACAACTGCGGCGTGGATGATTGGGGCCTGGGCCTGCTCCTGCGCGAAAAGCAGATCAAAAAAATGGTCTCCTCCTACGTCGGGGAAAACAAGGAATTTGAACGCCAGTTCCTGTCTGGCGAACTGGAAGTCGAGCTGACGCCGCAAGGCACGCTGGCGGAAAGAATCCGCGCTGGCGGCGCTGGCATCCCTGCCTTCTACACGCCTGCGGGCGTCGGCACTCCGATTGCGGAAGGCCGCGAGACGCGCGTCTTCAACGGCAAGGAGTATTTGCTGGAGCATGCGATCACGGGCGACTTCGCGCTCATCAAGGCGTGGAAAGCCGACAAGATGGGCAATCTCGTCTTCCGCAAGACCGCGCAAAACTTCAATCCGATGATGGCCGCCGCCGGAAAAATCACGATTGTCGAGGTAGAAGAAATCGTGGAAACAGGCGAGCTGGACCCGGATCACATCCATACGCCAAGCGTGTACGTCCAGCGGCTGATTCAGGCGCCATCGTTTGAAAAACGGATTGAGCGGCGCACGGTCCGCTCCTAACCGACGACACGATCACATACAAAGGTCATTCAAGGGAGGAAACAGATATGTCGCTTACTCGTGAGCAAATTGCCACTCGTGCTGCCAAAGAAATCGAGGATGGCTTTTACGTGAATCTCGGAATCGGGATGCCTACACTCGTCGCCAACTACATCCCGGAAGGAAAAACCGTCGTGCTGCAATCGGAAAACGGCCTGCTCGGAATCGGCCCTTATCCGACCGAGGACGAACTCGATCCCGATCTGATTAACGCCGGAAAAGAAACCGTCACGGCGATTCCCGGCGCGGCTTACTTCTCCAGCGCCGAGTCGTTTGCGATGATTCGCGGCGGGCACATCGACCTGGCCATTCTCGGAGCCATGGAAGTTTCTGCCGAGGGCGATCTGGCGAACTGGATGATTCCCGGCAAGATGGTCAAAGGGATGGGCGGAGCGATGGACCTCGTGCACGGCGCGAAAAAAATCGTCGTCATCATGGACCACGTCAACAAACATGGCGAAACGAAAATTTTGAACAAGTGCGCTCTCCCGCTCACTGGCAAAAAAGTAGTCAACCGGATCATCACGGACAGAGCCGTTCTCGATGTGACACCGGACGGCCTGCTTTTGGTCGAAGTCGCGGAAGGCTATACGCCAGAAGACATCCAGGCGTGCACAGAACCGAAGCTACTCATTTCGCCAGAGCTGAAAACGATTGGCCTGTAACCTTTTGACCAGCCCTACACCTGACAGCTTCATTCCTGCTCGCCGCTTTCACAAAATCGGCCTCCTCCTACCGGGATGGGGCCTTTTTGCTTTCACTCGCAAGCTGCACCCGCGCAGTCGCTTCTCGCCCGCATTCGGTATATAATACGTACACAAAGCAAATTCCCAACATTTGAGAGGAAGAGATTACGATGTCAGGAACAGTCGGTTGTCTGCTCATCCACGGATTCGCCGGAGACATCAACGACGTTTTGCCTCTCGCCAAAGCGCTGCGCGAGGCTGGCTACCAGGTCGAGTGTCCCACTCTGGAAGGGCACGGGACGACTCGCCGCCAAATGGCCCGAAGCACCCGCAAAGACTGGCTGCGCTCTGCGGAGGAAGGCTACAAACGCCTCTCCATGCGCGCAGACACGATCGTCATTATCGGGTTTTCCATGGGCGGCCTGCTCGCCTTTCATCTGACGACCCGCTACCCTGTCGAGCTGCTGATTACGATCAATACTCCGTACAAGTACTGGGACGTAAAGGAAGCCATACACTACTTGCGCGAGGACTTCCCTACCCATTCGCGCCGCTACGTAAGAAGCATCGGCAGAATCCCTGTCAGCAGCATGCTGGAGTTTCGCCGACTTTTGTCGGAAACGAAGCCGCTCCTGGGCCAGATCAAGACCCCGTACCTTTTGCTGCAGGCAAAGCGGGACGACACGGTGCATGCTATCAGCGCACAGCTTCTCGCCAAAAGCGTAGACGAGTCCGCCTCGCCGCAAATCACCTGGTACGAGCACTCCAATCACATGCTGCTGCACGGCCCGGACAAGGAAGCGGCCATCGCTCGCGTCCTCGCTGCGCTCAAGGAGCGCTTTCCAGACTCTCCCGTCTCTGTCTGACGCTCCACGCCGCAGCTATAAGCAGAAGCGCTGCGGCAAGCCCGACGTACATGACGGACAGCCCGGCATGCTCATCAAGCCAAAAGGCGAATAGCGGTCCCAAGGCTGCTCCCAGGTCTGTGATGACGGAATAAAACGTCATTACCGCTGTGCTGTTCGCATGCCTGGCTGCTTCATCTGCCGCGAGCGTGTCCATCACCGTGGTGATGATCGTCGCGGTCAACTGGATGCCGAGCAGCACCGCAAACCACGCGCCAAGCGGCACCCCCGCCTGAATGAGCGCAAACAGCAGCGCGCCTGCAAAAAGGGTGGCGGCAAACATTTTCCTTCTGCCGTACCGATCCGCCAGCCTGCCGACAACAGGCGCGGCCCACGGCTCCCAGCACCAGCGCAGCCCTTGCACCAGGCTCGCGAGCACGGCAGCTCCCAGCACGATGCCCCCGAGCGCGAGAAACGGTGTCCGCTGCTCTACCAGCCTGCTCAGCGTGGACGCAAACATCCCTTGATAAATCATGGTGACGAGCAGCGCGGTCAGCATGGTCTTTTGCATGGCCGCCTGTCGCCACAACCTCAGCCTGTGCGACTCCCCGCCTTCCTCTACGGCTGCCGCCGTCCGGTTGGTAAAGCCCGGGCGAATGTAGAGAAAGACGAGCAACAGCGCAAACAGCGAGCAGCAGGCGAGCAGAAGCGAAGCCGGCAGCAAGCCGTACCAGGAGGCGAACAGCGCCCCCGCGAGCATTCCCCCCAAGCTGCCGAGACGGTACAGGCCGTTGTACAGCCCCATCAACTGCCCGCGGTTATGTTCGTCTGCGACAGCCACAATCAAGGAATACGCCCCCAGCCGCAAAAACGTCCAGGCGACGCCCCACAAAGAGCGCATCAAAAGCCACAGCCAAAAACCTTGGAAGCCGTACGACAGCGTCGTCACAAAAGCAAGCACCACTGCGAGAACCAGTCCGGCGCGCCCTCCCGTCCGCTCGTACCACTTCCCGACGAGCGGCCCGAGCGGAACCCGGACGAAGCGATTGATCGACAACAGCACGCCCACTTCCCACAGCGAACCAAGCCCGGCCTCCTGCCAATAGAGCGGCAACACCACATACAACATCGAATCTCCGAGCATGCACAGCGCCGTCACCAATGCAACCGCGACGACCTGCGTTTTCCCGCTGATTTCTCTCATCTCTTTTTGCTCCTTTACTTCCCGTCGTCCTATGGATTACCATACAAGGAATCATTCATCGGATCTAATACATATTGTTGCGCAATTCATAAACAACAGTTATGAATGGAGGAGCAAAATGAACCTGCATGCCTTGCGAATTTTTGTGGAGGTAGCCTTGCGCCAAAGCGTGACCGAAGCCGCCGCTGCCCTCGCAATCAGCCAGCCGGCGGTCAGCGCGCAAATCCGCAAGCTGGAAAACGAGCTGGGCGTTGCGCTCGTCGCCCCTCGCGGCCGGGGAATTGCCTTGACCGACGAAGGCCGCTTCCTGTTGGAAAAAGCCCGCCGCATTTACGACTGGGAGCGCGAGATCGAGTGGCAGCTCGCAGAAATCAAACAGGGCAAAAAGGGCAAACTGCGCATCTCTTCCACCTACCTGCCCTCCCACTATCTGGTGCCCAAGTGGCTCGCCGCATTCAAGCGGCAGTACGAACAGGTCGATGTGGAAATCCGCACCCGCAACTCCGCCCAGTCCATCGAGCTTTTGCTCGGCGGGCAGGTCGATCTGGCCATCGTCATCAAGGAATCGTGGGACGAGCTGCCCGTCCGGCGCGTACACATGACCGATGTGCTTTACTGGTTCATCCTGCCTGCCGATCACCCGTATGCGGGCAAAGAGGTGAGCATGGAGCAGCTTGTGCAGGAGCCGTTTTTGCTGCGGGAGCAAGGCAGCTCGACGCGGGAATGGCTGTTTTCCCTCTGCCGCGAGCACGGCGTCAAGCGCCCGCGCGTCGGGCTGCAATACCACGGGCTGGTCGAGTCGATCCAATCTGTACGCGCAGGGTACGGAACGATGCTTGCCCCTGCGCTGGCCGTCAAGGAAATGGTCGATCGCAACGAAATCGGGCGCGTGACCGTCCCCGGCGTGGAGATCAAGCGCCCTGTCTACATCTGCACGCGCGAGGAGGAAGTCAGCCATCGCCCGGTGGTGGAGCGGTTTTTGGGGATGGTTTTGGGGACTGCCGTTTCAGATAAAAAAGCTGATCCATAGTAGTTAATGGACCAGCTTTTGCTCCAGAAAGCCAGTCAAAACCGACTTCCTGGACAGATTGGTAATATTCACTGAATACTCGATAAGCTAATCTTTCTTATTGGTTATTTTGTTCTTTAATGTTTCGACTGATGAGTTGATTTTTTTAAGTGTATTTAAAATACTTAGCAAAATAACGAACAGAATAATAAATGCAACAGTAAAATTTAAATCCAAGAGAATTCCTCCCTATATATAAATTAAGTTTTTCTCATTCATTCTCGCTATTTCACCGTTTCTCAATTTCTGACTGGAACGATAACGAACTCAAATTCGCCATGATGCTCCGTGGCACCGTGTCACCTCCCGTATTCGCTCGTTACCGTCTTCTCGGTCTTCCTGTTGCGACTGCATCATGCTTTTCATAGTTGAATTCCGTGTTGAGTTCCGTTTCTAGCAACGACTGCAGAGTTTCCGCAAACAGCTTTTTCAGTGTATAGGTGTCCGTTAGTTACGCAACTTGCGGACACCTCGCACCGTACCAAGAGGGCTCTTTTTCTTTCAAATTCCAAATTATTTACTAATGGAATGGTCCTGAAAATCTTTAATTTATTTCAAGTTCACTTAATAGAGAGAGAGATAAATAAGTAGGAACTATTGAGGCCATTTCTTCTTCATTTATACTGTATTTATAGCCGCCGTTACTACCTTGAAATTTTTGCAGTATTTTTACGGGATCTAATTTCTCAAAGTTACTATTTAATATCAATAGTGATTTAATTGCTGAGTAATTTACCATAAAGCTACTATCATTTTTATACGTAAATAAACCAGAAGTGTGATCATACTTATTTATTATAAAATTGAATGATTTTTTTCTACGACAGACCAATTAACTAACAAGGATTTCCAATGCCTCTTTCGAAGTAGTAAATAGCTATTTTGATGGAGGTTTTCATATGCCCTTGCCCAAAAATCGTGTCATTCCTGAAAGGAAGATTTATTTTCGTCCGGAAATTCAGAATTGCCCTCATTGCGGTACGAAGCTTAAACGGCATCATACTGCATGGAAAAAGAATATTATTACGCTCTCCGGCGTTATCCAAGCTTGGAGCATGGCTTATGCTTGCAGAACTTCGGATTGCCTGCACCCCAAGACCTACTATAAATCTGCGGAAGCGGAACTTCTCAGCATGAAACATACTTCCTACGGTTTTGATGTGCTGGCGCTCGTCGGACAGCTTCGGTTTCAGCAACACATGACCATCGGCGAAATTACGAAAGAGTTGAATCAACGAGGGGTAGCCACGTCAGAACGCAATTCCCAAAGACTGTACGAACGTTATCTAACCTTGCTCCGCACAAGCGTTACGGATCACATAAAACAAGCATTAAAGCAAGTGGTTACGGACCATGGCGGCATCATGATTTCCATGGATGGAGTGCAACCCGAGAAAGGAAATGAGACGCTCTACGTCATACGAGAAATTTTCAGCGGTACCATTCTGTCAGCCCAAAATCTCAAGAGTAGTTCCGCCGAAGAACTGAAAAAGCTCATCCTTCCCGTTATCGAGTTGGGCTTTCCCATCATTGGGATCGTTACGGACGGCCAGCAATCCATTCGACTGGCCATGGAATCGCTGTTGCCGGACGTACCGTACCAATACTGTCAGTACCATTACCTAAAGGATATTGCCAAGCCTGTTGTCGATTTAGACCGCAAACTCAAGACAGGGATTAAGAAAAGCCTTCGCGGGATACGCGAAATAGAGAGGAAAATCGGGAGCGACACATCTGCCGACGCTAAGGTCGCTAAGGAATACGTAGCGGCCATTCGTTCCGTGCTTCTCGAGGATGGCAATCCACCGCTTGATCTGCCGGGCATACGGGTTTATGAAAATGCAAAAGCCATTCAGGCTTCCCTCGAGCGATGCCTGGATAAAAAAGGGGCCCTCCCTACTCCGAAACCTAATCGGAATTTTCGGTAAATTACACGACTTCGAGGAGCAGTATGCTGCGGTGAAACGATGGGCGTTCCCGATTCATCGCGTTGCCGAAATCTTGAATCCAGACGTAGACAAGCGCAGTGAGACGGTTCAATGTCCCCCGAACGAACAATGACCATGAGCGCTTCTTTCGTCAAACGAAAACCCGGCATCGACGGACGACCGGGTTACGAAGTTGGAACGAATATATTCTACGAAGCGGCGAGATGGTCGTGTTTGTCGATGATGCACTCTGTCAGAGTGATGTCTTGAGCAGACTTCAAGCTGTCGACTACCTTGCCTATCGCGATGAATGTTTTCGCTGGTCTTCTCGGTTGAGTGAAGCGACGAAACGCAGACGCTTCAGAACTAACCCTGAACTATACCTACAAAGGATAGAAGAAACTTATTGTATATTAATTGGTCAGCCGTAGAAAAAAAACAAATTGCAATAACTAAAATAGAAATGAGGGGATATTGATGAAATTACAAGTTCTTTGTCTAGTATTACTCTGTTTAATTGGATGTGAAACGAAAGATAACATCCATTCTTTGTCCTCTTCCTCCATCGTGGACCGTGATAAACTTGTAGATCAGTACCATCTCATTCACGATTTTAATTCTGGTGAGGAGTTCGACTCACAGAAACTAAGCGAAATACAAAATGATTCAAATCGGCAAGATTATAAAAAAGTGCTCGATGATTTCCTCACCCACCATTTAGAGAAAGAGATGGAGTCATTTCAAACGATTCATAAAAGCGAGCATGAACGCCACATTCTTGTTATAACAAAAGATCAGTGGTTATTCAGAGTGAGTTTAAAACAATGGCCAGATTATAAGAATATTTGGACAGTAGATATGTATGGTGGGTTCCCGTTGTCCCAGTAAAACGGAGAATGGGAGGAGCTATTTGCCTCCGCTTTTGTACACGCCCCGTCCACTGACAGGTTGCATTCATCGCTACCAAGCAAAGCATCTTGAGCAGGGCCTTATCCGAAGGGAAATACTCTTTCCTTTCGTGACCTTGCGAAGCTGACGACGGTAACTCTCGAACCTGTGTGCAGTGGAGATCAACTTGCGGATTTCTTGCGGATCCTTGCAAAAAGGTGGGAAACTCCTCTCTGTTGTTACGCCAAGAGCGGACAATCAGGAGTATTTGTTGAAAATATAGGAAGAAAGGGCAAAATGAAAAATGAAAAGAATGTTCCTGTTCCTTTTGCTTGTTAGTTTGTCTCTCCTGATAACCTCCTGCACTACAAATTCATCCGAACCATTACATAATCAATTTCAAATTACGTTAACGGATGTATGGAAACATCAACATGCACATTTGATCTATCAGTTCGAATTTATTACGAACGAACTGTCAAAAGGAAAGGACAAAGAAAAATTTGCTTATCTCTCAGGAATGATTGATAGCAATCTCATTGATAATCCCACTTTCCTTCCAGTGGCTATCTTAACCAATGAGGAAACCAAACAAATCATAGCCGATGAACAATTGCAATCTCAAGTCTTGATACTCTATCAGAATATCAAAGATTATCTTACAAAGTTGAATCGCTCATAGAACAGTATGATCTAATCGAAATCCAAAACAGGCAAGAAGAATTAAAGAAACTCAGTACCCTTATGGAGAAAATCAATGATAGTCGGCTTTTCAGTCATGAGCAGTCAAAAATCGAGTCCTATAAAGAAGACCTCGGATTGGTTATCCAACAATTTCCGAAGTAACGGTATTTACCACACGTCCCGTATCAGCTGTGGCGGTTCCGCCACTTGGACGGCGACCGAGATCAACAACAGCTTTCCGCTTCAGTGCCAACAAGCTTCCCCGGGCAGGGAAGCTTGTTGGCCTATTCAGCAAAACAGGCAAAACAAACAAGCCGTTTTGCCCGCTACCATTTTTACGGAAACACAATCGTCTTGTTGCCGTACACCAGCACACGGTCTTCCAGATGCCAGCGGACGGCGCGCGCCAGCACGGTGCGCTCCACCTGGCGTCCGAGCTGCTTCAACGCTTCGACATCCTCCTGATGCGAGACGCGCTGCACGTCCTGCTCGATGATCGGACCTGCGTCCAGCTCCTCGGTGACGTAGTGCGCGGTCGCCCCGATCAGCTTCACGCCGCGGCGATACGCCTGCTCGTAAGGCTTGGCACCCACGAAGGCAGGCAGGAACGAATGGTGGATGTTGATGATCCGCATCGCGTAGTCCGTAAGAAAGCGCGGGGACAAAATCTGCATGTAGCGCGCCAGGACGATCAGGTCGACGCCCGCTGCCGCTTCCAGTTGTTCTTGTTCCGCCTGCGGCTTGTTTTCCTTCGTCACCGGAATGCAGCGGTACGGGATGCCAAACGACTCCACCGTCTCCTGCATGTCCGGATGGTTGCTGACCACAACGGATATATCCGCGTGCAGTTCGCCGGACTTCCAGCGCCACAGCAGCTCCAACAGACAGTGGTCTTCCTTCGAAACAAACAAGGCAACCTTTTTGCGCTTGTTCGCTTCGACCAGGGACCAGTCCATGCCGAAGCTGTCGGCTACCTGACCGAACTCCGCCTTGATCGCCTCGAAGCGCTCTTGCAGGTTGACCAGATCAAATTCAATCCGCATGAAAAAGCGGCCTGTCTCCGGGTCAGTCGTGTACTGGTCAGACTGGACGATGTTTGCGCCCTGCTGAAACAAAAAATTCGAGACCGCCGCCACGATCCCCGCACGGTCCGGGCAGGAAATCAGCATGCGCGCGCGGTCTTTGTTTTTTTCCCGATACGCGAGCCATTCTCTCTCTGATAACAAATGCATGGTTTCTCTCCTCCAAAAGCAAACAGCAAAAAGTTGTTTGCAATTATACCATTCCTCGGCGGATTTTCTAGAGGCAATTTGAGAGAAAACGCTTGCTTATCGATAAAAAATCATTTTCCAATCCCGTTCAGCAAAATATCGACGGTCATAGCAATTTGCTCTTCATCGCTGTAGGCTGCATAATCGTCCTCGTCCAGCACCTGGCGAAACAGCACCAGGCCGATCATCGCAGACAGCACGACGCGAAAGACCGCCTGGCTCGGCAGCGGACGCAGCTCGCCCTCAGCCACTTTTGCTTCGATCAGCTTTTGCGCCATCAGTTTGGCATCCTTAAAGACAGTCGCGATCAGCGCTTCCCGAATCTCGTCGTGGAAAAACGCCTCCTGGAGCAAGATGCGAATGTGCTTTTCGTTGGCGACGACCAGGTTCAGGCGATTCCGGTACAGCTCCGTGACGATTTCGCCAAACGGCTTTTGCGCCTGCTCCTTGAAGATCTCGCGCACGTCCTTCAGGATGAACGGCGCCGCGAATTTCACCAGCACGGGTGCCACGACGGCAAGCAAAATGTCTTTTTTCGATTTGTAATGGCGGAAAATCGTCCCTTCAGCCACTCCCGCCTCTTTGGCGATTTCCGAGGTAGAGCTGGCATGGAAGCCTTTTTCCGCGAACAGCTTGACGGAGGCCCGCAAAATATTGCGCTGCTTTTCCGTCATCTCGCTCTCGTCTTTCAGCTCTTCCACATATTGCAACAGGCCCTCTTCAAACGACGGCGGCTTGTTCATACGACGTTTACGCTCCTCTATTCGATCTTTTTGCGGAATCTGCCGATGGCAACGGCCAAAATGACCAGGCTGAATGCGCCCATCCCGACGATCTCTTTCCAGAGTGCCTCGGCGCCTACGCCTTTCAAAAAGATTCCCCGCAAAATTTCCAGAAAATAGGTCAACGGGACAAGCCCGCCTAACCATTGTATCACGACCGGCATCGAATCGCGCGGGAACATGAACCCGGACAAAAGCACGCTGGGCAGGATGAGCGCGAAGGCCATCTGCATCGCCTGAAGCTGCGTCTTCGCTACGGTCGAGATCAAAATTCCCAGCAGCAGCGTGGTCACGAGAAACAGGACGGACAAGGCGACCAACAGGCCAATGCTTCCTTTGACCGGAACCCCGAACCAGGCAGTCCCAACGAAGAGCACGAGGCAAAACGAAAACAGCCCGACGCCGACATACGGCGTAATTTTGCCAAGCATCAGCTCCAGCGGGCGAATCGGCGTCACGACGAGTTGCTCCATCGTGCCCCGTTCTTTTTCACGGACGAGCGAAAAGGCGGTCAAAATCATCGTGACGTTTTGCATAATCAGCCCGATCAGGCCAGGGATATTGAAGACGATGCTCTCCATATTCGGATTGAACAGCACGCGCGTCTCCAGCGCAAGCGGCAGCGTCAGCTCGCCCATTCCCTGCTTTTCCAGCTTCTTTTCCTGCAAGCTGATCGCCTGGTGCTGCACGATCAGTTGGGCGTTGGACACAGCCGTGCGCGCGATGTTCGGATCGGAGCCGTTGACGAGAAGCTGAATATGCGCTGGCTCGCCGCGGTCTTTTTGCCGCGTGTAGTCCGGCCCGATCACCAGCCCGACATCTGCCGTTCCCTCGTCCAGCATCGCCTCCAGCTCCCGGTAGCCGCCGACACTCGCCGTCGCCTGAAAAATTTTCGTGTGCACGAACTGATCGACCAGCTCCCGGCTTGCGGCTGACGGACTCTGGTTCCAGACCGCCATGCGGATGTCGTTCACATCCGTGTTGACTGCGTACCCGAACAAAAACAAAAGCATCAGCGGCATGACCAGCGCAATCGCCAGGCTGGGCCGATCGCGTTTGATCTGGATCACTTCCTTTTTGACGACGGACCAGTAGCGCCCCCAGACAAACCGTCTCATCGCGCTCCCCCCTCCGCTACCTGCCGCGCTTCTTCGCGCCGCACCAGCTCGATGAACACGTCCTCCAGATTGTCCGCGCCCATCTGCTCGATCAATTCCTGCGGGGTTCCTTCCGCAAGCAGGTTGCCGAAAAAAATGAACCCGATCCAGTCGCACGTCTGGGCCTCATCCATGTAGTGCGTCGTCACCAGCACGGTAATTCCTTGCTCAGCCAGTTCGTGAATTACTTCCCAGAAAATGCGCCGCGATACCGGGTCGACTCCGGCCGTCGGTTCGTCGAGAATCAGCAGCTCCGGCTTGTGCAAAAGGGCGCAGGACAAGGCGAGACGCTGCTTCCAGCCGCCGGACAGCGAGCCTGCGAGTTGCTTCTCCCGGCCTGTCAGCCCTGCCATTTCGATCAGCTCCGCCTTTCTTTTCCGCCGCTCTGCTGCGCCAAGCTGGTAGACGCCCGCGTAAAAATCGAGGTTTTCTTCCACTGTCAAATCTTCATACAGGCTGAACTTTTGCGACATGTAGCCGATGCGTTGCTTGATCTCTTCGCTCTGTGTCATGACGTCATAGCCGAGCACCGTTCCGCTGCCCGTCGTCGGCGTCATCAGCCCGCACAGCATGCGAATCGTCGTCGATTTTCCCGAGCCGTTCGGGCCGAGGAAGCCGTAAATCGAGCCTTTTGGCACCGTCAAGGTCAGGCTGTTGACGGCGACCCGCTCTCCGAAGCGCTTGGTCAGTTGCTGGCACGTAATGGCGGCGGCGCTCATCGGCCTCCCTCCCCGTCTGGCAGCAGCACATCGGCAGGCATGCCCGGCTTGAGTTTGTCCTGGCCTTTATCGACGTCAATCGTGACGGCAAACACAAGCTTGGTCCGCTCGTCTTGCGTCTGCACATTGCGCGGCGTAAACTCCGCTTTGTCCGCGATGCGGCTGATCGTGCCCGTAAACGTCTCATCCGGGTACGCATCGACCTTGATGCCGACCTCCTGCCCTTTTTGCACCCGGTTCAACTGCGCTTCCGGGATGTACACCACGAGCTTGAGCTGGTCTGCCTTCATCATCGTAAACAACGTAGCCCCCGGTTTGGCGACCTCTCCCTGCTCGATGGAGGAGCGCAGCAAAACGCCGTCTTCTGCGGCGACAATCCGCGTCTTTTCAAGCTGCAGCATCGCCTGGTCGAGCCTCGCCTGCGCCTGCTCCTCCGCTGCCAGCAGTGCCCGGATGGCGTAGTCCGTACTGCCTGCCCGCACCAGATCAAGCTCGGCTTGCGCTCCTTGCTGCTGGGCTTTTGCTGTGCCGACCTGGGCAGCCGCCGCAGCCGCGTCCTCCTGGGCAAAACGATACGCCGCCTTGGCCTGCGCCACCTGTGCCGTCCACTGGTTCAACTGGGTAGTCGCCTGGCTGACCGCCTCTTTTTGCGTATCCAGATCCTTTTGCGAGATCGCTCCTTTTTCATACAAGGCCGTCGCCTCTTGCAGCCGTTTTTGCTGGTAGCGCAGCGTCTCTTCCGCTCCTGCGCGCTGTGCTTCGGCCTGGGCCAGTTGCTCCTGCGCCCGGGCAATTCCAGCCTCTGCCTGGCTTTTTCTCGCCTGCGCCAAACGGATGCTGGCATTCGCCTGCTGAACGGCGGCCACTCCCTTCTGAATCGTCTGGTCGCGCGAGCCTGCCTTCGCTTCCTCCAGCCTGGCCCTCGCCTGCTCCCATGCTGCCTTGGCCTCCGCCACGCTGATCTGGTAGCTGCGCGGGTCGATTTCCGCCAGCACCTCGCCTTTTTTCACCTCGCTACCTTCCTCGGCGATCACCTTCGTCACCAGCCCGCCTACCTCGGCCACGATCGGCCATTCATCCGCCTCGATTGTCCCCGACAGTGGCTGCTGCTTTTCCCCGAGCAGGCCGCAGCCTGACAGAGCGAGAATCAGGCTGCCGATACTTACAGCGCGCAAGACACGTTTCATGCAGAACCTCTCCCATCTGTAATGAGTGAGTAATCACTTTATTTTTACGGCCAAAAAACGGGCAGTTTGCCCTCTTTGTGCAGATCATGATGCATGTCGCCGGATGAACTTCACGAAAAGCGAGTGATTACTCACTTCTTACTGTGAGTATATGCCCCCTGCGCCTAACTTGCAATTTTTATTTTGTGAACACGCGTCAACAGCCAAAAACGCTCCCGCCAGAACCAGGGATTCGTCCCCAGTCCGACCGGAGCGTTTTTGGCTGGCGGAGGTTTTTTGGTAGTGGAGCGTTCTTTGTTGCTGCAGTGCCGGGACCTGGGATGCCACTCGACGAGCGCATCCGTCAGCGGCTCTCGCTGGCTTTCGGCGGCGTTCCGCGGGCTGCTCTCCCCCCATTACGCCAACTGGGACTGGGAAGCAAGCGTGTAATGGCTTTTCGTGTACACATACCCTTCCAAAATCATCCGGGCTGTGCGCACAACTTTGATCGCGCTGATGTGGCCCGCGACAAATTCGGCCTTCGTTTCGATGATGCCGCCGGGATGCGCGAGCCGCAGCACCTCCCGCTTGATGTCGATCAGTTCGGAGAGGACAGTGCCAGGCAGAAAAGCGGCCGCCGTGGTGCAGATCGCTCCCGTGATCGCCAGCGCCTGGTGCGGCTTTTGCATCGACATCATGCGAATGGAAAGATCCATGTCCGCCGCTTTGCGATAAGTGCCAGTCAGGTCGGTGTAATCCGTCGGCGCCGCGACGATGGTCAGCTTCGGTACAGCCGGTGACTTGAGCGTCGCTTCTTTGCGGTCGGCGAATTTGCACATCTCGGCGGCAATCGAACGAATTTCCTCCAGCTCCTGCAACTTGCTGGCCGTGAAGTCAGCAGGCAGCTCTGTTCCGGTAAGCCCGATGTCTTTGGCCCGGACGAAGACAAGCGGATTGGCGACGTCCACAATCGACACGGGAATCAGCCGCCCGTTGGCTTTTATCATGTCGATCGGATTGCCGGTCGGAAAAAGCTTTCCGGTCACTGCTCCCTCCGCTTGCGTAAACGACAGGTAGATCGGCGAGCCTGTGCCTGGAACGCCTGGAATCGCGCACTGTCCCTCTACCTTTACCCGTCCGTTTTCCACCTCGACTTCGGCGACAATCAGCTTTTTCGTGTTCGTGTTCCAGATGCGCACGGTCGTGATCGGCTCCTGCGGCTGCACAAGCCCTTGCTCGATGGCATACGGGCCTACCGCTGCAGAGATGTTCCCGCAATTCCCTTTGAAATCGACCATTTGCTGGTCAATACTCACCTGGGCAAACGTATATTCCACGTCAAAGTCCGGCGAATCGGCTTTTTTGATAATCGCCGCCTTGCTCGTCAACGAATTGGCCCCGCCCAGTCCGTCAATCTGGCGCTGATCGGGGCTGCCCATCACATCGAGCAGAAACGGTTCCCAGAGCGACTCGTTTTTCGGCATATGCGCGTGATTCAAAAAAACTCCTTTGCTTGTACCGCCCCTCATGATTACGACAGGTACTTTCATCGCCACAACCACCTTTTCTTGTTCAATGAAAGTATCGTATGATAAGCTATATCATAAGTGAAATACATGTTTTTTTCTGATTTTGATAAAAAACTTTTATAGTCTGTTTTGGAGGCGAATGCGCTTGGATGAAAAAGATTGGCTGGCCATCCGCGTTTTATATGAGGAAAAAAACATCAGCCGCGCTGCAGAGCGCCTGTATGTTTCCCAGCCGGCCCTGACCTATCGGCTGAAAAATCTGGAGAAGGAGTTTGGCACAAGCCTGTTTTACAAGGTCAAAAACGGGATTGAATTTACGTCGGAAGGCATTTACCTGGCGGACTACGCGGAGGAAATGATTAAGAAGCTGCAAAAGACAAAGGACTACATTCTCAACATGCAAAACGAAGTGCGCGGCACGCTGCGGCTCGGCGTCTCCAGCAACTTCGCCCAGTACAAGCTGCCGAAAATTTTGAAAAAGTTTTCCGCACAGTTTCCGCACGTGCAGTTCAGCGTCCATACAGGCTGGAGCACCGATATTATGCATCTGTTAAACTCTGCGAGCGTCCAGCTTGGCATTTTGCGCGGCAATTACGAATGGTACGGCCTGAAAACGCTTTTGCACAAAGAACGGCTCTGCCTGATTTCCAAGGACGAGGTCGATCTGGACGACCTGCCTTCGCTGCCGTTTATCAACTACAAAACCGACAGCTCGCTGAAAAACTTGATAAACGGCTGGTGGCGCGACCGCTTCTCTGACCCGCCGCTGGTCACGATGGAAAACGATCGGCAGGAAACGTGCAAGGAAATGGTGAAGCAAGGTCTTGGCGTCTCCATCCTGCCGGAAATTTGCCTGCAGCCATCGGACAATTTGCATACCTACGGGCTTTCCTACAAAAACGGCGAGCCTGTGCTGCGCAATACCTGGCTCATGTACAACCAGGATGTGCTGCGGCTGTCTACCGTGAAGCATTTTATCGACTTCCTGAACAAGACAGCGAGCCTCTAACCTTGATACGACGCAAGATTCGCTCTTGCGTTGTTCGTTTATAAGTTTTTTTTTCGAAATCAGCAAAAAAATATGTATTTCCTTTATCTCGCCATTTGCTCTAAGCTACGAGTAACCATTCACCATACCCCAATATGAAAGCGATTGCTTCTTTGAAGGAGGGACTCTTGTGTTAACTTTTCTCGGATTGGCTATGGTCATCATCTTTACGTACCTTATCATGACAAAGCGGTTAACCCCGGTTGCCGCGCTCACGGTTGTACCGATTGTCTTTGCCCTGCTGGGTGGCTTTGGTTCCGAGCTTGGAGAAATGATGCTCAGTGGATTGAAAACGGTTGCACCATCCGCCGCCCTGCTCCTGTTTGCAATTTTGTTCTTCGGGGTTTTGATCGATGCCGGGCTGTTCGATCCGCTCATCCGCAAGATACTGAATATTGTGAAAGGTGATCCCGTCAAAATCGCCATCGGGACAGCCGTACTGGCCCTGACCGTCGCACTCGATGGGGACGGTACCACGACGCATATGATTACGATTTCAGCCATGCTGCCGCTCTACAAGCGCCTGGGGATGAAGCCGCTTGTGCTGGCGACGATCTCGTTGCTTTCACTCAGCATCATGAGCGGCATGACGCCTTGGGGCGGGCCGGCGACGAGGGCGATTACTTCGTTGCGGCTGGATGCGAGCCACTTTTTTATCCCGCTGTTGCCGACCATGCTGGGCGGTATCGTCTGTGTGCTCATGATTGCCTATTTGCTCGGCAAAAAGGAACGGGAGCGCATCGGGGTAATTGATACGCTGCAAACAGGGCAGGAGGATGCCCCGCTCTCCGAAGCTGCTGCGGCCTCCGCTGTCCAGGAGGACATCAAACGTCCGCGCCTGATCTGGTTTAACTTTTTGCTCGTCATGACGGTCATGGTCCTCCTCGTTCTCGGCACTCTCCCGGTTCCGGTGCTGTTTCTGATCGGGTTTGTCCTCGCCTCGATGGTGAACTATCCCAATCTCGAGCAGCAAAAGGAACGGATGCTCGCCCATGCCGGAAACGCGCTAACCGTTGTGACGCTCGTGTTTGCCGCCGGCATTTTCACAGGGATTTTTGAAGGGACAAAAATGGTCAATGCGATTGCCAACTCGCTCGTCGCCATTATCCCCGAATCTCTCGGCTCCTTTTTCCCGCTCGTAGTTGCGCTCACGAGCATGCCATTCACCTTCGTCTTGTCAAACGATGCCTATTACTTCGGTGTCCTGCCGATCCTGGCCGAAGCCGCTGCCGCTTACGGCATTGATCCGGTCCAGGTCGCACGCGCCTCTGTTCTCGGGCAGCCTGTCCATTTCTTAAGCCCGCTGGTCGCCTCTACGCTGCTCTTGGTCGGGATGGTCAAAATAGACCTTGGCGAGTTTCAGCGCTACGCGATCAAATGGGCCATTCTCTGTTCCTTGTTCGTCATTCTGGTAGGGGTTTTGACAGGCGCGATTTTTTAACAGCGAAAAGGACGGAATTTCGCTTTCCGTCCTTTTGTCTGTTGCTGCCTTACCCGCTAAAGCATGTGCCAGCAACGGCTGCGACGCAGTGCCATGACCGTGCTCAGCCAGCACTTGCGATCACGCTGACCATCGTTTTCGCCAGCTTCCTCACCGTATATAGGCGGGTATCATTTAAAAACTGCGTGGCTGGCAATGGATCGAGATAGTTGACTACCCCCGTCAAATGATAGTCCCCTACAGGCGGCAGCATTTTTTGCAAAGCCCGCCCCGGAAGCAGCGGGCCTTCCTTCAAAATGACCGCGCCCACCTGCTCCTTTTCCCCCAGCCCGGCGTCAATGCCAATGATGAGCGGCTGCCGAAACTGTCGCTTGATCGCCTTCAAGGTGGGCTCCAGATTGAAGGCATGAACCGGCTCTTCCAGCGTTCCGAAAACGCGGTGGGTGACACCCGCCTCCAGCAGCATCGTTCCAACCAATGGCCCGAGCGCATCGCCAATCGAGCGGTCCGACCCGATGCACAAAAAGACGACCTCTCTTTGTTCCCGGCTCGCCTGCTGGATGAGCGTGTCCAGAAATGCCGCCATCGCGGCGGTTTCCTGCCGGATGGTTCGTTCGTTGTCATGGATAGTCAACAGGACGCTTGCTGTTGCTTTTGCGTCTGTTTCTTCTTTGCGACTGCCAAATAGCCCCATGTCGATCCTCTTTTCTTTCGCGAGCTGTTGGTTGTGTGCGTGCATCCTCCCTTCTATTCTACACTTCCTGATATTGATATAGCGACTTATCCTTGGCACGAGGTAGCAGGACCTCATTGACCCATTTGGCAAACAGCTTGTTCATCTCTTCTACGTCCAGTTCATCTTTTTCATAATGAAAGATCACAATATCTTCGGCTGTATCCGATGGCCCCAGATCATGAAAGTGATCCGCAAATAATACAGCCCATCCCTGACCGTTTTTCTTTTTCCAGGCGCTTCCTTCAATATCGTACCCGTCCTCACAGTATGTAACATGGAAGTGGCGATCCATTTCGTATTTTTGTTCCATTTTACCCCAGTTCAACATGCAACCTGTACTCCTTGTTGTAGCGGTATCGACGCAGGAAATGATAGGGTCATTCAGTTGCAAAAAGCTTCCCCAGGCAAGGAAGCTTTTTTACCCAAACAATCGTCTTGTTGCTGTCCGCAAGCGCAAGAGACGGGCCAAGACCAACCTCCCTACTCGAATTTGAACTTGGAGAGCGCGTCCTTCAGCGCGAAGTTGATACCTTCGTCGCTCTCCTTCTCCTGCGATTTCAAATACTTGGCGACTTCCTTCTTGGACACTTTGCTGCCCTTTTCCTTCTCTCTGCGCTCCTTGAACGTCGAGAGCTTTTCCCTGTGCCCGCAAGCGCAAACGAACATTTGTCCTTCACCCTCGCCGCGCAATTCCAGCCGCTTGTGGCATTTCGGGCAGCGGGCGTTCGTCTGCTTGGCAATGCTTTTGCGATAACCGCACTCCCGGTCTTGGCAGACGAGCATCTTGCCGCGTTTTCCGTTTACCTCCAAAAGAAGCTTGCCGCACTCCGGGCATTTGCTTCGCGTCAGGTTGTCGTGGCGGAATGTTTTGTCGCTGTTTTTGATCTCCTGGACGACCTCTCGCGCGTACGTTCTCATCTCTTCGATGAAGGCGCGCTTGCTCAGGCTTCCTTTGGCGATGGCGGCGAGCTTTTGCTCCCATTGGGCGGTCAACGTCGGTGATTGCATCTCGTCGGGAACAAGCTCCAGGAGCTGCTTGCCTTTTGCCGTGACGAAAATATGTTTGCCGCGCTTCTCCAAAAGGAAGCTGTTAAACAGTTTTTCGATGATGTCGGCGCGCGTCGCCACAGTACCGAGTCCGCCTGTCTCGCCGATCGTTTTGATTAGCTCCTTGCTTTCGTTTGCCATGTATTTCGCCGGATTTTCCATCGCGGACAACAGACTGGCCTCTGTAAACGGCTCCGGCGGCTTCGTCTCGCCTTTCGTTTGCGCGATGCTCTGGATAGCGAGACGATCGCCTTTTTCGATCTTCGGCAGCCACTGCTCCGCCAGTCCGTCCTGTCCTTCCTCGTCTTCGACATCGTGGTCGTAGGCTTCCCGCCAGCCTTGGGCCAGCACGGTCTTGCCTCTGGCCAGGAACAGCTCGCCGCCGATTTTCGCCTGGATCGTCGTCTGTTCGTATTCAAAAGGAGGCAAGAGCACAGCAAGGAAGCGCTTCACGATCAGGTCGAAAATTTTGCGCTCCTTGTCGCTCAAATCGCCGAGAAACACCGCTTGCTCCGTCGGGATGATGGCGTGGTGGTCGGAAACTTTGCTGTCGTCCACAAACGACTTCGCCGCCTTGATCGGCGACCGCAAAATTCTCGCCGCGAGCGGCGCATACGGCTTCATCTGCACAGCCTTGATCCTGTCTGGCAACGTCTCGACGATATCGGACGAGAGGTAGCGGGAATCGGTCCGCGGATACGTCACTGCCTTGTGGTGCTCGTAGAGGCTTTGCATGATGGACAGCGTCTCTTTCGGCGAATAGCCAAACATCCGGTTCGCGTCCCGCTGCAACTCGGTGAGATCGTAAAGTTGCGGGGCGTACGTCTTTTTGTGCGTGCGGGTCACATCCACGACCTCTGCGCTTTTTTCCTGCTTCAAGGCAGCGAGAAGCTGGTCCGCCCGCTCTTTGGAAAACGTTTTGACGTCCTTCGTCTTCTGGTCCTGCCATTGCAGCGAAACCGACTGCTCTGCCACGGCGCGCAGGCCGAAAAACGGCTTGGGCGTAAAGCGGCGAATCTCTTCTTCTCTCGCCGCGACGATGGCCAGCGTCGGCGTCTGGACGCGCCCGCACGAGAGCTGGGCGTTGTGCTTGCACGTCAAGGCGCGAGTAGCATTGATTCCGACGAGCCAGTCCGCCTCGGCGCGGGCGGCCGCAGAAGCGTACAAGTTTTCGTACTGCTTGCCGTCCTTCAGGTTGCGGAAGCCGTCGCGAATCGCCTTGTCGGTGACAGACGAAATCCACAGTCGCTTGATCGGCTTTTGCACATGCGCCATCTCGATGATCCAACGGGCAACCAGCTCGCCTTCGCGCCCGGCATCTGTCGCAATCACAATCTGGCTGACGTCGCTGCGCCGCATTTGCTGCTTCACGGTCTGAAACTGTTTGTTGCTCTCGCGGATGACGACGAGCTTCAACGGAGACGGCATGATCGGCAAATCCTCGATTCGCCACGAGCTGAACTGCTGCCCGTAAGCTTCCGGATCGGCCAAGGTCACGAGATGCCCCAAGGCCCACGTCACAATGTATTTATCTCCTTCCAGAAAGCCGTTCCCTTTTTTCTGGCACTGCAATACTTTCGCGATATCGCGGCCGACGGATGGCTTTTCCGCCAGCACAAGCGTTTTGCTCATCAGTGACACCACCTTACATCTGCTTCACATTCCTGCTATGTGTTCTCATCCATTGTAGATGAGAACGCGGGTTACGCCAAATCTTTTGCAGCATTTGGCAATGGCGGCGGCTGTGACCCGCTGTCGCTTTCGGGCAAAAAGAAGAGCGGCCCTGCGCCGCGCCCCAGTAAGCGGTTGGGCCAAACTCATCCGCTTTTATTTGAAGACAGGTTCCAGCTCCCGGCTGATAAAAGTCCCTGCCTGCTCCCCACGGCAAATTTGCGCCATCGCTCCGGGCTGGTCGAAGTTGAACACGTGCAGCGGCAAGCCGTGGTCGCGCGCCAAAATCATCGCGGACTGGTCCATGACGCGCAAGTCTTTTCTGACCACCTCGTCAAAGGACACCTCCACGTATTGCCGCGCCGATGCGTCCTTGCGCGGGTCGGCCGTGTAGACGCCATCTACCCCGTGTTTCGCGACCAAAAGCGCGTCGGCCTCCACCTCCAGCGCCCGTTGCACAGCCGGATAGTCTGTCGTCACATACGGCTGCCCGTTTCCGCCCGCGAAAATGACGACGTAGCCCTTTTCCAGATGGTGCACGGCGCGCAGGCGAATGTACGGCTCCGCGACGGCATTGATCGGCACGGCTGTCATCACTCTGACTTCCCGGTTGACGCGCGCCTTCAGCACGCCTCGCAGCATCAGGCTGTTGATGACAGTCGCCAGCGTCCCGATGTTGTCTGCCTCAACCCGCTCGATCCCCCACTGGTCCGCCATGTTGCCGCGAAAAATGTTTCCCCCGCCAATGACAATCGCTACCTCGACGCCCATGTCGAGCAAGGAAAGAATCTCCCCCGCGATATGCTCCAGTTGTCCCGGGTCAAATCCAAACCCGTTCTCCTGCGCGACAGCCCCGCCGCTCAATTTGACCAACACCCGCTTATACTTCATGGCGCCTCCTCCTCGATCGTTGTCTTTTACGTTTTCGAAATCTTTGGTTCCCTCTACCAAAAAAAGAACGAGGGCAGCAGTTGCCTTCGTTCTTGAAAAAAACAGGGGAAATCGGCTGGCATCCTCTTTTTTTGCATCCCGCTTCCCCTCCTGCATGTGGATTCATTCCAAACTCTTCCTCATTTTATGCAAAGCACCTACTTTATGCAAAGAAATTCGGAAAGTCAAAGGCATCCCGCTTGCCTGCCAAAATATCCCGCAGGAGCTGATCGGCCACCTCCGTCGCGAAGCTGTGCTCGTCGCTGTCGATGACTCCTTTTTGCAGCGCTTCGTCCAGTTCGTCCTGGTCGAGCAAATAAACCTCGCCCTGCGGCAGCACCACAATGTCGAGGTAGAGATCGTCATACCAGATATGGCCGTTCTCATCTTTGCCATGCGCCTTGCAAATATCAATGTACCACTGCACGGTGTTGCCAAGCTCGTCCATCATTTTCGTGACGGCATAAGGCTTCTGATCCGGAAAGTATTGCAGGTACACATACCCTCTGTCGCCTACGCACAACAGTTTTTCACCAACAGGCATGTAGGCGGGCTCGGTTACTTCGTCCAGGGTCAAACGGACAGCGTACCCGGAAAAAGACAAAGCCTCTACCCACTTTTCCTGATAGCCCATTCGCTTGACGCGTCTCCATCCAGGTCGGTCTGCTCGTTTTCGCTTCATGGCCTGTTCTCCTCGTCAGTTTGGTTCCTTTTACTCTACCATGAATTGGATGTTTTTGTCAGATGCAAACAAAGACATGTCCCCAGGAGAACATGCCTCGTTTTTTTGCTATTTGCCGTATTCGCCATCCCGCAAATGGCTGTGCCTGCGTCCGTACAGGAAGTAGACGACAGCGCCTGCAGCCAGCCAGCCGAGAAACCCGATCTTCGTGACAGCAGGCAAGCTGTAGACCAGGTATCCGCAGAAAAGCACGGCGAGAATCGGGACGAGTGGAACGAACGGCGTGCGAAACGCACGGCGCAATTCCGGATTCGTCCGGCGCAGTACGACGACGCCAATGGAGACGAGAATAAACGCAAACAGCGTCCCGATATTCGTCAGCTCAGCCAGCTTGTTCAACGGCAGCAATCCGCTGAAGATCGCAACCAAAATGCCGACGATGAGCGTACTTTTTCGCGGCACCTGCGTGGTCGGATGCACCTGCGAAAAAACGGCGGGCAACAGACCATCGCGGCTCATCGCGAAAAACAGCCGCGTCTGTCCGTACATCATCACGAGCAATACAGTGGTGATGCCCACGATGGCCCCGAGGGAAATGAATCCCGCTACCCAATCTTGTTTCACGTAGTTGAGCGCAAAGGCAACCGGATTTTTGACATTGAGCATGTCGTACGGAACGATCCCGGTCAGCGTCAAGGAGACGGCGATGTAGAGCAGCGTGCACACCAGCAGCGATGTGATAATGCCAATCGGCATGTCACGCTGCGGATTGCGCACTTCTTCTGCGGCCGTGGAAACCGCGTCAAATCCGATAAAAGCAAAAAAGACTGTCGCAGCGCCCGTCGCGACCCCGGCAAAGCCAAACGGCATGAAGGGACTCCAGTTTTCCGGCTTCACATAGCCGATCCCGACGATGAGAAACAAAAGGATCACCGCGACCTTGATAATGACCATCAGCGTGTTGAAGCGGGCCGACTCCCTTGTCCCTTTCATGAGCAGAAGCG
Organism: Brevibacillus sp. YAE8; assembly: GCF_057543335.1. Classification (NCBI taxonomy): domain Bacteria; kingdom Bacillati; phylum Bacillota; class Bacilli; order Caryophanales; family Paenibacillaceae; genus Brevibacillus; species Brevibacillus sp. YAE8. The sequence goes on from NZ_BAAIYG010000006.1 coordinate 78,941, forward strand.
TAATAACAAAAATGATGACAACAGCAGGCAAGTCAATGATCGTTCCTTTAGAAGCGTCGAACGCATTCGTCAAAGCGACAGGCAGATGAATGCCGAAGCCTGCAAGCAAGCCTTGCGCATAGCCCGACCAGCCGCTCGCCACCGCTGCGGAAGCCACCCCGTACTCCAGGATCAGGTCCCAGCCGATCATCCACGCCACCAGTTCGCCAAACGCGGTGTAGCTGTATGTGTACGCGCTTCCGGACACGGGGACGGTGGAAGCAAACTCTGCATAGCACAGCGCCGCAAATACGCAAGCGAGCCCCGACAGGACAAACGACAGCACCAGCGCAGGCCCCGCATGCTCGGCCGCAGCGACTCCAGTGAGAACGAAGATGCCCGTCCCGACAATCGCGCCGATGCCAAGCATGGTCAAATCAAAAGCGCCCAACGTTTTTTTGAGCTGCCTGCTCTCAACCTGTGCCATCAAGCTGGCAACCGATTTTTTTCTCAACAACTGTTCTTTTAACGACATATTGTGCGTACCTCCCGCCCGGACATTCCAACTCCAGCAGCTTCAATCGAAACAGTTGGAGTATGGGCAGGCAAGAGGAAAATTATGCATGGGGGATCAAGTTGGATGGTTGCAGTCGCGCGAAGGTGTGGACGGCGTGGCCTTTGTTGCGGACTGGCACTGGCAGGGGCATGTGTTGCTTTGGTGCACACCCGCGAAGACGCGAATCGCGTTGCCTTGTTACAAACTGACGCTGGCGTGGCGGTTCCTTTTTGCCTTGCCTGCATTCCGGCGCAAAATTACAACGAAGCAGTCCTGGGTGATGCGCCCTGTCCGCGCAAAACTCGCTGCCTTACACCAAGTTCCTGCCAATAAAATTGGCGGAGACTGGCGTATAGCCAAGCTCCCTGGCCCAGATCGACAGTTGCCCCATATGGTGAATCTCGTGCGCGATCACATGCCGCATGATCTCCCCTTTGGCGTACTCCTTGTCGCTCCATGCCACGCGCACAGGCTCCCGCTCCCAGTCGTCTGTCCAAGCCTCGATAAAATCGCGCAGCTCTTCCCGCCATTGAGCCGCCAGCGCCTTTACTTGCGCAAGCGACTGGTGTTCCTCGTAAGGCACTTGCACATCCGTCTTCCCCTGTACGCCCCGCAGCCAACTGTACTCCACATCTGCAATATGAAACAGCGTGTACAAAATCGTCCCGGCGCCTCCCACTCTCGTTTTCAGCAGTTCTTCTTCCGGCAGCTTTGCACACCAGGCAAACCATTCATCCCGCACCATCCAGTTGTACGCAAACAGCTTTTTCACCCTGAATCCTCCCATAGACCGAAATGTCAATATTTTCTATATATTAGCACGTACGTTCGCCATTATCCAGCCTGCTTGCCGCTTTTGTTATCTGTTGTCCTGAACTTCCCCCGCTCTCCTGAGCTTCACCCGCTCTCCCGAACTTCATCTGCTCTCCCGAACTTCATCTGCTCTCCCGAACTTCACCCGCTCTCCCACAACTTCATCCGTTCCCCCGACTTTGCAGAGGGAGCGTTAGCGTGTTTTCGCACATGACAAAGAGCGCCGTTTTCGATTCGCTTCAAAAACGGCGCTCTTATGCTCGGCAGTCTTGTCTGCCTTTACGTAAACCGGATGGAGAAGCCGCCGGAAAGCAAATACAAATAGCTCTCCACTTCCTGAGACGGCTTGATGATCTGCCTGATCGCCCGAACGTACAAGCTGATCTGGCCGCTGTACCTGCGCTCCATCTCTTCGATTGCTTCGGCTGAGGCTTCCTTGGCCATCCAGTCAGTCTTGAAATCAATCAAGACCAGCCGATTGTCGTCTTCCTCCAGCAAACAGTCAATCACACCCTGGACGATAATCCGCTCCGAAGTTGCTTCGCCCAGCTCCGGCTCCACTTCATGCGCGGGCAGCACCAGCGTAAACGGCAGCTCGCGGTGAACCGCCTTGGCCCTTTTCATCCGCTGCCCCAGAGGGTCGGCAAAAAACGTGGCAATTTGTCCGACATCCACCGCCTGCACCTGCTCCTCTGTCAAAAAGCGGCGCGCCGCAAGCTCTGCCACCTGCTCGCGTATGTCGGTCTCATCCAGCGGACGCTGCAAATCGAGATGCTGGAAGACCAGGTGCGTGATCGTGCCTTTCTCGGCTGCTGTCAGGCGGTGCGATTTTTGTTCCGCCAAAAACTTCGGCTTTTCCGTAATCGAAGGCAGTGTGAGCGCCTGCCCGCTTTTGCTGACCTTGGCATGCCGCTTCAGCTCGCTGACGCTCCATTTGGCCGCCACGCGCGAGGCAACCGGGTGCGGGTCGGTCCAGCCCAGTCTCGCTTCTACCAGCTTGCGCAGCGCTTCGTCGCCTGGCCGTTCTGCAATCTCCTCCCGCCTGGTCGCGCGCTCCCACAGTGCCATGTCATCGCTCATGGCCTCCTGCTGCGCCTTCAGCTCGTCCGCCTGATGAAAATGAAACGACCAGACGGAGTCATCGGGAACGGTTCTGACTCGCACTTCTTCGCCTGCGCCTTGCTTCGCAGGATACGCGCGCAGTTCGCCTGCTGCCGGATGTCGCAGCAAGGCGCGGCCTACCCAGTCAAAATAGCCTTTGGCCTGGATCAGATCCTCGTCGCTGAGCCGCTCGCCATCACCTTGTCTGCCCCAGTCCATGACGCTTTTCGCCAAGTCTTTGGCTGAACCGACGAGAATCAGCTTCTCGCGCGCACGGGTCAAGGCGACGTACAGCACGCGCATTTCCTCTGCCAGCATATCCCGGCGCAACTGCTGCCGAATGCCCAGCGCCGCGATGCTCGGGTAGCGCAACTGAATGGACGGCTCCACGGCCATCGGCCCGAAGCCCAGGTCCTTGTGCAGCAAAAACTGGCTTTTCAAATCCATCGTGTTGAACTGCTTGCCCATGCCCGCGACGAAAACGACGGGAAACTCCAAGCCTTTGCTCTTGTGGATCGTCATGATCCGCACGACATCCTCGTTTTCCCCGATCGTGCGCGCTTCGCCCATGTCATTTCCCGCCTCCTGCAGCCTGTCGACGAAGCGCAGGAAGCGGAACAGCCCGCGATAAGAGCCTGCCTCATACTGTCTTGCCCGGTCGTACAAGGCACGCAGGTTGGCCTGCCGCTGCTGTCCGTTTTCCAGGGCAGCGACGTAGTCGAGATAGCCCGTCTCGCGGTACAGCACGGAAAGCAGCTCAGACAGCGCTCCCCTGCGCGCATGCGTCCGCCACCCTTCCAGCTTCGCGAAAAACTGGCGCAGCCGTTTTTCCCACGACTCCTGCGGCGGGCGCTCCTTCACGTACTGGATGACAGCGAGATGAAAAGGGCCCGTCGGATACTGGATGCGAATTTGGGCAAGCTGTTCCTCGCGCAAGCCGACGATAGGCGAGCGCAGCACCGCAGCGAGCGGAATGTCCTGCAACGGATTGTCGATCACCCGCAACAGCGAGAGCATCGTCTCTACTTCTGTCGCCGCAAAATAGCCTGCCGTCTGCTCGGCGTACACAGGGATTCCCGCCGCATGCAGTTCCTCCTGCATCGTCTGCCCCCAGCCGGACGTGGCCCGCAGCAAAATGACGATATCCCGGTAAGCGAGCGGGCGCATTCCCCCTGCCTTTTTATCGAACACGAGCAGCGGCGACTCGCCCTCGCCCGGCTCCATCCAGCGGCGAATCCGGCTGGCAATCAGTCGCGCTTCCAGTTGCGCGACGCTCGCTTCCTCGCCCGATTCGCCCGTCGCCTCGGGGATTCCCGCCAGCTCGGCCTCTTCCGTTGCCTCTGCAGACGCCTCCTGCCCCGCTTCTTGCTCGACGTTGCGGTTAATCAGGTGCACCTCTGCCTGCAGCCTGCCCGGCTCTGCCTCGGGATAAGAGGCGCGGTTAATCAGCTCGGCCGACGGATCGTAGTCGATCTCGCCCACGCCCGGCGACATGATTTGCCTGAACAAAAAGTTGACCGCATCCACAACCTCGCGTCTGCTGCGGAAGTTGGCGGCAAGGTCGATCCGCCGTCCCGGAGCGTCATCGTCCGCATCCTGCTCGCCTGCCGCGCCTTTTTGATAGGTCAAGTACTTTTCCAGAAACAGCTTCGGCTCCGCCAGACGGAAACGGTAAATACTCTGCTTCACGTCACCGACCATAAAGCGGTTGGCGCAAGCACCGTTCGTTCCGTCGCGGGAAACCATGCGCAAAATCGTCTCCTGCACCAGATTGATATCCTGATACTCGTCGACCAGCACTTCTGCGAACTGTTCGCGAAGCTGCTCCGATATCGGCGAAGGAACCGCCTCGCCCGCTTCGTCCGCTGCCGTCAAAATGCGCAAGGCCAGATGCTCCAGATCGCCAAAGTCGACGATTCCGCGCGCCCGCTTTTCCAACTGAAACGCGTCGGAAAACTCGGTAACGAGCCGGGCCAGCGTCTTCATGTGCGGGGCCAGTCGCTGCAAATCAGCGGCATATTGCTCGGCCGTCATCGAAAAATACTGCTCGATCTGCTCCGCCAGCTCCTTTTTCACGCCATTTCTGAGCGCCTGAACCTGCTCCTTGATCTCGGGATCGGTTCCTTTGACTGGCGGCAGCTTGGCAAAAGCAACGCCACGGATAGCCTGGCTCGCTGCCTCCCAACCTTCCTTGCAAGCCGCAGCCGCCTGCCTCAAAGCCGCTGCTTCCGCTTCCAACATCGGCAAATAAGCCGCCGGACCTTCCGGGGAGGCTGCCAGCTCTGCCGCCCTCTGCAGCTTGCCAGCCATGCCGACGAGCAAAAGCTCCACAGACCGCAGCACGCTTTTCGCCCAGACGAGCCCGTCCAGACCGGCCCCAGCGCGAATGTCAAACATGTCGGCTGCTTCCGCAAGCCAGCGCTCAGGCGACGGATGACTGCGGGAAAACTCGTACAGCCGCAACAGCAAAGTCGCCAGCGCCTGATCGTCCTGTCCGTCCAGCATGATGTCGGCCAACGCCTGGAAGTCCGGGTCGCTTTCGTACCAGCCCTCCAGTTGCTCCTCCAGTACGTCCTGCCGCAGCAGCTCGCCCTCCATCTGGTCGGCGATGCGAAACTCCGGGTCAAGCTCAATCAGGTAGTAGTACTGGCGCAAGATGCCCAGACAGAACGAGTGGAGCGTCGTAATCGTCGCTCGCTGGAGAAGCGCAAGCTGCCGCCGCAAGTGGGCGGAATGCGGGTCTTCTTTCAGCGCCTTGCGCAGCGCGTCGCCAATTCTGTGCCGCATTTCCGCCGCCGCCGCATTCGTAAAGGTCACGACCAGAAGCTGGTCGACGCCGACAGGCTCGCTCTCGTCCATGATGCGCCGGATGATCCGCTCGACGAGCACCGACGTTTTCCCGGAGCCTGCCGCAGCCGCTACCAGCAAGTTGCCCCCGCGCTGAATAATCGCTTGCCATTGTTCATCCGTCCATTGTTCAGGCTTGGCCTGCACTTGTTGCTCCGCCATCGGTAGCACCTCCCTCTCCTGCCAGTTGCTGCTCGGCCAGCATGCTCCAGATTTGTTTGTTGTTCCATTTGGAAAGCTGTCTGTGCTCGTTGCCGCCTGTCTCCCCGTCGAACTGGCACACAGGCTTGTACGAACAGTAATCGCAGGCAGTCATCGTCCCGTTGGAATACGGCTTGATCTGGATTTCCCCTTCGGTCATGCGCGTGCTGATTTGCTTCACCGTGTCGCGCACATACGTCGTCAGCGTCTGGAACTGCTCGGCTGTAGCGACAGAGGAACGCGAAGAAAGCGTCCCGTCCTTTTTCAGTTCAAACGGAACCAGCTCGGACGGCCCCTGCTCCACATACCCGTCCATCATTTTCGCCAACTCGGGATCGGCGAGCATCAAGCCTTTCATCCGCAGGCGCTTCGCCCGCTCCTTGGCTGCCTCGTCGGACGTCAGCAGCCGCTTCGCCGTCACAAACGGATCGGCCACCTGATAGTAAAAAACGCCGCCCATCTCGGCTTTTTTGCCCAGCCATTCCTCCGCGTTTGCCACGACGACGTCCAGGTAGACGAGCAGTTGCAAATTCAAGCCGTTCCACACGTCTGACAGCGACAGTTGCTTGGGGCTTGACTTATAGTCGATCACGCGCAAATACGGAACCTCGCTGTCCAGCGACTGGTCCACCCGGTCGATGCGGCCGATCAGTTGCAGCTCCACGCCGTTGTCGAGGGTGAGCACGAGGCCCGGCAAGTCGGAGTTTGGTCCGAAAGAAACTTCCAATCCAACCGGAGCGAAGCGGCTGCGCTTGGCGTGCTCGCCCAGCACGTAGATCGCCCGGCCAACCGCCCGCATCAGCTTGCCCGCCAAAAAGCGATAGCGCGCTGTTCGCGTGAGAATGCTGCTTCTGGTCTGCGGCACCAGCTCGGACACTACCTCGCTCGCCAGTTGCATGCTGTGGTCTTCCGTCAGCTTGCTCCACTCCAGATGTTCCTCGTTCATTTTTTCGACCGCGCGCTTGAGCGAGGCGTGGAACAGCTCGCCCACATCGAACCGCTCCAGCTTGTACATCGTTCTCTCCGACAGCCTCAGCCCGTGCGAGGAAAAATGCGAGAACGGGCACGCCTGAAAGCGCTCCAGGCGCGACACGCTCATTTTCAGTTGCTTGCCGTACAAGGTCGTGCTCGTCTGCCTGTCCAGCCCGTCCGGGAGATTCCGGTAGCGCAAGCCGGACAGCAGCCATTTTTCCCGCAATGCTTCTGGGGAGGAACGGACGAACCAGTCGTACACCTCCCACCAGAACACCGGCAGCTCGCCTGTCTTTTTCATCGCGCGCAACAAGGTCAGCAAGTGGCGGAACACCCTTCTCGGCTGTCCGAGCAAAAAAGCATCTGTGTCCGCCTCGCCCGTCGGCTCGTTGTAAAACATCTGGTGCGAGATGTCTGGCAGCACCTCCTTGATGCGCGAAAACACCGAGGAAGGAAGCAGCGCCTTGCCTTCCTCATCGGCCAGGGCACAGCTCAGCATCAGCCGCTCGGACGGCCGCGTCAGCGCCTGGTACAAAAGGTACGGCTCCGCCATCAGCTTCTGCTTGGCGCTTGGCGCGAGCACCTGGCCCATCTCCGCCAGCCGCTCGCGCTCCGCCTCGTCCAAAATGCCTTCTTCCTTCGGGCGCAGAGGGATGATGCCCTCGTTCACCCCGAGAATAAACAAAGCTTTGACATCAGGCTGACGGGAGCGCTCCATCGCCCCGACCAGCACCTGATCCAAGGCCGGAGGGACAAGCCCAAGCTCAATCGTTTCCAGACCGCTGTCGAGCACGCGGGCAAACGTAGCCAGCTCCATGCTCTCGTCGCCCATGACCTCAACGACCTGGTCCATCAGCTCGACCAGACCCGTCCACACCTGGCCGTGCACCTGTGCCGCATCGAGGTCGCCCTCCTGCTCTGCCTTGCGTTGCCAATATTCCAGCTTGCCCGGCACGTCCAGGGCGATCAGCAGATTGTACAGCGCCACCGTCATTTCCCGCACGTTTTTGCCTGCCGCCTGCTTCATCTCTTTTTCAAAAGCGAGCAAGGGAGCCGCGTATTTGCGCCTCAGCTCGTCTGCTTCCGCATCCTCGGCGGCACCGGACGGCCCGCGAAAACGCCAGGCCGATTCCTCCGCCCACTGGTAGCCGAAGACGCCGTGAGCCAGCACGTAGTTTTCCAAGCGGTCGATCTCCTGGCGGGACGTGCGCTCATGGGCGAGGTCTGGCGTAAGCAGATCTGTCTTCAAACAGCGAAATACTGCGTCATACCGCCATCTGGTGACGATGACCTCCAACGCCGAGCGCACCAGCTCCACCAACGGATGGTTCATCACGGTCCGCTTCTGGTCCAGGAAGTGCGGAATGCCGTAATCGGTAAAAACGGCGGAAATCTCATCGGCATAGGTGCCAATTTCCCGCAGCAAAATTGCCATGTCCCGCCAGCGGTAGCCTTCCTCTCGGGCAAGGGCGACAATTTTCAGCGCGACGGCCTCTACTTCAGCCCGCCTGTTCACGGCAGAGAGCAAGGCAACCTCATCGTTGCGACGAGGCTCGCCGACTGCGGGCGGCGCCCCCCATTGAAAATAAACCTGTTCGAGCTGACGCAGCCACGGGCTGTCGGCAAAACGGCGCGTCTCGGTCAACAGCAGCGGCTTGGCAACGGAAACGCCCGATTCCCGCGCCATCAGCGACAGCGCCTGGTACGTGCGCAAAGTCGGGTGGAACAACCCAAGCTCGTCGACAGACGCGTCGCGCTCGTCCGGGTCCAGGGTGAGCGCAATCGTCACCTGTTTGGCGTGCAGCATCAACTGTTCGATCAGTCGCAGCTCCTGGTTGGTGAAGCCCGTAAAGCCGTCGATGAAAATTTCCGCCTGTCTGATGTAGGCCGAGTCGCGCACCATGACAGCGACCCGGTTCAAAATATCGTCAGCATCGCAGTACCCTTCTGCCATGTACCCTTCGTAGGCGTTCATAATCAGGCGCAGGTCGCTGATTTTTTGATTGAGATTGGCTCCGCCCCAGTCCACGTTTTCCGAATCGGCAAAAGAGACGCCGTACGACTTGCACTCGCTTATCAAACGTCCAAGCTGAGAGGCGAAGCCCGGCTGCATGGCCGAACGGCCAAACACTTGCAGCTCTTCCTTGTGCCGCTCCAGAAGCATGCGCAGTACCATGTGCTTCCCGAGATCGTCGACCGCCACCGTCGTCAGATCGCCCAGCTCCTGCAGCAACCGATGAGCCAGCCGGCCGAAGCTGAGCACTTGGGTCCCTATCACGCCGCCCAGCCCGGGCAGGTTGGCGAGGGCGTATTCCTCCTGAAAGCTGGCCTGCTCCGGCACGAGCAAAATCATCGGGGAGCCGAGCGGCGTATCGCGCAGCCGCTTTTGAATCTGCTGATGAATCTCCTCCGTTTTTCCCGTGCCTGCCCGTCCCAGTATGAATTGGACTGCCATGTTTTTTCCCCTTCCCTACTCCATCTCCAGTTGCAGCGTGCTGCCTTTGCCCATCGGCTCTGCCGGCGTCACGACCAGGCGGCGCGGCATGCGCACGCGTATTTCCGGGACGTGACTGATGACGCCGATCGTAAAATCGTCCATCCGCAGCCGCTCCAGCGCGTCCATGACGACCTCCAGAAGCTCCGGATCGAGCGTTCCAAAGCCTTCGTCCAAAAAGAAAAACTCCAGTCGGCCGCCGCGCATCTGTATCTCCATCGACAGGGCGAGCGCAAGCGCAAGCGAGGTCAAAAACGTTTCGCCGCCGGACAAGGTGCTGACCGGACGGCGCATCCCGCCCGCGCCTTCATCGCGCAGTACGAATTCGCCCTCGTCGCCGATTTCCAGACCGTAGCGATTTGCGGTCATCCGCTTCAGGTGATAGGATGCATCCCGTGCGATGGACACGAGCTTTTCTTCTGCAATAAACTGGACGAACGCCTTCGCTTCGAACAGCTTTTTCAATTCTTCCAGGCGGCTCTGCTCGTCTTGCAACTCGACGATTTGCTGATGCAGCTCCTGCCACCTGCTATGGTTTTTCTCCATGCGCTCGACGTGCTCTTTGGCGACGGCGACTTGCTTCTGCGCCTCCGCAAAAGACTGCTCCCACGTCTCCCACGCTTCTTTGGCGCTCACAAGCTCCTCGTGCGAGATCGTACGGCCTGCAATGGCTTGCAGCAGCCTGTCTTCCTCGTAGCGAAGCTGTCCCAAAACGCGCGCATACGCCTCGACCTGCTCCTTCGCCTGAGGCAGCTTGCCGCGCTCTGCGTACTTTTCACGCACTTGCTCCAAGGCGGCAAAGCCCGTCTCCTGCAGCCCCTGATACAAAGCCTCATGCGCCTCTGTGCGCTGTCTGGTCAAAACGGCCAGCGTCTCCGAATGCTTGACCAAATCGTTTTGGACTGCCTGTCTCGCCTCTGCCGCTGCCTTGCGCTTCGCCTCGGCCTCTGTCAGCGACTGGCGCAGCGAGTCTAGCGTCTGTTCTATCTGAGCCAGCCCCTCCTGCGCAGGAATGCCGCCGGTCCGCTCCAGCCACTGGGCATGCTTTTGCTCCCACATCCGTTTTCGGTCGGCCAGCTTTTCCCCGAGAGCGGATTCACGCGATTTCCAATCGGCTTTTCGCGATTTGGCAGCCTCTACTTGTGTCATAAGCTGGCTGCGCAAAGCTTCCTGCTCGGCGCGCATGCGCTCTAGCTCTGCCAGCTTCCGGTCCAGGCGGCCGATTTCCTCGTAGCGCTGTTCAATTTCCTCGATCAACATCTCTTGGCGCACCGCATCCAGCTCTTCGCCAGACTGCTTCGCCGCTGCCACAGCAACGGCAACGCGGGCAATGCTCTCATCCAGTGCCTTTTGCGCATGTTCGAGCAGCAGGCCGCTTTTTTCCATCAACCGCTTCTTCTCGGCTTCTTCCTCGCGCAGCACTTCCAACTGCTTTTGCAGGCGCTCCCGTTCTTCCCTGGCCTGCTCCCGCTCGGCGTGCTTGGCCGCCAGCTCCTTTTCCTCGCGCTGGTAGACGGCAATCAGCTCTTCAAACGTCTCTACCAGCCAAGGCTGCCCATGTCCGTGACACTCCGCCTTGACGGCGGCCAGCCGCGCTTCCAGCTCCTTGTACTCGGCCTGCGCCGCGGCTGCTCTCTCTTCGGCAGCAGCCAGTGTCCCCCTGGCCGTCACCCACGCTTCTTTCGCCTGCGCTGTCTTTTGCTCGGCTGCCTTCACGGCTTCTTCGGACGCTTTGATCCGGGCGCGCAGGTCGTCACCCGCCGCTTTTGCTTCGCCGTCTGCCGGATGACCCTGGCCGTCCAGCGGATGATGCAGCGAGCCGCACACCGGGCATTCCTTGCCTTCTTCCAGCCGCTCGCGCAAGTAGCGGGCCATGTTTTCCTGCTGCCAGCGCTCCCACTCCTGGCGCAGCCCTTCGCGTTCGGCAAGCCGCGCAAGAGCCTCGGCTTCGCACGCCTGAACCGCCTCAGCCAGCTCCTGGTAACGCTTCGCCGCTTGCTGCCGCTCCTGCTCGATCTGCTGCCACTTTTCCTGCCAGCTCGCGATCGCCGTCAAGCCTTCGCGCCATTGGCGGCCTACCTGCTTCATTTCCGCCAGCACATTGCGCGACCGCTCCCATTCCTCGTCGCTCATGAGCGGTTTGTCCACCGCTTTTGCCAGCCGTTCTTTGAGCTCGGCCAGCCGGTTTGCGGACTGTTCCCAATCGCGTGTGTCCACACTGGCTCTATCCGTCGCCGCCTGCAGGCGAGACACGGCCGTTGCCTGCTCCGCTTCCAGCTCGCGCAGCTTCTTTTCTTCCCGCTCCCACTGCTGCTTCGCTTCCCGCGCCCGCGCGACGCGATCTCGCCACTCCGGAGCCACCATCGCCTGCCTGCTTTCTTCCGCAAGCTTGTTCCACTCCTGCTCCCACTTTTGCAGAGCGGCTTCGTCCCGCTCAAGCTGCGCCTCTGTCTGCGCCAGGCCAAGCGATACTTCCTGCCATTCGCGCTCCAGCACAGACTGCTCTTCGCGAATCGCTTTCAGCTCTGCTTCCCATTCCTGGGCCTGAACCAGCCTGCCTTTTTGCTGGATCAGTTGCGGCTCCTGCGCCGCCAGCTCCGCCTGCGCCCGCGCGTACTCGGCTTCTGCCGCTTCCAGGGCAAGCCGTGCTGTCTCCTGCTGTTCCCGGCTTTGCTCCAGCGCCTGCCCGGTCACGCTCCATTCCTGATCGAGCCGCTCGTACTGCTGCACCAGCGGCCACAGGCGAATGCTCGCCTCCCACTCGCGGATGTTAGCCGTGAGCAGAGCGATTTCCGCCTCCTTCGCTGCCTGCTGCTGCAACTGCTGCTGGACTTGGGCAAGCTCCCCTTGCCACTGGGCGAGCTGCTCCAGTTCCTTGAGCTTTCCGGCCAGCTCCTGCTTTTGCTCCGTGAACGACCGCTCCATTTGCGCTGCTTCCTCAAAAGTCTGTCGCGCCTGCTCCAGCGCTTCCGGCCCCGCTTCTCCCAACGCCGCCGTCTCGAGCTGCAGACGGTGCATCTGCTCCTTTGCCTGGTCGAGAGCGTGCCGCACGCGCTCGCTCAGCTTTTCCCCGTAGATGTGCAGCCGGAACATCCGCTGCAGCATCTCATTGCGCTCGCTGCCTTTGAGCGTCAAAAAGCGGGAAAACTGCCCCTGCGGCAAAACAACCGCGCGGGTAAAATCTTGCAAAGTCAGGCCAATCAGTTCCTCGACCGCCGCAGTAGCTGCCGTCGCCTTCGATTCCAGCACGACATCCGGCTCTCCGCTCAACGCGCCGGACTGAATCAGTCGCACCTCGGGTTGGCGTTTGTTCCCTTTTTTATCCAGACCAAATTCCCGTTCAATCGTATATCGCTTGCGCTCATTGCCTGTGCCCAGCTCAAACGTAAAGGAGACGAAGACGCGCTGCTCCAGTTGATTCAGCACTTCCTTGGGATGGTTCCCGCCGCCGAGCCGGACGACCTGTCCGTACAGCGCCAGCGTGATCGCATCCAGTATCGTCGATTTGCCGCTGCCCGTCGGCCCGAAAATGCCAAACAGTCCCGCCTGGCACAAAATTTCGAAGTCAACCTCTTGCATTTCCCGATAGCTGTGCATCCCTGCCAGCTTCAATCGAATCGGCCTCACGCTTCTTCCCCCTCTCCCCCGGTTTCCGCCAGCAGCCGCTGGAACAAGGCAACGAGCCGCTCATCCGGCGCCGCTCCCTTTTTGCGCTCATAAAAACGGCGAAACAACTGATCCGATGTCAGCTCCGTCAATTCCACCCGCTGCGCCTCTTCCTCGTCGCGCTCTTCGCGAATGACGACGCGCTGGATTTTCAAAAAGTCGTCCGAGAGCTTCCGTACACGCTGAAACTCCGCCGGGTCGATCACGTCTGTCACGTGCAGCTCCAGGTCGATCCAGGAGCCTGCGTCCCGTCCTTCGGCAAGCCAGCGCTCGACCTGGGCGATTCCTTCTGTCGCCTTCCAGCGCGCCAACGGACGGCCGCTCGTCAAATAAATGATTTCCTCCCGCACGTCCTGCCCAGGCTCCACCTCGACCAACACCACCGCCTTGCTCTGCCCCGCCTCGGAAAAGCTGTACGAGAGCGGCGAGCCGCTGTAGCGCACGAGCGGCTTGTCGCTGAGCTTTTGCAGGCGATGCAGGTGGCCGAGCGCCACGTAGTCGGCGTTTTTCGGAAAAGCTTGCGGAGACACCGTCAAAGCGCCGCCAATTTGAATCGGCCGCTCCGAATCCGTCTCCGTGCCCCCCATCACAAACAAGTGGCTCGTGACCAGATTCACAGTGTCCTCGCGAAAATGGACGGACAAATCGGCAAACAACCGAGCGATCCGCTCCGAAAAGGCGAGCTGCATCTGCTCCTGCGTAAAGCTCTCGCTGAGCAGCTCCTTCAGCCGCGACTCGGAAGGGTACGGCAGAGCGAGCACCACTGCATGATGCTCACAGCCCGGCACCTTCAACTCCAGCCAGGAAGGGCCTCCCTGGACGACCTGTACCCGGTCCGGGGACGGTGACTGTGCGATCAAAGGCGCTTCCTTCGGCAAGCCGAGCAAAACGATTCCGTGCTTCGCGGCAAGCGGCGATGCTGCCCGGACCCGCTCAGGCTGGTCGTGGTTGCCCGCGATCACGATAACCCCCCGGCGGCCTTCCGCGGACAAGCGCTCCAGCGCCTCGTAAAAAAGCTCCTCCGCCCACGCTGGCGGGTTTACCGAATCGTACACATCTCCCGCCACCAGCACCAAATCGACTTCCCGCTCTTCCGCGATCCGGCAGAGCTCGTCCACAAATGCCGTCTGCTCCGCCCGGCGGTCGCGGCCTTCGAGCTGCCGCCCGAAATGCCAGTCGGCCGTATGTAAAATGCGCATGACTCCCATCCTTTCTCCACGATCATGTGTTTGCTTTTTATTGTAACAAAAGACAGAGCGGTGCGTGGTTGAAATTTACGGTACTTGCCGGTAACTTTTGCGCTCTGCCTGCGTCTTTCTACTAGATCCCTGTTCTTTCCAACCATCCGCCGAAAGGAGCTTGTTACCCTTGTTGGTTCGCCGCCTGCTGTTTTTCACTTTCACCGGACTGGCTCTTCCCTGCCTGGTCCACGCTGCCGCTCCCTTGTCGCCCGCTTCCGTCTCCCCCACACCTGAGCAGGTCATCAACTGGATCAATGCAAGTGCCCATGATCCTGTTGACCTGCCTCACGTTGATTTTGAACTGGTCAATCTGGATGAAGACGCTGATTTGGAGATTATTGCCAAGCAAAATGCAAGCGTACATATCGGCTCGTTTTACGTCCTCGATCAAAAGCCCGACCGCACGTATTCGCTCATCGCAGAAAAGCGGTGGAACGTCCCGCAGTTGCAACCGGAACGCTGGGATTATGCACAGGAGGTAAACCATCCCGGGCTCGACCCGTATTATTTGGACAGCCGCATCGAGCTGACAGGAACGCGTCTGCTTGAAACGGTTGACCATACGGGAGGAACCGGACTGAGCGTCTACGAAGCTCACCTCTGGTACTTGGAAAAAGGCAAGCTGGTGGAAGCCTGGAGCGGACTGTTGAAGCAAACCTCCTCCGTTCCCGGCGGTCAGCTTTTCCAGACGCTCGGCAGCTACCAGATTATAAGCGGAGAGATCCCGCAGCTATACTACTGGACGACAGAGCAAGAGCTTGACCCGGACAGTGGAATCCCCCTCCCCGGCAAGACCGCAACCAAGCTTGTGGTCTACCAATTTGACCAGGGCGTCTTCACCCCTGTTCCGTAAAGCCAGTTCGCAAACGTAAAATGCACAAAGCCGCACCCCCTGCACAAAAGCGGGAGTGCGGCTTTTTTCAAGCGCGAATCACTGTCTCTATCTTCTCAGCTTGCCTGCTTGCGGCGACTTGTGCGACTGCAAGCACATGTAGCTGATGACCCCGAAAAGAATCGTAATAATCATCGAGTGGAGCAGCGTAGCATAGAGGTGAAGCTGGAACAGAACCACGAATCCGCCGCTGAACACCTGGAGGATGACCAGCACGAAGGCGAGAATGCTTGCGCCGTACAGATCGCGGCGCTTTTCCTTGAAGTGGCGCATGGCATAAATCATCGTTCCGAGCAGCAAAAACACGAGAAGCAACGCGCCCAGCCGGTGGGCAAAATGAATGCCTGTCTGGCCGGAGAGCTGCGGAATCAGTTGCCCCTGGCACAGCGGCCAATCGCTACAAGCCATGCTCGATCCGGTATGCCGGACGTACGCTCCGAGATAGACCACACCGTACGTATAGGCCGCCACGGCCCACATCCAGTTGCGAAAACCCGTCGATGCCGTATCTTGCACCATGCTCTCCATCTTGTCCCGCTGCAGCACGAACCCGGTCAAGAGGAACACGCCGGTAAAAGCCAGCAGGGAAAACCCGAAGTGCAGAGCCAGCACGGATGACGATTGCGGCCAAATGACCGCAGAAGCGCCGAGAATGGACTCCAGAACGATAAAAAACAGACCGAACAGGGCGAGATTGCGCACTTCCTGGTTGCCCCGATAGTGGCGCCAGCACAGCACGGAAAAAACAACCACAACGATGCCAGCCACACCTGTAATCAACCGGTGCATGTATTCAATAATTGATGCCAATGTATATTCCGGGACCCACTTGCCATTACAGAGCGGCCAGTCGTTTCCACAGCCCAGACCGGAATCCGTTTTGGTCACAAGCGACCCGGCGATCATGACGATAAACATGACGAGAGTAGCAAGAACGGCTAGAGGTTTCAGCCATTTTTCCATAGTGAATACACCCTGTTTCCTGTGATGTTTGAGACTCACGGTGAAGCAGCCTCTTAACTGTTGCCCTCTCTTACATTAATGAAACATCCCCTGCTAAGCAAGGGATGTTCCGTGAACATTTCGTGAGTGTTTCGTGTCAATAATGGTACACCATTGTGCTGATGACAATGACGGCACAAAAGATCGTCAAATACAGGATCGAATAGCCGAACAGCTTGCGTGCCCAGGCGAGATCATCCTTGGCCTTGAAACCTTGGAACAGCAGCACCATGTACACGATGCCCATCAAGCCCATCACAGCCAGGTAGACGTAGCCTACGCTGCCGTGGATGAAGAGCAGGAGCGAAGCCGGGAACAGGACAGAGCCCCACAGCACCATTTGCCGCTTTGTTTCGGCGAAGCCTTTGACGACTGGCAGCATCGGCAGATTGCCTGCGCGGTATTCTTCTGTTTTCAGCATCGCCAGCGCGAGGAAGTGCGGCGGCTGCCACAGGAACAAAATCAGGAACAGCAGCCACGCTGCCGGGTCCATGCTGTTTGTGACGGCTACCCAGCCGATGACTGGCGGAGCCGCACCGGAAATCCCGCCAATGACGGTATTCAAGGTAGTCACACGCTTGAGCGGTGTGTAAATCAGCACGTAGAAAATATGGCCGATCAGTCCCCAGACAGCAGCCAGCGGATTCGCGAATACCGCCAGCACGGCCAAACCTGCGAGCAGCAAGCCGATTCCTAGCAGAATCGCGGTGCGCGGAGAAATCCGCCCTGCTGCGAGCGCGCGCCCTTTGGTCCGCTTCATTTTTTTGTCCAGATCGCGGTCATAGTAGTTGTTTAACGTCGCACCCGACATAATCACCAAAGCTGTACCGAGCATGGTGAAAATCGCCAATTTCCAGTCTGGAAAACCGTAAGATGCCAGCCATAAAGCAGCGAAAGTGGTCATCAGGTTGGACATCGTAATTCCAGGCTTTGTCAGTTCTACGTAGTCCCGAAAAGTTGCCGGCTCTCCCGGTTGTGCGTGCAGGGGCGTCTCAGTATCAAGCGATTCCTGCATTGTCACTTGCTGGTCCACGTTTTGTACCTCCTGTCTGAATCTATCTGAACATGCGAATATCCAATTGGAAAAACTAACTTTCATTGTATCGAATGCCAAAGAAGCTAGTCAACTTGAAAAGCGCACGCCCTACTTGCCAAAAATAACATCCAGAACGCCGGCTGTCTCGCCGCCCGGATAAATGATGTAGAGCAAGGTGTACACCGTAGCTCCGGTAATGGCGGTGACAAACCAGACAATCGACGTCCACGGCCCGATTTTTCTGTGGGCGGCAATGTTGTTTTTGTAGGCGTGTCTGAGCGTCACCAGCCCCATTACTCCCCCTACCGTAGCCAGTACGATATGAAAGATCAGGAACGTCTGGTAGATTGGCTTCAAGCTGTCAGGCCCACCGAAATGCGTGTTTCCGACAAAAGCCGTTCTGGATACATACGTGATAAAGAAGATCGTTGCACAGATGGCAGCCCATTTCATAATCTTCATGTGTTTGTCAATTTGTTTCTTCGCGACCGCATACCAGCCACAAGCGACAAGAATACCGCTGATGACGATAAACGATGTGCTTATCGTAGGCAGCAAGATGGACATTTCTACACCTCATTCGAATAATCTATCTATAATTCTATACCCTGCCTTCATCCGTAGCCGGCGTTTTCATCAGCAGGGCACCTGGCTGTTCATCCATGGGCAGGTCGTCCTGCTTCTCCTGCTTATACCAGTGGTAGAAGACATAGGCGAGTACAGAGCCGTACACAAGCTCCTGCACCAGCTTCATGATGATTCCGCCAAGCCGCTGGTCGCTGAAAGTGCTGAGGCTCGGGAACAGTTGCGGAGCCGAGATGTACGTCGCATACAGCGGATCGGACGCGAAAATAATCAGCGCACAGGCGGGCGTAATCAGCACGCCGTTGACGAAGATGTACGCCAGCTTTTTCAATCCGGCCAGTTGTCTCTTGCTGTCGGACAACGGGCTGACAATCGGCCACCACATCGCAAAGGCAGCCAGGATCAAAATAACGTGATAGACCGTCATCCATTGATGATGAAGCGCCGCCGCGTCAAAAATAAACGGGATGTGGTAAAACGAAAACAGCGTATTGAACAAAAGCGCAGCCACTAACGGATGTGTAAAAGCTCGCAGCATCGCGTTGAGCGGCCGTGGCTGAAAGATTTTTTCCAGAAGCCACTCAGGCATCGCCAAAAGCACGATGGGAGGCAGGGCAAAGTATAAGATCGATTGCTGCAGCATGTGCAAGCTGAACAAGTAATGATGGCCGTAATAGCTGATCGGGCTCCCTTGTGCTGCGTAAAACAGCAACAGGGCAAAAACAAACAGCAGCTTTTGCCTCGTGGTTGCCATCGTGGCATTTTCAAAACGTTTATGCATGGGACCTGTCACCAGGAAATATACCGTAGCGATAAGCAGAGTGAAAAGCATCACATCGGGACTCCACAAATCTGAAAAGGATGCCGTCGCGTTCATCGCTGACAGCTCGTGTTGATGCTGACCCATTCAAATCCTCCCTTCCTAATAGTAAAGCCTGGGGCTTCGCCACGTCAGTCGTTGCGGGGCCAGCGCTCCCAACCGGGCGCAAGTCTTGCTGCCCGCTTCGTTTTACAATCTGGCCGAGCTGCGCGCTATGTCGATTGGAATTTTTTAAATTCTAATCTACCTAACTAAGGGTGCCCTCTATACAATCTCCATTATACCGCTGATTCTCTTCTTCTTTGATAAGAAAAATGAACAAAGTGTTGACAAATGCGCTGACATTAGAAAACTTGGCTGGGCCAAGCCGTTGGCGCAGCCTTGGTTGTCCTAACTTATCTGTAAAAAAAAGAGACCAGATTCCTCTGGTCCCGTAAAAAAACTCGCTTGGCTTACACTCCGAAGGAAACGAATTTCGTCTCCAAATACTCATCCATGCCGTAGCGTCCGCCTTCGCGTCCGATACCGCTTTCCTTGAATCCGCCGAACGGAGCTTGCGTCTGGGTCGGCGAGCCGTCATTGATGCCGACAATGCCGTACTCCAACTGCTCGGCCATGCGGAAGCAGCGCTGGTTGTCGCGCGTGTACACGTAGGCAGCAAGGCCGTAGCGCGTGTCGTTTGCTTGTCGCACCACGTCTGCTTCGTCTGTGAAGCGAACGAGCGGAACGACAGGGCCAAACGTTTCTTCGCTGACGATCTTCATCGCTTCTGTCACACCCGTGATGACCGTCGGCTCGCAATAGAAGCCGTTCGCGTATTCGCCTTCGGTCAGTCGGCTGCCGCCGTACACGACCTGACCGCCTTTTTCCTTGGCGTCCTCAATGTGCTCCAGCACTTTGTTCAGCGCGCGCTCGTTCACCAGCGGACCGATTTCTGTCTCCTTCAGGCGTCCGTCCCCTACTTTTGCCCGTTTCAGGCGCTCGACCAGCTTTTCGGTAAACGCGTCTGCCACATCTTCGTGGACGTACAGGCGGTTTGTACAAATGCACATTTGCCCGGAGTTGCGGAACTTGCTCTCAAACAGCCCTTTGACCGCCGCGTCCAGATCCGCGTCCGGGAATACGATGAACGGCGCATGTCCGCCCAGCTCCATGCTGACGCGCTTCACCTGCTTTGCTGCGCCCTCCATCAGCAGCTTGCCGACGCGAGTAGAGCCTGTAAAGCCGATTTTGCTCAGTTTCGGATTTTCGATAAACTCCTGGCCGATCGATTCCGGCTTGCCGATGACGAGGTTGACGACGCCTTTCGGGAAGCCAGCCTGCTCGATCAGCTCAAACAGGCGAATCGCAGACAGAGGAGTAGACTCCGCAGGCTTCAACACCACTGTGCAGCCTGCCGCCAGAGCAGGAGCGATTTTGCGAGCGACCATGTTCACCGGGAAGTTCCATGGGGTGATCGCCCCGACCACGCCTACAGGCTGGCGGAGCACCATGATCCGCTTGTTCGGCACGGACGAAGGAATCGTCTCGCCGTAGACGCGCTTCGCTTCTTCCGCGTACCAGACGAAGTTGTCGGCCGCGCCCAGCACTTCGCCTTTTGCCTCGCCGAGCGGCTTGCCCATTTCGGCTGAGATGATGCCAGCCAGCTCATCGCGGCTTTTTTTGACCAGTTCGGACAAGGTGTACAAATATTTGGAGCGCTCGCGAGCAGTCAGGCGAGACCAGCTTCCAAACGCCTCATGTGCGGCATCAATCGCTTTTTTGGCATCGCGATCATCCCCAAAAGCGGCGCTTCCCACGACTTCGCCAGTAGCCGGATTGACGATCTGAATCGATTCGCCGCCCTCGGCGGAAACCCATTCCCCATTGATATACATTTGCTTGTACTCTCCCATGACTATCGCTCCTCTCAATCTCTCTTCAATAGATTGGCTTTAGGGCCTCAAACGGATTTTTGCAATGCCGGCAGTACAAAATGCTGCGGCATGCGGCAGGGCCAAACAGGTTGTCAATCTGTGTATATGGGGAGTCGCAGTAAGGACAGGTTACCTCCCAGACATCTCCCGGTTTGAAATCGATTGGCGGCGGTGCGATGCCAAAGCTTTTCAGCTTGCCTCTCGCCTCTGGCGCGATGCGATCGGACGTCCAGGCAGGGTCGTAGACAAACTGAACTTCTACTTTGCTGATGCCTTCCGCCTCCACCAGTTTTTCTGCGATGTTCTTTTTCATGATCTCAAGCGCGGGACAGCCGACAAAGGTAGGGAGCACGTCGACATGCGCGACATCGTCCTCTACCCGCACCTGGTGGATCATCCCCATCTCTACCATGCTTATGACCGGAATCTCCGGATCAGTCACTTGCTGCAGCAGTTCCCAGCATGTCGCTTCCAGCCCATCGTGTACGTGCATTCCTTCCTGCGCCATGCAGATCACCCCTTTTTACCAGTTCGCGGCCGGATCGATGCGATACACTTCCGACAAGGTAGCCAAAGCTTGCGCCAGCTCAGCCGTATGCTGTCCATGACGGCCGCGCTCCGCCGGCACTCCCGGCTCTCCCGGCCAGACAAGTCCCGCTTTTTCGAAAATATCTTGCGTAAGCGTCAGCCACTTCTGCTTCAGCTCGCTCTCAGCGGCAATCAGGCCACAGCGGACGATGCTGTCCGCGTTCGGACCGAGCTGGCTAAGCTCTCCAGCATCCTGCCATACTTTTGCAATCGCCGCTTCCAGCCGTTGCCGCGCTTCCGGCGTGCTGTTCGCAAGCTGCTTCAGCCACACTTGCCAGTGCATCAGATGGTAGCGATGCTCGGTCAGCATTTTGCGGCTGACCAGCGTGAGCGGCACATAGGACGATTGCAGCAACGCCTCGAGGCGCACTTGCTTGTGCAAGCCGTACACGTAGCTGCGGACAATCGCATACGCCCAGTCGTAGTGTGGATCGCTGTTGTAGTCGCCTTCCCCGTTTTTGCGTTCGACCAGAATCGCGTTGCGGAACGCATCCGCTTCGCGAAGCTGCGCGAGATCGTCTGCCTTGCCCACGCCAAGCTGCTCCAGCATTTCATAAAACATCACGGCATGGCCCATCATGTCCTGCGACATGGAAGAAAACGCGACGTCCTCTTCGATATGCGGGGCAAGCCCGAGCCATTCCGAGCCCCGGTACGCGAGAATAAAATCGTCGTCAGCCAGTTGGAACAACAGATCAGTCAAGGCTTGCGCGTATTCGGGATTCTGCTTTGCCGCTTCTACTGTCTCTACTCGTGAAAAGTCGCCCATGATTGTTTCCCTCCTGCTTAGCTGCCGCTTTCCGCATGCTTCTGTTTTTCTTCGTACTTCTCCCGGTGATGGCGCCATCTCGCCTGCAAGTCCCCGTAGCCTCTCGTCTCCCGGTAGCTCTTGTTGTCGATCCGCTCCAAAAACGGGCGCTCCTCCGGCGACAAGCCGTAAATATCGTCGCGCTTGACGACCCAGAGATTAAAACATGTCTCGCGGCGCAAGAAGTTCTCGCGCGCCATCGCCAAAGCCACTTCCTTGTTCGGAGCCAGAAGGCTGAACTGATGGACAAACGAAGAGTTTACGCTTTTTTGGCTGAATACCTCGTATATGAAAAAGTTGTTTTTGGCTTCTGTTTCGTTGTTCATATTCATTCACCTACCCTACGTGGCGGCCGTACGACATAATCGCATCGCGCACCCATTTTGTTTCTTCATACGATGTTTCCCGAAGGTTCAGACGATGAGCAGAGCGAGGGCCGTTGCCTTTGACGATCTGCTTGAACGCTTCCCAGTCAGGCTGCTGATACACCCACTCATCTTTTTCTTCGTCGAAGTGAATCGTATCGTCCGGAACCGTGAAGCCCAGGTGGAAAATGCGCGGCAAATACTTTTTCAAAAAGACCTGACGCAGCTCTTCGTTGGTCTGCGTGCGAATCTTGTAGCGCATGTTGGTCGATTGGTTGCTCGTGATCGTGCCGTTCTCAGGCGGTCCGAAGAACATCAACAGCGACGGCCACCAGCGGGTAATCGCCTCTTGCAGCATCTGGCGCTGTTCCTCCGTGCCTTCTGCCAGCTCCAGCACGATGCTCTCGCCATGCTGCGCATGGAATTTTTCCTCCGCACAGATGCGGTGCAAAGCCCGCGCATACGGCGCATACGATGTATCGAGCGACATGGACTGAGTGATGATCGCGGCTCCGTCAACCAGCCAGCCGATCACCCCGGCATCTGCCCAGGTCGGCGCTTCCATGTGGAACACATTGTGAAATTTCAGTCTTTTCGCGAACAAATCTTGCATCAAGTCTTCGCGCGTCTTGCCGAGCGGCGCCAGCAAATCTTCCGCTACTCGCAGCAAAAGCTGTCCGTGTCCCATCTCATCCTGTACCTTCGCCATGATCGCCAGCTTGCGGCGCAGTGTCGGTGCCTTGGGAACCCATTCCTTTTCCGGCAAAGCGCCCATGATCTCGCTAATGCCGTGCATCGAAATCAGCTTAATCAACTGGTTCCGATAATCGTCTGGCATCCAGTCATCCGCTTCGATCTTTTCTCCACGATCGATTCTCGCTAAAAACGCTTCCATTTTTTCGTTTTCCGTCAAATCAGAACGTTCCATCTGTGTTTGCATGGAGAAAACCTCCTTTTACCCGTTGTCCATTATGATAATTTTATAATACGTTTTTATAACGTTATAATAACATAACGTCATACGTTTTTGCAATACGCTTCCGTCGTGAACCAGCTCATTCCAGCCGTCCGGACAGGGCAGCCGCCTTCTTCAACTGCTCTGCCATATGCCGCAGCTCCTGCATGACCGCATCCAGCTCCTGTATGCGCGTAGACTGCTGCAGGCTGTGGTTCAGCGTCTTTTCCATCTCCCCGGACACTGTGGCGACGAGTTCGTTCATCTCAGCCAAAATGCGAAAAATATCCTTCGCCGACGTCGAAGTCGTTTGCGAGAGCTGGCGAATCTCCTCTGCGACGACGGAAAAGCCCCGCCCGGCCGCTCCGGCACGCGCTGCTTCCAGCACAGCATTCAAGCCAAGCACGTTCGAACGGGTGGAAATGTTGCGAATCAGCTCGTTGATTTGCGTCGTCTCCGCGATCTTCACTTCCATCTGGCTCGCTGCGTCGCTCAGCGTGTGGCTGGCCTGCGCCAGATTTTCCGCGTCTTTCGCCAGGCTCTCGGTATGCAGGGCGATGTTTTCCAGCGCGCTCGTCAAATTTTCCGCCAGGTTGCGCAAACGGTCTTCCTGGTCAGTCGTTACGCCAGTTGCCAGGCAGCCCACCACTTGTCCCTTTTCGACGATGGGATAGCCGACTGCTATGTACGGAATGCCGTAAATTTCCTTGGGGATCTTCTTCACGACCCGCTTGTTTTCTGCAATCGCCGTCGCATTGATGCTGCCCGGACGCAGCGGGTCCCCTGTTTTGATCCCGAGATTCAGCCCTTGGGCCGGATAGTAGGCGAGAAATTTTTCCCGGTCGGTGACCCCGACCATGCAATCGAACAAAAACGCTTTTTGCAAAATGGGCGCGACCGTAAGCAAGCTGTTTAAAAGCTGCGACATGTTTCTTCCCTCCTGGCGCGGGGACGAAAACGGCTATTCTCCCCGCCATCGTCAAGCCTGCGGAAAGAACAGCCATCGTCTCCTACTGCCTCATCGATTTTGCTACTTTACAATCTGGAATTTGCCATCCTTCACTTCGACCATAATCATGCTATCTTCCGTCAGGCCGTTGTGATCTTCTGCCGAGAACGTAAATTCCCCGGTAACGCCTACGTACTTCACTTTTTCCAGGACTTCACCCAGCTTGGAAGCATCGCCGCCTGCCTGCTTCAAGCCTTCCACGAGCAGGTTCAAGCCGTCATAGCCGTATCCGGCAAAGCCGTCCGGCTGCGTGTTGTACGCCGCCTGGTAGCCTTCTGTGAATTTTTTGATGATAGCCGCTTGCGGGTCGTTCGCATCGACCTGATCGGGCACGAGCAGCTTGCCCGCTACCATCAGGACGCCTTCGCCCGCGTCGCCAACCAGCTCAAGAAACTTGCTGTTCGCCGACCCGTGGCTGCTGATGATCGGAATGCCGAGGTTCAACTGCTTCGCTTCCTTCACAATCGTCGCCGGGCCAGGGTTGGTACCTGCCACGATCAGCGCCTGTGCATCCGTGCCTTTGATTTTGGTCAACTGGGAGCTCATGGACGGGTCCTTCGTCCCGTACTTCTCTTCTGCCACAATCGTAATGCCGTACTCCGGCGCGTATTTTTGCAGTTGGGTCGTCCAGCCGCTACCGTACGGATTGCTGTCGTTGAGCGTTGCGATTTTCGTAATGCCTTTTTCTTTCAAATATTTAAAAATGCGCTTCGTGCCGTGCACATCGGTATGCGGTGTTTTGAAAATGCCTGCGCGCACAGGGTTGGTAATCTGGTCCGCGGCTGCCATCGAGATCAGCGGCAGCTTCTCGGCTGCGGCAAACTCCGCCATCCCCAGGGAAGGGCCGCTGCCGGACGAGCCGAGCACAGCGACTACTTTTTCTTTGGAAACGAGCTTCTTGATCGCTTTGACCGCTTCGGTGTTATCCGACTTGTCGTCTTCGAACACAACCTCTACCGGACGGCCATCCACACCGCCTGCTCCGTTGATTTCCTTGACCAACAGCTCAACTGCCTGCTTTTCCGGTACGCCGAGCGGGCTGTTCGGACCAGTCAGGGAGAAAATCGCCCCTACCTTGATCGGTTCTTTGCTCTCTGTCGCTGCAGTCTGCCCGCCGCCGGATTGTTGTGCTTGCTGCCCGCCGCCGCCACAGGCGCTGAGCATGACGAGAGAAGCAATCGCAACCGGGTACAGCCACTTGCCAAACGTTCGTTTTTTCATCGTAAAACCCCCTTCGATTATCTATCTTCTATAATGTCAAACTGCCTGATGGGAGTGACCCAAATAAGCAGATTGCACTCGCGGATCGTTACTGATCTCTTCAGCGCTACCTTCGAGCATGACCTCTCCCGTACTCAGGACGTAGGCTCTGTCGGAGATGGCCAGCGCGGCGCGAGCGTTTTGCTCGACCAGCAACACCGTCGTGCCCCACTGGGAGCGAATCTCCTGCACGATCGTCAAAATTTCCTTGGCAATCAGCGGAGCGAGGCCAAGCGACGGCTCGTCCAGCAGCAAAAGCTGCGGTCTGGATAAAAGCGCCCGGCCAATCGCAAGCATTTGCTGCTGCCCCCCTGAAAGCGTTCCCCCTAGTTGCCACTTCCGCTCCGCCAGGATCGGAAAGCGCTCGTAAACTGTCTGCATTTCTTTGGCGATTTCTTTTTTGCTCGTCTTCGGCATGCGATGAGAAGCGCCGAGCCACAAGTTGTCCTCTACGGTCAGCGTGGAAAAAATTTGCCTGCGCTCCGGCACGTGCGCCATCCCGCGCGGCACCACAAGCTCGGCCGGAATCCCCGTAATGTCTGTATCGCGGAACCAGATTTTCCCTTCCTTCGCGCTGTGCAGCCCGCAGATGCAGTTCAACAACGTCGTTTTGCCTGCGCCGTTTGCGCCGAGCAGCGAGACGATCTCCCCTTCGTTGACTTGCATCGTAATGCCGTGCAACACTTCTACGGGACCGTAGCGAGCCGTGATGTTGTCCACTTTCAAAATCGCTTTCTCCATCTGTTTTCCCCCTACTCTTCTTCCGTTCCCAAATAGGCCGCGATGACGCGCGGGTTCTCCTGGATTTCGCGCGGGGTTCCTTCCGCAATTTTCGTGCCCTGATCGAGAACGACGATGCGGTCTGCGATCGTCATAATCATGTCCATGTCATGCTCTACCAGCAAAATCGCCGTGCCGCTGTCGCGAATCTCGCAAAACATCCGGCTCATCTCCGCCGTCTCGGTATGGTTCAAGCCTGCCGCCGGCTCGTCGAGCAAGAGCAGCTTCGGTCCGGCGACCATCGCCCGGGCAATCTCCATCAGCCTCAGCTTTCCGTACGGCAGGCTTCCCGCAAGCTGCGGGGATTCCGGCGCCAGTCCGACACGCCCGAGCCAGGCGTGCGCCTTTTGTTCCATCATTTTCTCTTCTCTTTTCGCGCTGCCGAGGTTCATGCCGCAGGCAAACAGGCTGGAGCGCGTCTTCGTATGCATCCCGACCATGACGTTTTCGAGTACGGTCATATCGTCAAACGTCTGGAGGTTTTGAAACGTGCGGGTGATCCCCAATCCGGCGTATTCGTAGCCGGGGACTCGCGTCATCGGCTTGCCTTGGAAGCGAATCTCGCCTTCGGAGGGAGGAATGACGCCCGACACCATGTTCAGCACGGTGCTTTTCCCCGCGCCGTTCGGGCCGATCAGCGCCAAAATCTCGCCTTCCCGCACTTGAAAGTTCACCTGGTTGACAGCTCGTACCCCGCCGAAATCGCGGGACAGCTCCTGCACTTCCAACAGAGTTGTCATGTTGCCGCCTTCCTTTCTACCCGCTCGCCAGACTGCGTCTTCGCGGCCAGTTCTTTTGCCTTTTTCGCTTGCGCTTTTTCATAGGCGGAACGAATCCGCGGCACAAGTCCCTCTGGCATGAACATGACGATCAAGACGAGGATGCCGCCGAAGACGATCGTATCGACGTCGCCCTGCAAGCCTGGAATGACTTCGCTGAGCAGAATCAATCCTTCGCTGATAAAGCCGATCAGTACGGTGCCGATCAGCGCCCCCCATATACTCGTCATCCCCCCGATGACGACCATGGTGAGAAATTTGATCGATTCGTGCAGTCCGAACGGCTGCGGATCGAGAATCCCCATGTAGTGGGCGTACAAGCCGCCGGAAATTCCGGCGAACATCCCGCTGACCACGAAGGCGTTCAGCTTGAACTTGCGCACGTCAACGCCCATCGAGGTTGCGGCAATCTCGCTTTTGTGAATCGCGCGAAAAGCTCTGCCGACCCGCGAATGCATAAGGTTGAGCGAGAATAACAGCACACAGGTAACGATCGCCCAGATCAGGTAGTACATGGACAGCTCGCTGCCGCCGAACAGCGGCACCTGCGGAATGCTAATCATCCCGCTCGCCCCGCCAGTGACCGGCTCCCACTCGGTAATGCCGATCTGGACGATGTAGCCAAAGGCCAAGGTCGCCATGGCGAGGTAGTAGCCTTGCAGCCCGGCGATCGCCCTGCCGAGAATAAAGGCGAACAGGCCGGGAATGATTGCGGAGGCGACGAGGCCGACGAGCGGCGACAGGCCGTACTTCGTGGTCAAAACGGCGGACGTGTATGCACCGATTCCCCAGAAGGCTGCTTGTCCGAGCGAAATCTGTCCGGCAAGCCCCATCACCAGACAAAGCCCGATCGTCACGATAGCATGCAGCCCGATAATAATCCCGACGGAGCGGTAATACTCATCCGGCATCACGAACGGGAACACCACCATCAAGGCGAGATAAATGCCGAAGCCTTTTCCCCATTTCGTCAACAACCGCTTCATCTACAGCCCTCCTTTTCCTACGCTGCGTTCTCCAAAGAGGCCGGATGGCTTCACCAGCAGCATGCCGATCAGAACGAGAAACGCGATCGCGTCCTTCATCCCGGAGCTGACGTAGCCTGCTCCGAGCGACTCGACGATGCCGAGCAAAAAGGCGGCAACCGCTGCACCGAGCGGATTGCCCAGACCGCCCAGAATGGCTGCGGAGAATCCTTTGATTCCGAGCAGCACCCCGATGTCGTAGGAGGTCACGCTAAGCGGGGCAATCACGATTCCGGCAATCGCTCCGGTGGCTCCGCTGATTGCGAAGGCGAGCATGCTCATCTTCGTGGGTGAAATCCCCATCAGGCGGGCAGCCATCGGATTGACCGAACAGGCGTTGATCTTTTTCCCCAAAATCGTCTTATCCATCAAGTACCAGAGAAGAAACAGAATAATAAGGACAGCGGCCAAAATCCACACGCTTTGCGTAGCAATCGTCACGCCCCCGAACGAGATCGGCTCGTTGCTCGTAATCGGCTCCAGCGCAAATGCATCCTTGCCCCATATAAAGCTGGCGATGCCTCGAATCAAAGTGGAAATGCCTATTGTCAAAATTATCAAACTAATAGGACTGGCCTTTTTCACATAAGCGATGACATACTTCTGCATGATGATGCCGATTGCCGTCACTGCTATGATGGCGAGCAGCGCTGCTAATCCGTACGGCAGATTCATCCCGATCAAGGCAACCGTCACCATTCCGCCCAGCATCAAAAATTCTCCCTGTGCGAGATTAATGACTTTGCTCACGTTGTAAATCGTGATGAACCCTACCGCGACGATCGCATAAATACCGCCGCTGACGAGGCCGTTTGCGACATACTGCAACAGTTCCGTCATATTCGTGCTGTACCCCCTTTTGTATCGCGTCCGAACAAAACTACCATCTAAAACGCTTACATTTTATTTATTGGAAATATTATTGCAGAAGAAATGCCCTAGCATATTGACTAGGGCGCTTTCTTCGTAGCAACCGCCTAATGTACGGGTGCAGCTTCATACACCGTCTCGAAGAATCGAACTGCCCCTGGATTCAAAAGTTGATAATAGTTTTGGAACAATTGATCCGCTTCTTTGCCCAGCCACAGATCCGGCAGCAGTTCCTGCGGCAAGTCCGGGTCGATAAACAAAAATTTGCGATATTCATGGACGAGCTTGGTCTTTTCCACGAAGCAATGGCTGTCGGCTACTTCCTCGCCGCTGCTGATCTTCGCGGATAGCTGCTCGAACTGCTCGCGATACGTATCAATAAATTCTTTGTACTTCGCGTTGATCTCGTCGATGTTCCAGCACTTCTGCACCAACTGCTTGGGATCGCTCCAGCCCAGGTGCCCTGCGCTGAAAATTTCGACGTGCTCCGTGATCTCGTGCGACTCGGTCAGTTCTTTTACCCGGTCGGCGAGGTCGTTCGGGCTGATCCACGTGCTCGTCGTCAGCATCCCGAAGCCCATCCAGCCCAGTTCCTTGCGCAGTTGGTCGCGCAGAGCGCGGCGCTCCTCCGGTATGTTGTAGCTGGCAATGCACCACTTGCCATCCCACACGTCTGTCTCGACTTTATAAATGCGGGCCGCCGCTTCCTCCAGCCGTTTTTTCCCACGCTCGGATACCGAATAATAGCTCTTGTTGCCTACTTTTCTCGACTCCAGCCAGCCCTGGCGGAGCATCCGGGAGATCGCTGCGCGAACAGCAGGCTCGGACAGGCCGAACTCTCCCATGAGCCGCGTCAGGCTGCCGATCCAGATTTCGCTCCCGTAATGACGGACGTATTCCCCGTAAATCGTAAAAAGCATGGATTGTGGCTTCACGTTTCTTCAACCCCCAGATCGATTCATACCTATTCGCTGTGAAATTGTACCATATTCTCTAGTGAGTGCGTGAATCGATTGAGAGTATGACGACAAAATGATATTACGTTATTTTAACGCAATTATATTAAAACATTTTAAAAGAGTCAATTTATTCTGGATGATTTATTTTTCAGCGCTGATTTCGGCTTGCAATGCCTCAAAACGCTGCCTGATTTCGTGCTTGTTGAAGATCGCCTGGGTAAACGTTCCGACCCCGACGCGATTGCGGGCGGTGTCCGCTGTCACCTCGCACACCACCCGTTTTTTCGTCACTTCCTGGCAAACCGCCTTGAACGTCACTGTCTGGCCGACTACTGCGGGGCCGACATGGCGGATGTCCACAGCGAAGCCGGAGCCTTCCTCATCCTCTTCCAAAAACGGCAAAATCACCTGGCGTCCTGCCCATTCCATGTAGTAGATCATGCTGACGGTCGACATGACCGGATGCACGACCTCGCCTTCAAACTTAGGCAGCATGTCTTCGGTGACGGTCACCGTAAACTCGGCCGTCGTCCCCGGTTGCAGCCCTTCCTTCACACGCCTTCGCCTCCAGTCTCCCGCAAGCGCCTATACGCGCTCAATGATGGTCGCAATCCCCTGGCCCACACCGATGCACATCGCAGCCAGGCCATAGCGGGCTTCACGGCGCTCCATCTCATACAGCAAGGTCGTGAGGATGCGCGCGCCGCTTGCCCCGAGCGGATGGCCCAGCGCAATCGCTCCGCCGTTGACGTTGACCAGCTCCGGGTTGACCCCCAACTCGCGCACGCAGGCTACTGCTTGTGCGGCAAACGCTTCGTTAAATTCGAACAGTTCGATTTGCTCAATCGACAGGCCCGCCTGCTTCAACGCCTTGCGCGTTGCCGGAACCGGCCCAATGCCCATCACGGACGGATCGACCCCTGCCACTGCGGACGCGACGATGCGCGCACGCGGCTTCAGCCCGGCCGCCAAAGCCGCCTCCTGCTCCATGACGAGCAGGGCGCTCGCCCCGTCATTCAAGCCGCTGGAATTGCCCGCTGTGACCGTGCCGTTCGCCTGAAAAGCAGGTTTCAGCTTTTGCAGTTGCTCGATCGTCGTCTCCGGACGCGCGTGCTCGTCGCGGTCAAACAAGGTCACATCGCCTTTGCGTCCTTTCAGCTCGACCGGAACGATCTCCTGCGCCCATTTTCCTTCTGCGAGGGCGCGGGCGTAGTTTTGCTGGCTGCGCAGCGCGAACTCGTCCTGCGCTTCGCGGCTGATGCCGTACTGTTCCGCGACCTTCTCCGCCGTCTCTCCAAGGCTGATCGGCGGGTACAGCTCGTTCATTTTATCGTTGACCAGCCGCCAGCCGAGCGTCGTGTCGACCAGTTGCTGATTTCCGCGCTGAAAAGCAGTCCCCGGCTTCATCATCACCAGCGGAGCGCGCGTCATGCTCTCCAGCCCGCCTGCGATGTACACCTGACCTGCGCCTGCCTTGATCGCATTCGCGCTCTGATTGACAGCTTCCAGGCCGGAGCCGCACAAGCGGTTGACCGTCACGCCCGGCACTTCGACAGGCACTCCGGCCAGCAGCAAAGACATCCGCGCCACGTTGCGGTTGTCTTCGCCTGCCTGGTTGGCGCAGCCCATAATGACGTCATCAATCGTCTTCGGATCAATGTCATTTCGTTCCAGCAGCTTTTGAATGACCAATGCCCCCAGATCATCCGGGCGCACTTCTTTCAAGGCGCCGCCAATCCGTCCGATTGGCGTCCGCACAGCATCGATAATGACCGCTGTTTTCATCTTCCACTCCTCCAATGCAGTAGGACTTCTCTTCTGCTACAGCGCTTCTACCAGCGTCGCCAGCCCTTGGCCGCCGCCGATGCACAGCGAGACGATTCCGTATTTTTTCTGGCGGCGGCGCAGCTCGTACAGGATCGTGCCTGCCAGCCGGGCGCCGCTCATGCCGAGCGGATGGCCCAAGGCGATCGCTCCGCCGTTTACATTTGTCTTCTCCGGATCAAGCCCCAGCTCGCGCATGCAGGCGAGCGACTGGGAGGCAAACGCTTCGTTCAGCTCGAACAGGTCGATGTCCTCTACCGTCATGCTGACTTCGGCAAGCAGCTTGCGGATGGCTGCGACTGGTCCTATGCCCATGATGCGCGGATCGACTCCGGCGCAGGCAAAATGCACGATTCGCCCAAGCGGAGCGACTCCTGTACGCTTCACCATTTCTTCGTTCATGAGCAAAAGAGCCGCCGCGCCATCGTTAATCCCCGAGGAGTTGCCGGCCGTCACGCTGCCGTTTTTGCGAAAGGCAGGGCGCAGCTTCGCAAGCGACTCGACCGTGGAGTCGCGGCGCGGAAACTCATCTGTGTCAAACAGCGTTTCTTCCCCTTTTTTCCCGCGCAACAGGACGGGAATGATCTCGTCCTTGAACAAGCCTGCGTCAATCGCGGCGATCGCGCGGCGCTGGCTCTCGGCGGCAAACAAATCCTGATCCTCGCGGCTGATGCCAAACTGCTCCGCCACGTTTTCTGCGGTATCGCCCATGGTCAAATCGCCGTAAAGCGACACAGGCGCAGAGCGCGGCCCGCCAAACGATTCGATCAGCGTCTGGGCGCCGCGCTGGTACGGCTGCTCGAATTTTTCCATGATGTACGGGGAACGGGTCAAATTTTCTACTCCGCCTGCGAGCATGACCTGGCTGTGTCCTGCCTGGATGGACTGGGCAGCGAGATTGACCGCTTCCAGCCCGGACGCGCACACCCGGTTCACCGTCAGCCCTGGAATCGTCTCGGGCAGCCCTGCTTTGAGCAGACCTACGCGAGCAATATTGATAAACGGCCCCGCCGAAATGACATTGCCCATGATGACGCCATCGACAGCATCCCCGGTTTGTCCCGCTTGCGCCAATGCTCCGTTCAGCACGATGGCTGTCAGGTCATCAATCGGCGTATGCTTCAGACTGCCTCCCAGCTTGCCAATCGGCGTGCGCACGGCAGCCGTTACGTAGACGTCACTTTTTTTCATCGTCATGCCTTCACACCCACTTTGCTCTCATAGGTGTAAAAGCCCTGTCCGCTGCGCACGCCGACGCGTCCTGCCAGCACGAGCTTTCTGAGCAGTGGTGCCGGGCGGTAACGCTCCTCCGCCAGATCGCGCTGCAAGCCTCTGACAATGGCAAAAATCTCGTCCAGCCCGATGCGGTCCGCCCATTCCAGCGGTCCGTACGGATAGTTGGTGCCTTTTTTCATCGCGATGTCGATATCGCTGGCCGTCGCCGCCTTCTCCATCAGCGTGAACGCCGCCTCGTTAATAATCAGGGAGAGAATGCGCGGGAAAACCAGTCCCACCTCGTCCGCGACGATTTCCGTCTCTTTGCCGAGCGACTGGAAAAAGACTTCGGCCGCTTGAAGCGTCGCTGGCGCTGTTTGCAGGGCAGGCGCGATCTCGATCAGCTCCCGCTCCGCGAGCGGCACGAGCGTCCCGAACCCGCACACCCGCTTTGGATGCTGCGCCCAGGAGGCCACCTCTGTCGCCGTGATGGCAAGCGAAGTCGTGATAATCGGCACCTCGGGAGCCAGCAGGCTGTCCAACGCGCGAATCAGCTCTGCCTTTTGCTGCAAATCGAGGTTGCTGACTTCTACCGCAAGCGAAACCGTCCCAGGCTCTGCCGCTGCCTCAGCCATCGAGAGCACCTGATAGCCGTTCGCTGCAAAAAGCTGTTGAAGCTCTGCAAAAAGCGGACTTGTACCCGCGAGCACGACCGCCTTATTTGTCATAGTCATAGAAGCCTTCCCCCGTCTTTCTGCCCAGGCTGCCGGCCTGCACCATCCGCTGCTGAATCCGGCTGGGCTTAAATCGTCCTTCATGGAAGAAGTCGGTATAGACCGATTCGGTCGTGGCAAAATTGATGTCGATGCCGATCATGTCTTGCAGCTCAAACGGTCCCATTTTGAACCCGCCTGCGCGCTTCATGATCCGGTCGACCTGCTCTACCTCTGCGACATGGTCGCCCAAGATGCGCAGCGCCTCGTTGTAGTACGGACGCGCGATGCGATTGACGATGAAGCCGGGCGTATCCGTCACCAGCACGGGCACTTTGCCCAGCTCCGTTGCGAAGCGATACGCTGCCTGCACGTTTTCCTCGCTCGATTTTTTGCCGCGAATGACTTCCACCAGCGGCATGACGGGCGCCGGGTTGAAAAAATGAAACCCGAGAATGCGCTCGGGATGGGGAAGCCCTCCGGCAATTTGCGTGATGGAAATGGAGGAAGTATTGGTGAGCAACAGCGCATCTGCCCGGCAAATCCGGCTCAGCTCGCTGAAAATGCTTTTTTTCAGGTCGAGGCGCTCCGGCACTGCTTCGATGACGATGTCGCACTGCGCCAACTGCTCCATATCCGATACAAGCTTTGCCCGGTCCAGTGTGTCTGCCCGCTCCTGCTCGCTGATTTTGCCTTTTTCCACGTCCTTGCCCAAAATGGATTGCAAATAGGCGAGTGCTTTGTCCAAAACCGCCTGATTGGCGTCCAACAGCACTACCTGATGCCCTTTGCGGATACAGACGAGAGCGATGCCCGCTCCCATCGTTCCCGCACCGATGACGCCCACTGTTTTTGTATTCACTAGACTTGTGCCTCCCTTCGCTCCTAACGGCCGGTAAAACGGGGAGCGCGCTTTTCCATGAAGGCCGCGACCCCTTCCTTGTGGTCCGCTGTGCTGCCTGCGACCTCCTGTGCATACGCCTCGTAGTCCAACGTCTCTTCCAGTCCCATTTCAAGCCCTTTGTACATCGTGCGCTTGATGAGGCCAATGCCTCGCGTCGGGAGGGCAGCGAGTTTTTCCGCATAGGCTACCGCTTCTTCCATGAAGCTCTCCGCCGGATACACCTTGTTCACGAGTCCGATGCGCAGCGCTTCCTCTGCCGATACTTTTTCTCCAGTCATCGCCAACTCCAGCGCCTTGCCGATGCCGACGATGCGCGGCAGGAAGTAGCAGCCCCCCGAATCGGGCACAAGCCCGATGCCCACAAACGCGTTGACAAATGACGCCTTTTCCGAGGCCAGGCGAATGTCGCAGGCGAGCGCCAGGCTCATGCCTGCACCTGCTGCCACGCCGTTGACTGCCGCGACAATCGGCTTCTCCGTCTTTTGCAACTGAAGGATCATCGGATTGTAGCGCTTGCGCAAAAATCCGCCGAAATCCACGTCTCCGCCGGATACTTCGCCAAGGTCCTGTCCGGCATTGAACGCCCGCCCTGCTCCCGTCAGGAGAATGCAGCGCACAGCGTCATCCTTTTGCGCCTCTTTGAGCGCCGCAATAATTTCTTTGTGCATGACCTCTGTAAAGGCGTTGAATTTGTCCGGCCGGTTCAAGGTCACGACTGCTACGCCTTCCGCTACTTCATAAAGAATGGTTTCGTACATGGCCGCCTCCTATTTACCCGTAAACCGGGGTTTGCGCTTTTCCAGGAAAGCTTGCATGCCTTCCTTGCGATCCTCGCTGGCGAGCAGCAGATAGAAGCCGTTGCGCTCGTAATCCATGCCTTCTCCCAGCGGCACATCGTCTGCTTTGTGGACCGCTTTTTTAATCATCTGCACGGCGAGCGGCGGCTGTGCGGCGATTTGCTTCGCCAGCTTGCGGGCCTCCTGAAAGTACGCCTCTACCGGCACGACCCGATTGACCAGCCCGTAGCGCAGCGCCTCCTTCGCCGAGATCGGCTCGCCCGTGAGCAGCATTTCCATCGCCTTGCGCAAGCCGACCGCGCGGGTCAGCCGCTGCGTGCCGCCTGCCCCCGGCATGACGCCCAGCTTGATCTCCGGCTGCCCGATCACGGCTGTTTCCGAAGCGATGACGATATCGCAGTTCATCATCAGCTCGCAGCCGCCGCCGAGCACGAAGCCGCTGACTGCGCCGATAATCGGCTTGGAAATGAGCGACATCCGATCCCAGACGGCGAATTGGTCCCGCTTCATGATCTCGATCGCGGACGCCTCGGCCATCTCGTTGATGTCGGCTCCGGCTGCAAATGCCTTGTCATTGCCCGTCAAAATGATCGCGCGAATGTCCGGGTCCCGGTCCATCCGCTCCAGCTCGGCAACCAGCTCATCCACTAATTGCAAATTCAGTGCGTTGAGAATCTTCGGTCGATTCAACGTAATAATCCCGATTCCATCCTCGCTGGCTGTTAGGATATATTCGTAAGCCATGCGCTTTTCACACCCTTTTTCGCAGGTAGTCGATCCGACAATCGCAAGCTAAATCGCAGCCTGAGCCTTGCCCCGATTGTCTACGATGCGGATTGCTTTTCCTTCGCTGCGCGTCAAGGAATTCGGCGGTTGAATGCGCAGCACGACGGATACGCCCAACGTATTTTTAATCATGTGCCCAATCTCTTTTACAAGATGCGACAAAGCAGCGCTTTCATTTCCGCTGATCTCGCTGGCGTACTCCTGTGTCAGCTCGCAGTGGACTTCAAACCGATCAAGCGCTCCGTCGCGTTCGATCACAACTTGATAGTGCGGTGTCAGTTGGTTGAAGGTCAGCAAAACAGACTCGATCTCTGTCGGGAATACGTTGACGCCGCGAATAATCAACATATCGTCTACGCGCCCTTTGATCCGCGACATGCGCATGGTCGTGCGGCCACACTTACAGGGCTCCGGATTGAGCGAAGCGATGTCTCCTGTGCGATAGCGGATCACCGGGAACGCTTCTTTGGTCAAAGAGGTGAAAACAAGTTCGCCTTCCTGTCCGTAAGGCAGCACTTCGCCTGTATTCGGATCAATAATTTCGGCGTAGAAATGGTCTTCTGCGATGTGCAGTCCATCCTGCGCTTCGTGGCACTCGATGGATACGCCTGGCCCCATGACTTCGCTCAAGCCGTAAATGTCCACCGCTTTAATATCGAGCGCTTCTTCAAGCTGTACGCGCATTTCCTCGGACCACGGTTCCGCCCCGAAAATTCC
Source organism: Brevibacillus sp. YAE8 (assembly GCF_057543335.1). Taxonomy (NCBI): domain Bacteria; kingdom Bacillati; phylum Bacillota; class Bacilli; order Caryophanales; family Paenibacillaceae; genus Brevibacillus; species Brevibacillus sp. YAE8. Next base: position 115,416 of record NZ_BAAIYG010000006.1, read on the forward strand.
GTATTTGACGCTGGTTTCCCGCGGGTTGATGCCTTGTTTTTTCATTTCCTCGACGATGTTGAGCACGTAGGAAGGCGTCGCTGCGATTCCGCGCGGCTGGAAGTCCTCGATCAGCGTGATCTGGCGGGAAGTGTTGCCGCCGGATACAGGAACCGCTACTGCGCCGAGATACTCGATGCCGTTATGCAGGCCAAGCCCTCCTGTGAACAGGCCGTAGCCGTACGCATTGTGGAAAATGTCCCCTGGCTGGCCGCCGGCACAGCAGATCGCGCGGGCCACGATTTCCGCCCAGTTTTCCAGGTCCTTTTTCGTGTAGCCGACAACGGTCGGTTTGCCTTTTGTCCCCGACGAGCCGTGGATGCGGGCGACTTCGTTCATGTCTACCGCAAACAGCTTGAATGGGTAGTTTTCCCGCAGGTCTGTCTTTTTCATGAACGGCAGCTTGCGGATGTCTTCGATGGACTGGATGTCTTCCGGTTTTACCCCTGCTTCGTCGAACGCTTTTTTATGAAACGGCACTCGTTCGTAGACGCGTGCGGCCGTTTCCTTCAAGCGCTCCAGTTGGAGTTGAGTCATTTTTTCTCTTGACAGCGTTTCCATTTCCGTATTAAAGATCATGCCGTTTCCCTCATTCCATTACGTTATGTCTTTGCATGCTTGCTGCTTATTCGCCCTTGAATACAGGTTTGCGCTTTTCGCGGAACGCTTCCAGCGCCTCCAGACGGTCTTTGGTTGGAATAATGACCTCGTAGCACATCGTTTCTACATCCAGCCCTGTTTGCAAATCGACGCTGCTGCCGCGGTCGATGGCGGCTTTTGCCTGATAGACGGCGAGCGGCGCGTTGTCGAGAATTTCATGGGCCAGTCCCATTGCCAGCGCATGCAATTCTTCCTGATCGCGGGCTGTCCCATTCACGATTCCTAAGCGGTTGGCTTCCGTCGCCTGAATGCGGCGTGCCGTCAAAATCAGCTCTTTCGCTTTGGCCGGACCGATCAGCCGGGACAAACGCTGCGTCCCCCCTGCCCCTGGAATGATGCCCAGGCTCACCTCAGTCAGCCCCATCTTGGCGTCTTCCAGTGCGTAGCGGAAGTCGCAGGCAAGCGCCAGCTCGAAGCCTCCGCCAAAGGCAAAGCCGTTAATCAGCGCAATCGTCGGCTGTGGCAGCCGCTCCAACGCGGTGAACACATCGCGAATTTTGCGGACGTTGCGCCGTACTTGCTGCTCGTTTAACGTGCGGCGTTCTTTCAAATCGGCCCCTGCGCAAAACGCCCGGCCTTCGCCTTTTATCAGCAGGACGCGGATGTCTTTTGACTCCAGCCGCACCTGCTCGATCAGGTCACCCAGACGTTCCAGCGTGTTGTAGTTCAGTGCATTCAGCTCATCCGGACGGTTCAGCGTGATGATCGCCACGTGGCCGTCTCGTTCAAAGCGAACGGTTTCCTCCATGCTCTGCGTCCTCCTTGTGCAGCCATTTCCTCCAGTGCGGTTAGCGGTTCGGGTTGACCCGCGCATACGTCCCTGTCGCAAAAGCAACCAGCTTCCCGTCGCAGGTCACGCGCGCTTCCATAATAATCAGGCTTTTTCCCTGCTTCAAAACGCGCGATTCGGCTTCCAGCCGCTCTCCGCGAGCAGGGTACAAATATTGAATCTTGCTCTCTACCGTGACGCATTGTTGCACACCGTCTACATGGGGAGCGGCTCCATGTCCCATCGCTACATCAGCCAGTGTCGCCGTTACGCCTCCATGCACGACGCCATCGATGCTATTGAACAGCTCAGGGCGAATTTTCAGCGCTACCTTGCAGCCCTGTTCATCTCGATGTACGACTTCTATGCCCAGGTAGTGGTTAAAACGATTGCGGATTTCCACTGTCATCTTCTCGCCCCCGTGTTAGTATCCTCGTGAAACAGTGAAAGGAGCCTGTGCTCCTCGCATTCGGCTTCCTTTCCCTGTCTGATTTTCGCATTTGGGTTATTTCGGTTCGTCAATCGCGACGAAGTATTCGTTTTTCCGATACGCCAGTGCGTCCAATGTCGCTACCAGGCCATGCTCGGTTTCTACACGGATGCGGTACCAGGCTGTCCGGTTGTTTTTCTTCTCCTCCGTGGCAGTTGCCACCAGTCGGTTTCCTTTCATGGCTGCGGCCAAAAATCCGATGTTCATAGACAACGCCACGGATGTTTTGCCGTAGGAATTACAGGCTGCTGCGAAAACAAAATCAGCCAGGGAGAAAATGATCGCGCCATGCGCTGTGCCGTGTGCGTTCAGCATGTGTTCGGCCACGGTCACTTCCGCTGTCGCCGTCCCTTCCCCAAGCTCGATCAGCTTGACGCCTAAAAATTGGGCAAATTGGTCTTGCTTCAGCTTTTCGCAAATTTCATCGTAGTGCTTGCGATGAAGCTCTCGCTCGTCGACAAATGTTTTCCCGCTCATCGATTAGACCACTTCAGCAAAATGCATGGACACCACTTGGCCGGCAAATCCACGCAAGTCTTTTCCTGCTGCACGTCCCTCTGGAGATGACAACGCTTCCAACAGAGCCTCTTTTGTTTCAAAGTACATTTCTGCGATCAGGTGCAGATCGGATTCGCCCATTGGCGTGCCGTAAACCTTGCTCACTTCCATCTTGACCAGGCCAGGCATTTTTTCTGCGAGTGCAGCGTGCACTTCGAAATAGTGCTTGTCAAAAGCCTCGATATCTTCAGGCTTGCGATAAATTGCCACCAATTTCACCATTACGATCCCTGCTTTCATCAGTTTATTTCGCAAAACATGTGACGAGATAATGATATAACGTTATTTTAACGCATGTTTATATTTTTATTATATAAAGCCTTTCCGACAGGTGCAAGTATTTTTCAAAAAGCAAGAAAACTCTGGTGCCGGAATCTTCTGGTGCAAAACCTGCTACTATCATCATGCTTATCTTTGTTTTGCTTCGATAGTACAAAAAAATGGCTGCCAGAAATGACTTCCGACAGCCGATCAGAAAACTTGGCTGCGCCAAGCCATGGGCGCAGCCTTAGTTGCCCCTATACGGGATAAGAACCTTATCCATTCTTATCTGTAAAAAAAGAGGACAGACATGGCGTCTGCCCTCTTTGTCGCGCCTGGCGTTCTAAATCCACACCCAGTAAACGAAGACGATTATCGCAACCAGAATAAAGAACAACCCGGCGAAAATGCTGACTCGTGCAAACTCATGGCCTTTTTGGTCCATGTGCATCCAAACAAACAGTTGGAAGAGCGCCTGAACGAAGGCCAGTACGACGATGAACGGTACGGTGAAACCTGCCGGAACCACTTCATACGCTACTGCAATAAATGCCAGTGCGGTCAATACGAGAGATCCGATGAAAGCCACTACGTGTCGTTTAGGACTGTCGTGTTTTACTTTCGGCTTGCGTACCTCTTCATTTTGAGCATGTGCTCCCATAGATTACCCCACCTTTCCACCGATCATACCCATAAGATATACAACGGTAAAGATGAACACCCACACTACGTCGATAAAGTGCCAATACAAGCAGGCCAGGTAGAACTTCGGAGCCGTTACTACCGTCAGACCTTTTTTCACTGCCGACAACTGCAACAGGATGATCCACAAAATCCCGAACGCTACGTGGCCCCCGTGGAAGCCAACCAGCGTATAGAACGCGGAACCGAATGCACTCGTCGAGATTTTGTGGCCTTCATGCACGTAATGCACGAACTCGTAAATCTCCAGCGCAAGGAACCCGAGGCCGAGCAGTACAGTGATGGTCAGCCATACCTGAATCATCTTCAGGTTTTTCTTGTGCAGGGCGAGCGTAGCCATAACACTTGTCATCGAGCTGGTAAGCAGGATCAGCGTTGCGGCTGCAACCAGCGGCATGTCGAACAGTTGCTGCGATGTAGGACCGCCGTTTACTTGATCGCGGAGCGCGATGAATGTTGCGAACAAGGAACCGAAAAGAACTGTCTCCCCGCCAAGGAAGAGCCAGAAGCCAAGAATCTTGTTCTTGCCTTCAAGGGTGGCTTTTTCCGGTTCATCAGGTAATACTGCGTTTGCATGATGTGTAGCCATTAAGCCTTAACCCCTTTCTCTTCGATTTCGTCCTCATGAATATGATAACCAGGATCGTCTTTTACAGAACGGGCGAACATGCTGGCGAATGTCACGAGCAAGCCGATAACCACGACAAAGTAGTTGTGGTACATGAAGCCGTAACCCGCAACAAACAAGCCTACAGACATCAGGAAAGGCAGGAACGATGGCGACGGCATGTGGATGTCACCAAGCGGTTCAGCAGGTGTCATGCCTTTGTTGCCAGCCATTTTCTCAATCCAGAATGCATCCAGACCGCGAACCAGCGGTGTTTGCGCAAAGTTGTACTCAGGCGGTGGCGACGGAATCGCCCACTCAAGCGAACGTCCATCCCACGGGTCTGCAGGAGCGCGTTTGCCTTTTGCGGAAACAACGACGTTAACCAGGAACAGGATGGTACCGATCGTCATACCGAATACCCCGATCGTACTGATGAAGTTCCCGACATCGAGATCCTGACCTTTCAGGAACGTGTAGACGCGGCGCGGCATCCCCATCAAGCCAAGGAAGTGCTGCGGGAAGAAGGTAAGATGGAAGCCGATGAAGAACGTCCAGAAGTTCCATTTACCAAGTGTTTCATTGAGCATTTTCCCGAACATCTTCGGCCACCAGTAGTACAGACCTGCGAACAGACCGAACACAAGACCCCCTACGATAACGTAGTGGAAGTGCGCTACTACGAAGTAACTGTCATGGTATTGGTAGTCAGCCGGCGGAACCGCGAGCATAACCCCTGTCATACCACCGATTGTAAACGTCGGGATGAAGCCTACTGCAAACAGGTTTGCGGTAGGGAAGCGGATTTGTCCGCCCCACATGGTCAAAAGCCAGTTGAAGATTTTGATACCCGTAGGCACCGCAATCAACATCGTTGCCAGACCGAACAGCGTATTGGCGATAGCGCCCAAACCGGTTGTAAACATGTGGTGAGCCCACACCATGAAGCCAAGGAAGCCGATCAGCGCGGTTGCGAATACCATGGAGCTGTAACCGAACAGGCGCTTTCTGGAGAAGGTGGAAATGACTTCAGAAATCACACCGAATGCCGGGAGAATCAGGATGTATACTTCGGGGTGACCGAAAATCCAGAACAAGTGCTGCCAAATGACAACATTACCACCAGCGTCCGGATTGAAAAAGTTACCGCCGAACAGACGGTCGAACATCAACAGAACCAGGCCTACTGTAATCGCAGGGAACGCGAACAGAATCAGGCCGGATGTTACAAAAGACGCCCAGGTGAACATTGGCATACGCATGAATGTCATACCTGGAGCACGCATGTTGATGATGGTAACCAGGAAGTTGATACCACCGATCAGCGTACCAAGACCGGCAATTTGCAGACCGAGAACGTAGAAGTCTACCCCGCGGCCGCTAAATTGGTTCAAAGCCAAAGTTGTATAAGATGTCCATCCGGCATCTGGCGCTCCACCAAGGAACCAACTGGTGTTCAAGAGCACTCCCCCGAAGAAGAAGAGCCAGAAACCGAGAGAGTTAACAAATGGGAATGCTACGTCGCGTGCGCCAATTTGCAGCGGAACGACCGCGTTCATCAGCGCGAAGATGACCGGCATGACTGCCAAGAAAATCATCGTGGTGCCGTGCATGGTAATCAGTTCGTTAAATGTCTTGGCACCAACCACTTGAGCTTCTGGATACATCAACTGCAAACGGATCAGCAGGGCTTCGAAACCGCCAGCCAGAAAGAAAATTCCGCCGGCAATCAAGTACAGGATCGCGATCTTCTTGTGATCCACTGTCGTGAGCCAATCCCACAGCCCTGAACGTTTTGGTGCGGGTGCGTGAGAAGCATGTGCAGACACAGGTTTACCTCCTTTTTAAGCGTAACTGCCTATGACGAATGTCATTTCATTACGGTAATTACTTCACGCTGAGTGTAGACATGTACTCTACAAGCGCTTTCACTTGTGCATCGTCGAGGTTGAGGTTAGGCATGTTGTTGCCCGGTTTCACCTTTTGCGGATCTTTCAGCCACTCTGCCACATTCTCAGGCGTATGGGCGAGAATACCTGCTACGCGCTCGCGATCCGCGAAGTTGGTCAGGTTTGGACCCAGTTTGCCGCCTTTGCCGGCAATGGCATGACAGCCGAGACAGCTTTTGTTGAAGATTTCTTGACCTTGTGCAGCACCTGGGGATGTTGCAGCTACCGGCTCTTTGGACTGAACGCCCTTCATGCCGTTTGCCCAGTTGTCAAATGCAGCCTGGTCCATTACTTCCACCTTGAAGTCCATCAAGGCATGGGACGCTCCACAGAGCTCCGCGCATTTACCGTAGAAAATGCCTGTCTTGTCTGCTTGCAGCCAAATCTTGTTTTCCTGGCCTGGGTTGGTGTCGATCTTGCCGCCCAATGCCGGAATCCAGAATGCGTGCATTACGTCAGCAGAGGTCACATGGAACTGAACCTTTTTGCCAACTGGCAGAACGAGGTCTTGTGCGGTTGCTACTCCCAGATCAGGGTACTCGAACTCCCACCAGAACTGGTGAGCGATTACCTTCACTTGAAGCGCTTCCTCTTTTGGATATTCCTTGTGCAGAGCGAAACCGGTCGTAACGGTTGGAATCGCCATGACAATCAGGAGCAGGAAAGGAATAACCGTCCAAAGAATCTCAAGTGCATGATTGCCTTCGACCTGTTTTGGAACGCCTTGCTGTCCCGGGCGCTTACGATATCGAATAAGGACGTACGTAAAGATCAGCATAACGACAATGAAGACGCCGATCATGATAGCGGAGGACAGCTTCATCAGGTCATACTGCATCGCAGCCACCGGGCCGGAAGGCTTGAGCGCTGAGAGCTCATCTTTGCCACACCCGGTTAACACCAGCGCCAGCAGACCAAAAAGAGAAAGCTGACGCCAAAACTGTTGCCAACCCTTCATACCAATGAACCCCTCTTTCTTCGTGTTGGTAACGTTCTAGCCACGCTTACAACTAGAAGCTTACGTACTCTTTCATTTGCGTAAGAAATAGCTAGCTATACTTTCCCCAACTATCATACCCAATCAGGAAAAGGATTAGCAGTCATTTCTAAAACAAACAAAAAGAGTAAAGGCCAAGAAAGCAGACTTCTACCAGTGCGTGGTAACCATTTAAGTATACATAAATTTTCCTTAATCTAAAGGCTATTTGTTATGATTTTGTTAACAAATTTATGAACAAATTTGTGAACTTTCAAGAGAAATGTAACCAGTTCAGGGAAGTTAAAGGAGATTCGCATGCAAAAAAGACCAATAGCACTAATCACTGGAACCTCTAGCGGCTTTGGAATGAACGCTTCTGTGGCATTAGTCAAGGCCGGATTTTACGTAATCGCTTCCATGCGCGACCTGGAAAAAAGGGGCCCTCTTGACAAAATCGCAAACTTGCATATAGCAAGCGAACATATGGAAGTGATTTCCTTGGACGTCACTCGCCCCGCCGAAATTGAGCAGGCGATCACCAGCATCATCGAACGGCACGGCCGCATCGACCTGTTGCTCAACAATGCAGGCTGCGCCTACGGCGGCTTTGCCGAGGAAATCCCTCCCGAGCACTGGCGCAGCCAGTTTGCAGTCAACGTGTTCGGCCTGATCGACGTCACTCGCGCCGTGCTGCCGCACATGCGGCGACAACAAGCAGGAAGGATCATCAATCTGAGCAGCATCAGCGGCCGCTTCGGCTTCCCCGGCCTCTCGCCCTACGCCGCTTCCAAGCACGCAGTCGAAGGCTTCAGCGAGTCGTTGCGCCTGGAGATGCTGCCCTATCACGTTTATGTGAGCGTCATCGAGCCAGGCTCGTATCGCACTCCGATCTGGGAAAAGGCGTTGCAAACCCAGCAGCCTGTCCCAGACTCCGACTCCGCCTATGCCGGGCAAATGAAGCTGCTGCGCCAGCATGTGGAATCAATCATGCGGTCTGCCCCGGAGCCGGACGCCGTCATCTCCGCAATCGTCCGCGCCGCGACCAGCCCCGCTCCCCGCTTTCGCTATCCGGTCGGGCGAAGCACGGTGCTGATGCTCGCGGCAAAAACGCTGCTTCCCTGGCGCTGGATCGAGCGGCTGGTTGTCAAAAAGCTGTCGCCTTCCTCCCACCGCGCAGACTGAACGCCACCGCTTTTCTCGTAGACCCAAGCAACAGCAAAAAGGACAGCCTCCCGTCTTCTTTAGACGTCGGAGCTGTCCTTCATCATGCGCGGCTCTATTCATTTCCCGAACGGATGGCTCTAAGCAACCACGTATGCTGCAAATATTCGGCCACCCCGTAAAAGATCGCGACAAATCCCGCTCCTATCGGCGAAACCTGGGCCTCTGGCAAAAAGACGACGCTGCCGTAGACGATGAGAAAGCCGATGATGAAATCAATAGCGGTCGTAAGCCAAAGACTGCCGGGCGCGAGAATGGCCCTGTCCAGAAAAAAACCGGCGAGAGCGAGCACGAACCCCACTCCGACGGACTGGTACAAGTTCGCAAAATTCACCTCGGGAAAGAGCGCATCGGCCAAAACAACCAAGATCGGGCTTACAAGCAACTTCATCCAAAGACCGTCCACGTTTGTTCCCACTCCTTATGCTGGGGTCTTCTCAGTATGCCCCGCTTTTGGCCGACAATCCCCGCCATCCTCCCCCTTGTCAACGCAGCCAACTGCTAATGACATCGCTCATCGGCTTGAAAATCCATTCCATCACATACACAGGGTTGGCAAGCCGCCCGTATTGCGTGGCGGCGTACAGCCCGACACTGATGACAAGCATCGCGACGAAGACGGTCATTTCTTTTTTCTGCCTCTGGCGGATCAGTCTGGGCAGCTCATACAGGCAGACGATAATCGAGACGAGCACAACTGTCAGCGTAGACATTTATCCTCCTCCTCGCTCGGTCACTTTTCTTTGAAGGCGTTGCTGATCGTCCCCAACCGCCTGATTTTGACCTCCGCCTGGATATGCACCGGCAGCTTGGCAAATTCCTTGTCCCAGTTTTTCTCCAGTTGCTTCCACACTTTCGGGTATTTGCGGTGAATCGCATCGCCGAAGCCGAAAATGTCTACGCCTCTTTTTTTGGCGTAGGCGACAGCGCGCATTCCACTCTCGACCATCCCTTTTTCTGCGTCTTTTTCCACTTGCTCGATCGTCTCCATCTTCGTCAGATCAATATTGCACTGCACCTCGCCGATGTCATTTTCCAACTGGATCAGGACCGTGATTTCCGGCTTGCCGTTTTTCAGGCTGGCCTTGATCTTGGAATCGGCATTCATGACTTCCATCGTCATTCTTCCTCCGCCTTTGCACGGAAGGCTGCCCGCCGTACTTTTCACGTTTCCGGCAATGTAGTTGTACGCCTTGCTGTCCGCTTCGTTGAGCCAGCCGATCAGCTTGTCTCCGCGAAACGCCGCCAACGTGGAGTATTCCAGCAGCACGTTGGAATCAATCTGCTCCACATTGCTCCGCTTATCCCCCTCCACCGCCGGACCAGTCAAGCGAATGCCCGTCAGCACTGCCTGCTTACCGTTGTTCGTCAAATCCGCAATCAACTGATCCAGCGTCACCGCAACAGTCGGAGCCCATGCTTTGGAGGACGTTTCCAGCGAGGCGAACAGCTCGTTGGACGGGATTTGCTCAAGCGGCGTAATCACTTTCAAAATACTGCTCGCCGTCGTTCCGCGCGCCACAGCAATGTAAAAATCCGTGCGAAATTCATGGTCGCGCGACACAAAATCAAGCACGGGAGCAATTCCTTCCCGCGCCATCGCCTCGCCCAGTATCAGCATCCTTGTATGCGACATATAGATTTTGCGCGGAGAGACCGTCGTCATTTTTCGCAGCGCCTCAAAAACAGTAGGGGCATTCATGGAAAAAAGCGTGACAGGAGCCCTACCTGGCTTCCCTTTGTTGGCTGCTACTTCCCCCGGGTCCACCACCTGGACAGACACGGTATAGCCGTGCTCCGCCTTGTCGATTCCGATACCTACGCAGATAGCCAGATCGTTCAGTTCTTTGCGGTTCCAGCAACCGGCCAGGAGCATGACCAGCGCGATGCAGAGAAGCACTTTTATGCCTTTCATGGAAGTCCACTCCTTTGCTTTTCGTGTGCTACTTGCCGGGCGGGGGTGGCTTCATTTTCGTTGACTGGCGGCGCAGGTTGCGCTTGCTGATCGACTCAGGCCGCTTGTCCAAGGCCCAACGGGGAAGGCGCAGGATCGTATCCCGCTGCTCCTTGAATGAAAACGGAGCAAACGTGCTCATGTACGGAACGCCAAACGAACGCAGGCTGCACAAGTGCAGCACCAGAGCGAGCACCCCGACAATGATGCCGTAGATGCCGAAGGAGGCCGCCAGCACCATCAGCGGAAAGCGCAGGATGCGCACGGGAATCGACATGTTGATCGCCGGAAAAATAAAGCTGGAGATCGCCGTAATCGAAACGACGATAACCATCGCCGCAGACACGATACCCGCCTCTACTGCGGCCTGGCCGATTACCAGCGTCCCGACAATGGAGATTGCCTGCCCGACAGCGCGCGGCATGCGAATCCCCGCCTCCCGCAAAATCTCGAAGGCGATCTCCATCAATACCGCCTCCACGAAAGCCGGAAAAGGCACGCCCTCCCGTTGCGCCGCCAGACTGATGAGCAGTTGGGTCGGCAGCATCTCCTGATGAAAAGTGGTAATCGCGATATAGAGAGAAGGCGCGAGCAGCGCGATAAAAAAGCAAATAAATCGCAGCATCCGAATCAGCGTACTGAAATCAGCCCGCTGGTAGTAGTCTTCTGCGGAATGAAAAAACTCGACGAACAAAGAAGGCACGGTCAGCACAAACGGAGTTCCGTCCACCAGGATCGCGACCCTGCCCTCCAGCAAATTGGAGGCAACCACATCGGGGCGCTCAGAGTTGGAGATCGTCGGAAACGGCGTGTACGCTGCATCCTGGATCAGCTCCTCGATCATCCCGCTCTCCATGATGCCGTCCATATCAATCCGGTCCAGCCTGCTGCGGACTTCCTCCACAACGCCTTCCTCGACCAGACCTTTGATGTACACGACCGCGATTTCCGTCTTTGTCACTTCCCCGATTCTGCGCGTCTCGACCCACATCTTTTCACTGACGATTCGCCTGCGCAACAGCGTAACGTTCGTCCGCAGGTTCTCCGTGAAACCTTCGCGCGGACCGCGAATGACCGTTTGCGCCGTCGGCTCGGTCACCCCTCTGTCCTTCCATTCCTGCAAGCCGATCGCCATCGCCTGTTCATATCCGTCCAAGAATAGGATGGCGCACCCGGAGAGCATGGCCGTAAACATCTCGGGAAAATTGTCCACGTCACCGATATCGCCAACGGTCAAAACCGCATCTTTTAAAAAGGGGACGAGTTCTTCCTCGCGTTCCAGCTCCAGTTCTTTAAAGCGCGTCTTGTAAAGCAGGCTGTTGATTAAAACCCCCTGCACCATGTGGGTATCTACCATGCCATCCGTGTACACAACAGCAGCGCGTACAGGCTCGCGGCTGTCCAGAACCAGTTCGCGGATCACTATGTCATTGCTGTATCCTAGCGCCTCTTTTACATACCGAACATTCTCATCCAAGCTGGGGCCAATTTGAGCCATCTCATTGCTCCCTTACATTGGCAATTATTTATCCAGTTTTTCCACCCGTGCCCGTTACTAAACGAACGGAATGGAAAACTTGCCCCTGGCTGCAAAGAAAAAGACTTCCCCTGCTCGTCGCTTGCGAGAGGGAAAGTCTTGTTGATCGAGAAGCTTAGCCCGTTACAGGCTGGGCTGGATCGTCAAAGGAAGGGTCGTACCATTCTACCTTGTGCGTTTGCTGAATCTCGTTCAGCCAATTGTTGTAGTTTTCGCTGCGGTTTTTATCGGTCAAAACAGATTTGATCTGATCGCGCACCTTTTCAAATTCCGGCGCAGGCGAGCCCATCTGCTGTTTGTTCTCGTCGTAGTATTTCTTGATCTGTTCATCCGTAACCGGAAACGCCTTGTCGAGCAGCTTGTCGCGGGTCATCAGCACCGTCAGCTTCTCACGCAGCTTTTGCTCGGTCATGCCCATGCTCTGGAGGTAGTTTTTGAACGCTTCCTCGGAGCCGACCTGTTCTTTCATCGAGGCAATTTCCTTGTCCATTTCTTCCTTGGTCACCGTAACGTTTTGCGCCTTGGCTTCCTGTGAAATCAGCGACTGGGCGACCAACTCGTGTATCATCTGCTTGCCGTACATCGTCTTCATTTCGTCGTACAGTTGATATTGCGTAATCGAGGCATCACCAGCCTTGACCAGAACCGGGTCTTTCTCTGCCTCTCCTGCCTGGTAGACACCGAGCACAGCCAGTCCGGTCAGCAAAACGGCAACCGAAAGTATAGAAACGTCGAACTTCTTCACTTGGATATCCTCACTTTCTGTTATCTGCCCACCAAGTATAGTCAGGAGATACGGTAGAAAAATGGAATGAGGATTACACAACTTTTCCACATTCTTATATAATTATGTGCCAGCTTTTGCGGCTACATGAAAAATCGGGCAAAAAAAGAAGTGAGGACGGAGGCAATGACGGGACCCAAAACCGCCCATATTTGCAAAAAACGCTCCTGCCTCCTGCTTTTTTCTCCTTCGATGATCTGTGCCAGATTTTCCTTGTCCCGATTGTCGTTGTTCAATAGCTGCATGATGATATCTTTCTCTTTATTCGCTTTTTCTTCTCTCAACTTCAGTTCAGTCTGTAGCTTCGCAATCGCTTGCAGCAAATCAATGCGTACGTCTTCCAAGCGTTCCAGTCTGTGCTCGATTCTTTCCAACCACTTCGTAACGATCGTCATTTGTCCCTCAAGCTGATCGATTCTTTCTTCGAATTTGTCCAGTTTCTGGTAGATACGTTGCATATGCGCGTCCATGTCTCTTTGGTTGTCCTGTTTCCCCGGCGTCATAGGTCACACCTCCTCCGTCCCTTGTAATACCTTGTTTATGTCAGGCGCAAAGCCATTGCTTGTACGGTTATCCCTTCCCTTTGCTCCGGCGCGCAAAAAAGGCTGCGCGCTTAAGTTTTTCCAAATCTTTGCTGATGCGCTACAATAGAAGGATGACCGATTGCCATTCGTTATGGTGAGAAGGAGGAAACCATGACAGCCTTGCTGGAAGTAAACAACGTGACAGGGGGTTACTCCCCGAGCCACGCTGTCATCAAAAATATTTCGTTTGCGATTCACTCCCACGAGATCGTCGCGCTGATCGGGCTGAACGGCGCGGGGAAAAGCACAACCATCAAGCACATTCTCGGACTTTTGCAGCCGCTGGACGGCTCGATTCAGATTGCGGGCCAATCGTTTCAATCCGCGCCGGACAGCTATCGGCTCTCTTACGGCTACATTCCCGAATCTCCCATCTACTACGAGGAGCTGACGTTGTGGGAGCACATCGAGCTGATGGCGATGAGCCACGGCTTGGACAAAGAAGAGTTTGCCAAACGGGCCGAACTGCTGCTCAAGGAATTTCGCATGGAAGAGATGAAGAACCGCTTCCCCCAGCAGTTTTCCAAAGGGATGCGGCAAAAGCTCATGATTATGATGGCGCTGCTCGTACAGCCGCCGCTCTACATCGTGGACGAGCCGATTCTCGGCCTCGACCCGCTCGGCATCCGCGCCTTGCTGACGTGGCTGCAGCGCTGCAAGGAACAGGGCGCAGGCATTCTGATGTCCACGCACATTTTGGCTACTGCGGAAAAGTATTGCGACCGCTTCATCATTTTGCACAAAGGGGAAATCAAAGCCCAGGGCACGCTGGACGAGCTTCGCCAGTTCACAGGGTTGTCCAATCACTCCCTGGATGACATCTATTTGCAGATCGTAGAGGATGAAAAACAGTGAAGATAGATGCGGATCAATTGTTTCGGAAGAGACTGCATGCCTTTTCCACGGAATTTATCAGGTATGCGCAGTACATGGCTAATGGCGGCGTCCTGTTTATCGCCGTCTTTCTTACCGGATTGCTGTCCCTTTATTACCGCGGAATCATCGCGATGATTCCGCCCTGGTTCCCGTTGGCGCACGGCCTGGCGCTGGTCATTGCCCTTTTCGTCACGCGCAGCCCTCACCGCACCTTTTTGCTGGAAGCGGACCTGCTCTTTCTCACTCCGCACGAGACGCGGCTGGGCGGTTATTTTCGCAAAGCGCAAGTCTACAATTTCGCTGTCCAGAGCGTCGGACTGTTCGTGCTTTTGCTCCTGCTTTCGCCCGTGTACGCGGGCGTTGTCGGGGCAACTGGGGCGCAACTGTGGCTGTACTGGCTGGTTCCGTTTCTGTTGAAGGGCTGGAACGTTCACAGTAGCTGGATATTTTTGCGGCTGTCCGCGAAAAAAACGGAGCGGCTGTACACGCTCGCCCGATTCGGCTTGTCGTATCTCCTGCTCGCATGGGTGCTCAGCGCGGGGCAGTTTCTCAGCTTCAGTCACGTTCCTTTTGCCGGCGTGATCGGCGCGGCTCTGCTCGTCTGGCTGCATGTGCAAATGCGCAAGGTCCAGGCCGGGCTGCCGCTGCAATGGTACCGCCTGCTGGCGGTGGAAAATCGCTTGCGCCACCGCTTTTATCAAATCATGAACAACTTTCGGGATGTGCCCGCCTTGCAGCGCCAGGTAAAACCGCGTTTTTGGCTGACGGCCCTGACGCAGCTTGTGCCCTACAGCCAGGCGAATACAGCGCGGCATTTGTACGTCAAAACGTTCCTCCGCTCCGGCGAGCTGGCCGGGATGTACGGGCGGCTGGTCCTGATCGGCGCCGCGCTCATGCTGCTTCTGCCCAGCCTGCTGGCGAAGACGGTTGCGGCTGCCCTGTTGCTGCTGATGACAGCAAGCCAGCTCAACGGCCTCTGGCGGCAGCAGAGCAAGCGAAACAGCGAGCTTTTGCTCTTCCCTGTCCCCTCGCCTGTGCAACGGCGCGCGTTTGTCTGGATGCGCTCGATTTTGCTGCTGCTTCAAGTAGCTGTGCACGTCGCAGCGGGCATGTGGTAGCCCGCGCGAAGCGAGATGATCGCCTGCAAAAAAAAACAGCCTTTCGCCAGGACTTGGAGCCTGGGCGAAGGGCTGTTTTCGTATCGCAGCATGCCAGCGTTCGGTGGCTGGGCTTACAAGCGGAATGTGTCCACTTTTCTGCGCAGCTCCTGGATGCTTTCTGTGACCTCCTGAATTTCGACGACAAACTGGTCTACGTTGCTGCTGACTTCGTGAATGGTGGCCGATACTTCTTCGGTGGCGGCTGCCGTCTGCTCGGAAATGGCGGTGACGGTCAAGACCGATTCGTTCACCTTGTTTTGACCGTGCTTCATCGTTTCCACGCTGGACATGACGTTGGCAAGCGACGCCTTGAGCGTGTTTGTCATATTGGACAGCTCCGTAATTTCTTTTGCCACCGTATCGAGGCGCGCTGTTCCGGCGTTGTAGCGGTTCAAAGTCCCGTTCGTCTTTTCCGCCGCCTGCTTCACCTGGTCCTGGATGTCCTTGATGCTCTCCTGAATGACCAGCGTCGCCGCTCCCGTCTGCTCGGCCAGTTTGCGCACCTCGTCGGCGACTACCGCAAATCCGCGGCCCGCCTCCCCGGCGCGCGCGCTTTCGATGGCTGCGTTCAAGGCGAGCAGGTTGGTCTGTCCGGCGATTTGCTGGATCGTTTCAATCACGTCATTGATGCTGCGCGATTTTTCTTCGAGAATCGCCATTGTATTTTGCACTTCGTGGAACTGGTGGTTTGTTTCCGTTCCGTCGGCGAGAAACTCTTGCAGCACCTGATAGCTGCTCTGTCCGATGTCAGATACCTGGTTGGACACCGCGTCCATCGCTTCGATCGCGCGATTCAGCTCGGACAGCTCGCTCAAAAATTCCTGTACCGTTTGCACGGCTGTTTCCATCGCGGTAGCGGTCTGCTCATTGCCGGAAGCAATTTCCTGGCTCGTGATGACGATGTTCTGGTTTTGCTCGCGAACAGACGATGCGCCTTCGCGGATGGAGACAGCCATATTGTCAATGCTCTCCGTCGTCTCCTTGACGCCGCCGATGATCTGGCGCAGTTGCGTCGTCATCTCGCCGAATGCCACCACAATGCGGCCAATCTCATCATTTCTGTTCGCAACCGGAATTTGCGTCTCCGTCAGGTCCCCACCCGCAATGCGCGTGGACGCCTCCTGGACAACCCCCAGCGGACGCAACATTTTTTTCACCACAAAGTAAACGGAAACAAGCGCAATCACTGTGAGAACAACCATGGAGGCGATAATGCGCGGCATAATTTCAGCGAGAACCTGCTCGTTTATTTGCTCAACCTTTTCTGCTGCCGTGTCGACGCCAAGCACGGCGATGACTTTTCCGGATTGGTCCTGAATCGGCGCAAACGCACTGAGGTACGCTCCGTACACCGGATCGTGCACGATTGGCGTACTGCTGGTGCCACCCTGAAGCACTGGCGAAATGTCAGCGAACGTGGTCGAAGTTGTAGGCTGACCGATCGTGAAGTTTTCATCCCCCAATCCGTCCACCATGATCTTGACCTTTTCTCCATCGGCCTGGAGGATGTAGACGTAAAGTGCCCCGGTCTTCTCCACATAATCTTTCAGCGTATTTTGCAGGAACTGATAATCGTCATTTTTCTCGGGCTGGGCCAAAAATTTCGCCAGCTTTTCAGAGTCGATCCCTGCGGCAATATGCGTAGCGGTTCCAATGCTTGAGCGTGAAAGCGTACGTTCAACGGTAGTAGCGCTGTTTGAGTTAATCATGAAAATATTGACGGCCATCGTAATCACGACAATCACAGCCACGAGCGCAACTACACGACTAGCCAGGCTCTTGCTCATCCTTGCTCACTTCTCCTTTGCCTTATACGATAGATTGACAGATCATTCCCAGGAAGACACCTCTGCAAACAAAAAACGCCACAAAGGGCGCTTTTTGCCAAAACACTCCCTATTTATCTTATCGACAAAAGGCAGCCTAATTATTAACAAATTTGACTTCCGGCGTAGCCACGATCAGGAAGCGATGGTTGGGAATATCGACGTAACCGAGAGGCTCCATCCGCTTTTGCAGGTCCAACAGCGCTTCTGCGTATTGCTCCACGCTGAAATCGCGAATTTGCCATTCGATCGCCTTCAAATAGTACACAATCGCTCCTACGTCATAGAAACGGGTGAAGCTCATTTCTTCTTTTTGCAGCAAAATGGCAAAGCCTGCTTCCCGCAACTGCTCGGTGGCAAATGCCAGGTTCCAGTGCAAGTAATCCGGCGGGATCGGCGCCCCCAGCAAGCGGTTCAGCTCCAGATTATCCTGCCCGCCAACCTGCTGTGTGACAAAGGCTCCGCCGGGCGCAAGCAGCCGGAGAATCTCTTCGGGCAAATACGATTCGTGCCGATTAATGATAAGCTCGAACGATTGATCTTCAAAAGGAAGCTCATCCTCGCCATCCGCCTCGATCACCTGAATGCCCAGCGGCTCCAGGTTTGCCCGCGCTACCCCTACGTTTGGCGCATACCCTTCCGTGGCAAATGTCCGCGCAGGGTGCGGCTGCAGCAAAGCCAGCAGCTCTCCCCCGCCTGTGCCCATGTCGAGCATGGAGCCGATGCCGTTCATGTGCTGCTTGACCACGCTCGGATAGTTCCAGGACAAAGGAGCTTCCTGCATCCTCCCCGTCTCGGTCAGCCGCTGGAAATTCCATCCGGCAAACGGCGCTTCCACTTCGCGTCGCAAAGCTTCGATTTCTTTCTGTTTGTTCATTCTTGTTCTCCTCCTTTTTTGTAGACGGCAAGCTGTTTGCAAAAGCCCGTCCATTGAGGCGGAGAACGGCAGCGAAAAGAGCGTTGTTATGTTTCCACAAAATCAAAAGACATGCTGTCTGTTCCCCTTTCCTTTTTGTTATCCGTCCTGAGTCGGAGGGAAAATACTGCCCGGGTACGTTTGGTTGACTGCCGAACCTCTCTATCATGTAAGAATGGAAAGCTTACGGGAGGAATTATTCTATGGCAGATTTTGAAGTGCTCGCCGGGATCCATCAAGGCTTGTTTGTCGTTTTGGTTTTCACTGCGCTGATCCCTACGCTTAAAGCCAAGGCGCTCGTCTATCAGCCAACCAGACGGGCGCTGGCAAAAAAGGCACGCTGGACACTGTTTTTTGTCTGGCTGTCCGTACTCGCATTCGCCGGACAACTGTTTGTCACTTGGGCGTTTTTTCAATCCTTTGGTTGGCTTTACATAAGGGATAAAGCGCTCGGCTTCCTGCCCCTGATGGTCGTCCCTTTACTCTCTGTTCTATTCATTTCGCTGCCCCGCTTGTGGCAACTGGCGGCAAAGCTGGACAAGTCCAAGGAGAAGCCGTCTTACATCGTGGATAATCCCGATCTGTCCTTGCTCTCCGAGGACGCCGCCGCTTCGGAAATGGCGGAACTGCTTCCAAGCGACAACGCACAGCCATCTGATCCTGAACTGGTCGATGCGGATTTGCGAAAAGTGGCGTCAGCCCCCGAACTGATCGTTCCGTTGCAGGCGTCTGTCCTCGGCAGCTTGACGGCCTGCTTCCTGCAATTTTTCTACCCCGCTGTCACCTTGGAGCCATCGATTCTCCTGCTCGCCTGGGGCGTGCTTGTAGCAGGCACCTCAGCACTCTGGATCATGCAATCGTGGCGGCAGCAGCGCTGTTTTCGCCCTGGAGAATGGAAGCCGCCTGCGCCGTTTTTGCGCTTTTTGCGCGGAACGGCAGTTCTGTTGCTCGTGTCGGCAGGAATCGTCTTCTGGGGCAATCAGGCGCTGCTTGCCAGCAAATTGCCTGAGCAGTTCAAAATGACAGATCATACGAACATCGACACCGGACACGGCACGGGGCTGTTTGCTCACGCGCAATCGGCCCATGCCGGGCACGACCGCGCTTCTTCCGCCATTCAGACGGTGAGCGTGGCGGACTTGACCGGACCGCGCGAAGGAGAAGCCGATCGGCAATTCAAGCTGACTGCCCAAAAAGCCACCGTGCGGCTGCCCTCCGGAAAAACGATGGAGGCGTGGACTTTTAACGGGCAATACCCGGGCCCAGAGCTGCGCATCAAGCAGGGCGAGCTGGTCGAGGTCGTGCTGGAAAACAAAGATATTGCCGATGGCGTCACCATTCACTGGCACGGCCTGAACGTCCCCAATGCCGAAGACGGCGTAGCCGGAGCGACACAGGACGCCGTGCTCCCCGGCGAAAAGCACGTCTATCGGTTCATAGCCGAACAAGCCGGGACGTTTTGGTATCACTCGCACCAGCAAGCATCGGTCCAGGTGCGAAAAGGACTGTTTGGCGCTTTGGTGATCGAGCCTGCGGCAAGCGCGCAAGGAGCGGACTCCAGCATTCGCGATCTCACGGTCATTCATCATAAGCCAAAAGGCGAAGGCGCGACGATCAACGGCGCTGACACGCTTGCGATGCAAACGGTTTCGCCTGGCACTCCGGTAAGACTTCGCTTTATCAACGCGGAAAACCTGCCTGTCACCTACCAGCTTTGCGGCAGCTCGTTTCAGGTTGTAGCCATTGACGGCAACGAAGTAAACGAGCCGAACCTGATCGCCAACCAGGCATTGGAGCTGGCGGCTGGCGGCAGATACGACCTGTACTTCACCATGCCGGACCGCCCTGTGTTGTTCGCGCAAGCCGGAAAAGGGAAGACGGGGGAAAAAGGGCTGCTGCTCAGCCCGGACGGCCGCGGAGAGTCGCCTGCCCTGCAAGACAATTTGCCGCTGTTCGATCCCGCCCGTTACGGTGCGCCGATGGCGTTGCCCTTTGACTCGAACTCGCCTTTTGATCGCGAATACCAGATGCTGTTTGACGTCGCCTTCGGGATGTACGACGGCCGCTTTGACGGCCTGTGGACCATCAACGGCCAGGTGTTCCCCTATACGCCCATGATGATGGTGTCCGAGGGCGATCTGGTGAAAATGACGTTCGTCAACCGCAGCTTCATGGATCACCCGATGCACTTGCACGGCCACCACATGCTAGTGCTCACGCGCAACGGCAAGCCCGTCACAGGAAGTCCATGGTGGACGGACACGCTCAATGTAGCCCCGGGCGAAACGTATGAAGTGGCTTTTCGCGCCGACAATCCCGGCCTGTGGATGGATCATTGCCACAACCAGGATCACGCCGCGCTTGGCATGAGCATGCACCTTTTGTACGAAGGGGTAACCTCCCCTTACGAAGCCGGTCACGCAACCCGCAATCATCCGGAATAATCGTTTGGAACAAAGGCAGCCTGGCATACAGCAGGCTGCCTTTGTTCTATGTTCTACCGCGTACAAAAGGCCTTGGCGACTTACGGCTTGCTCCGCCGCTTCTTGGCCGCGAGCAGCCTGTTCAGCGTGTCGTCTGCATCCTCGCTCTCTGCGCGAGCTTGCTGCTGTGTTCGCGCCGCTGCTTCCGGCCTGTTTTTCGCTGGCTCATGCACGGCTGCCCGTACTTGTGACGCAGGCTTGTCCTTGCCCTCCTGCTCCTGCACAGCGGCATCCGGCCGCAAGCGCGTCAGCACAGCGCGCTTGTCGGAAAGCCTGTCAAACACGGCTTGCTGTCCAGCCGCTGCTGCTGGTGCTGACCGCCTGCGCCACAGGTTCGCAAGCTTGGCCCACCACTGTTCCGGCAGTTGCAGGCGGCGCACGGCGATGTCTACTGGCAGCAGCAAGGCCGAAAGCATCAGTAGCCATTCGCTGATCGACTGGGTATCCCATTTCTCGGGAAGCTCCCCGCCAAATACTTCCTCCGGCTCGGCAATCTGCTTGCCGCCGCCCGCGAGCAGCCACGTGCGCAGCTCTTTTTCCCCGTCCGGCGTCATGCCGTACTCAGGCGAGTAAGAGACGGTCAGTCCTGTCGTTTGGCTCGCCAATACCCGTCCCTGCGCTTTTTCCGAAATCTGGATCATATACGTGCCAGGCTCTGCCGTCTCAAACTGGCCTTTCAGGACGCCGGGCGCAATCGGCTTCAGCTTGATGACTTCGCGCTGCATCTTCTGGTTGAGCACGACCGCCTCCAACTCTTGCGGCAGGCTCTCCCCGGCAGGCATCGTCACTTTGACGCTGCCTGTCGCTCCGTTGATGCTCGTTTGCGTCTTCCACTTTCCTTCGGCAACTTGCGGAAACGTCCAGGCGACCACTTCGTTCCAGAGCCGCCCGTTGCCGATCCAGTCCGGCGCCCATTTGCCTTCGAGATCGCTCGTCCAGGCAACAGAGCGGCCAAGCCCGTATTGCCAGCGGGTCAAAATCGGATCGTCATCCGCGCTCAGAAGTGATGTCTCCGCCGTCTGTTTCGCCGTCGTCGCCACGTACGCCCGCAGCGGCGGCAGCGCGTGCTGCAGGCTCGGCCACATCCCGGCTCCCGTCACCTCCGGTATTTGCGGCTTTTCCACAATAAACGTACGGCTGGCCAGCGCCGTTTCCTTGCTGAAAATTTTCGGAATCGACTCGGCATCGTTGGCAAAGTAGTAACGGCCATTTCCCGCCTGCGCAATCATTTCCAGAAGCTGCATGTCTGCGTCATCGCCAACCGCGACGGTGGACACCGTAATATTTTCGGACGTCATCTGCTGCAAAAGTCCCTGGTAATCGTCCTGCATGCCGGACTGTCCATCTGTCAGCAAAATGACGTGCTTGCGCTGCGTGTTCATTGTTTTTACCCGTTCGTACGCCAACTGCAGCGCCGGGTAAATATCCGTTCCGCCATCGGCGTAGATGCCGCCAATTTGCTGATGGATCGTCTCCTGCTTCGTGACGGCCTGGGGCTCAACCACTTCCCACGGACTGCCGTCAAAGGCGATCACCCCGATGTAGTCTTGCGGATTCATCATGGTCGTGGCGCGTATCGCCGCTTCCTTCGCCAGCTCCATTTTGTCGACGCCCTTCGCATCGGCGCTCATGCTGCCGGATTTGTCGATCACCAGCTCCAGCCCAAGCGAAGGAAGCTGTTCTTTTCCGCGCAAATCCATGTGCACGGGCAGCGCCTCCTCGATCGGCGTCTGGAACCAGCCGCCCATCCCGAAGCTGTCACTGCCCCCTGTCATGACCAGACCGATGCCCAGGTCGCGGACAGCCGTCCGCATTCGTTCCATGTCGGCATCGCTCACCTGTGTTGCAGACAAATCGGCCAAAACAATCGTCGCGTACTGCTTGTAGCCTTCCAGTTCCTTCGGCAGCATGGCAAGCTCGCGCAGTTCCACCTGCATGTTGCCCGCCTGCAGCGCCTCGATGAGATTTTTTGCCGCGCCCGGGTGGCCCTCGACGACGAGGACGACTGGAGCGCCTGCCACTTGTGTGTAGGCAGCCGCCTGGTTGTTCGCCTGGACGGTATCGCGGCGCGGCTCGATTTCGACGCGGTAGCGATGAAAGCCTTGCTCCATCGCCTTTTGCGAAAAGACGAAGCGATTGTGCCCTTTATCAATCTGAACCGTTTGCTCGCCTGCTGCGCGATTTCCTTCGTACAATCGCAGCGTCGCTTCGGTAGCGAGCGTACTGTCCACATCGACCGTGATCGCGTATTCCTCGCCAGCGTACAACCGCTGCGGAACCTGCACGGAGGACAGCACGACCTCGTCTCCTTGCGGCTGTTGCAAAGAGACAGCCTCTACGCCGATGCCGCGCTCCGCAGCCAGTCTCGTTTGCCTGGCTGCATCTCCGCTCGTCGCGATGCCATCCGTGAGCAGCACGACTTTGCCTCGGGTGTTGCTGCCGATCATGGCCGCAGCGAGCCGAATCCCTTCTGCGAGATCGGTCGCCTGGCGGTTTACTTCGACGCCGAGCGGCGCAAGTTCTGCGCGCGTCGTCAGCGGCTGATCGACCGCCGCTTCCGCTCCGACGGCAACGATGGCGTACTTGTCCTCCGGGCGCTTTTGCCCGATGGCCTCACGCAAAAAGGAGAGGACACGCGGATCGTCCTTCATCGAGGCGGAACGGTCCACGACAAACACAACCGTTTTCGCCTGAACAGGGGTGAGCAGTTGCGTACCTGCCAAAGCGAGGACGAGCAGCGCAAACAGGACGAAGCGAATCGCGGAAATGACGGCTTTGCGGCTTGCGGGCATCTGCTTTTGTTTCTGCCACCAGCTTGCGACGAGGTACGCCGCAGGCAGCAGAAGCAGCAGAAGCCATGGCTGTGTAAAGTTAATACCCACGCTGGTACACCCTCCATTCCACCAGCAGCACAAGCAGGACGAGCGCCGCCAGCCAGTACGTCAGCTCCTGCGTACCTGTCGCGCTTGCCGCTTGCTGCTCTCCTTCGCTCTGTCCGGCCGAAGCGCTGAAGACACTGAGCGTTTTTGGCGTAATATCCGATTCGGCATCGCTCATTCGCACGGAAAAATAGCGGCTGACCGTCCCCGTATCTGCCGTCTCGTCAATCCGGTACAGCCCGAGCTGCTCGGGCACTTGCATCGTCCAGACGTTCCCTTCCGCCGCGATCGGCTGCTGCTGTCCGTTTGGATAGGTCACGCGCCGCTCTATTGCGCCCGGTGTCAGCGGGATCGTGAGCACATCCCCGGGATGACTTGTGGCAATCGGCGTCGCCTGTGCAGGCGAGAGCCAGTTCACGACGTTTTGCATGAAGATGGGAAAAGCCGGACGCAGCGGAAAATCGGAATTGTGCAGGTCGAAGGCAATGACGGCGATTCTCCGGCCGTCCACCACGCCTGCCCGGACCAGCTCCACGTCGCCCGCACGAACTACTGCCCTCATCCCCGGCATTTCCCCCAGTACCGCCGCTTTGGCAATATGCACCTCGCGCCAGTCCACGTATTTGAGCAGCGGATCGTCTGCGGATACCGCTTGCGGTCCTTGATTCAACTCTTGTTCTCCCGCGAGCGGCAGCCAGTCCGTTTTCCTGTCGGGCGCAATGACGAGAATGTTTCCCGGCGGCAGCTTGTCCGGCACTTCGCCGTCAAATACCCACAGATCGCGTGCTTCCGCATTCGGCTCGGGAGCTTTCTGGACCGTTTCCACCTCCATGCTGCCAACCGTCTGCATGACCTGATGCAAAAAGCGGTTGCCCGCCGGGGTGTAGAGCACGGCTTTTCCTTTGCTCGCCGCAAAGGGCACGCTCCAGATCGCATTGTCTTCCATCAGACTATCCTGCTCCGGCTCGATCACGGCGCGATAGGCTGGCGACTTCGGCAGCTCCTTGAACGAAAAAGTCTTAGAGCCGGACGCTTCGATCGCAAAAGAGTCGGTGTCCAAAAGCTTGCCTTGGTCGTCAAAAACAGTCACGGTTCCCCGCGACTGCGCGCTGCCGTAGTTGTCCACGCGCAAAAGCGCCTCTGTGCCTTGTTGCCCAGGCTGCGTCACGAAGGCAGCAATGCCCGCATTTTCACGCGACCGTCCCATCTGCACGAACCGGAAGCTCGCGGACGAAGCCGGAAGCGCCTGAGGAACAAGCTTGTGCTCGGCATGTCCATCCCCGAGCCAGATGACCCCGCTTCCCGGCTCGTTCGCCGCGATGGCTCCCGCCAGCGAAAGCGCAGACAGCGGATCGGACGCCCCCAAATTGGCCGTCAGCTTCCCCAGCGCCGCCAGCAGCTCCTGTTGGTCTGCGCTCTTGGACACGAGCACATTCGGCTCGCTTCCCGCCGCGATCAAGGTCATCGTCTGCCCGCTGCCGAGCTTTTCTACCAGCGCCTTCGCCTCAGACACAGCCCGCGCCAGCCTCGTCTCTTCGCCTTCCTTTGCCAGCATGCTGCCTGACGTATCGACGACGAGCACGGTATGCTCGGCCGCAATCCCTTCCGTCGGCAGCGCCGGTCTGGTCAGCGCCAGCACCAGCAAACATGCCGCCAGAAGCTGCAAGATGAGCAGCAGGTTGCGCCGCAGCTTTTCCCACGGCCGCACCGCTTCCCAGTTTTGCAAGGTGCGCTGCCAGAGCAGCGTGCTCGGCACGACACGGTCCTCTACTTTTCGCTTGAGCAGGTAGAGGACGATGATGGCCGGGATTATCAGCGCGAACCACAAGTTGCCCAAACCCATCCACTGCATAGTTGTTCCTCTCCCTCCTCTCTAGCGAATCATGCCCGCCTGCCGAAATACGTGAAAGACGATGGATTCCAATGATTGCTCCGCCTCGATTCCTGTAAAGGCGATTCCTCTCCCATAGGCAAAGGCGGCCAGCTCCTGCCGATACTCCTGCAAGCTTTTCTGGTACTCGGCGAGCAGCAGTCCGGTCATGGACACTTCTTTTGCCTGACTCGTCTCTGCGTCGATCAGGCGCAGCTCTCCCGCGTAGGCAGGCTGCAGCTCTTCCTGGGAAAGCACCTGCACCAGCGTCACTTCCTGCCGTGCTGCCTGCAAGTAAGCCAGCCCTTCTGCGTATCCCGCCGGAAACAAAAAGTCGGACAGCACAATCGAAATCCCCGCTTGGCCCCGAACCGCGCCCGGCTGGCGGAGCGCGGCGTGCAGATCACCCGTGCCGCCTTCTTGGACCGATGATAAAAAATGCAGCAGCCTGTGCGCCTGGCCTTTGCCCTGCAACCCTTGCAAAGACGCGACGATGCGGCTGTCGAAGGCGTAGACGGAGACGTGATCGAGCTGGCACAGCGACAGGTAGCCCAGGGCCGCTGCAATCTGGACCGAGCGCGACAGCTTGCCCGGCTGACCGTAGCTCATCGAGCGGCTGCAATCAATGTACAGGTTCACGTGCAGCTCGGTTTCATCCAGGTACTTTTTCAAAAACAGCTTTCCGGAGCGCGCATACGCATTCCAATCCAACTGCCGCAAATCGTCGCCCGGCACGTACGCCCGAAAATCGGCAAATTCCATCGAGCTGCCGAGCTGTCTGGACCGCCTCTTTCCCGCGCGGTTGCCGCTGACGGCTTTTCTCGTCGCAAGCTGCAGCCGTTCCAGCCGGGCCAGCCACGACGGGTCAAGCAGGTGCTGACTCATGCTTTTTCCCTCGCCAGCGCAGTCAATATATCGCGGACGATCTGGTCGGCGCGCACGCCGCTCGCCTCGCCTTCAAAGTTGAGGAAAATCCGATGGCGCAGGGCCGGCAGCGCTACCGCCTCCACGTCCTCGTAGGCGAGATTGTAGCGTCCCGCCAAAAGCGCGCGCACTTTTGCCAAGGAGACGATCGCCTGCACGCCGCGCGGACCTGCTCCGTTTCTCACGTACTGGTTGACCGAGGCGACGGCCTGCTCCCCCGGATGGGTGGCGAGCAGCAGCTTGACGGCGTAATCGAGCACCGCGTCTGCCACCAAAACTTCGCGGGCCGCCTGCTGAATGTGGGCGATCTGCTCCCCCGAAGCCACCTTTTCCACCTGCACAGACTGTCCGGTCGTCGTCCGCGTCACGATCGTTTTCAACTCGTCTGCCGTCGGGTACGGCACGTCGATTTTCAGCAAAAAGCGGTCCATTTGCGCCTCCGGCAGCGGATAGGTCCCTTCCTGCTCCAGCGGGTTTTGCGTCGCCAAAACGAAGAACGGCGCAGGCAGCGGACGAGTGACGCCCCCTGCGGAGACGGTGCGCTCCTGCATCGCCTCAAGCAACGCGCTCTGCGTCTTGGGCGTCGCCCGGTTGATCTCGTCCGCGAGCACGACATGGGCGAAAATCGGCCCGTGCTGGAACTGGAACGACTGCTGCCCTGTCTCGTCTACCAAAAGAATGTTCGTTCCGGTAATATCGGTCGGCATCAGGTCAGGCGTAAACTGGATGCGCTGAAACGAAAGCTCGAAGGCTTGGGACAACGTTTTTACCAGAAGCGTTTTCCCCAACCCGGGAACGCCCTCCAACAGCGCGTGCCCGCCTGCGAAAACCGCCCACAAAAGCTGCTCGACGACGTCTTTTTGTCCCACCAGTACTTTTCCGATTTCCTGCCTGACTAGCTCTACCCGCTGCAGGCAATCCTCAATTGTTTGCTGTGCCACAGCCGCGCCCTCCTTTTTATGGCTCGATTTTGCTGAAATAGTCTTTGACGATGTCTTGATAATCGCCCGGAATACTGCCCTTTTCCATGCTTTCGCGGGCGAATTGCTCGTACTGGCCGTACACTTCCTCATACGGCAGCGTTCCTCCGGAGGTCACCTGCGTGTTGCCGCTTTGCTGCGACTGGGATGGCCCCGCGCCGAGCGGACCTCCTACTGTTTCGGTTGGACCACTGTCTGAGCCGATGCGGCTGTACGGGACGGTGACAAGCTCGTGTTTTCCTTCGCCGAGCCCGGCTCCCGCGCCTTTACGGTTTCCGTTGCCCAAGCCCGCCCCTTTCCCGGAACCATTGCCCGCGCCGTTGCCAGAGCCGTTTCCTTGCCCTGCTCCCTGGCTGCCGTTTGCAGGCGGGGGCGCCTGATTCGCGTTTGCTGCCGTGCCCGTGCCCGATGCTGTCGGGCTGCCGCCAGGTGTCGTGGCAGCCGGCACCGCCTGTCCTGCCCCGGCCGCTCCCGCCGCAGCGCCTCCCGCGCTCCCGCTATTGTCAGCGGCAGCCCCGGCGCTTGCCAGCGTCATCTGCGACTGATTGAGCGAGGCTGCCGCCTGTGCAGCGGCGAGCATCGCCTGCTGTGACTGCCTGGCTTCTGCCAGCGCTTGCTGCATGCTCGCTTCCAGCGCAGCCAGCGCTTGCGGGTCTTGTCCGGCGGCCAGCTCCCGGGCTGCCTGCGCCAGTTGTTTGGCGGCTTCCTCCAACTCCTGCGAGCTGGCTGCCTCCGCGTCTTTTTTTAGTTGCTCTGCCGCTTTTTCCAGCTCACGGGTCAACTCCGCCCGCTCCTGCTCACTCAGCGTCTCCATCGCTTTTGCCATCTGGGCAAGCGCAGCCGTCAACGCTTCGCGGTCGCCTTTTGCGAGAGCGTCCGCGAGCGACTTTGTCGACTGCTGGCTGCCCAGGCTGCGCTGCAAGCTCTGCAGCGACGCCGCCTTGCTCTGCTCCGCTGCCCGCAACTTTTCCAGTTGCTTTTCCGCCGCTCGCAGCGCGTTGAGCCGTTCGGCGGGATCATTTGCTTTTGCCACGGCTTTTTTCGCCTGTTCCAGCATTTCCTCAAGCCGCTTTTTTTGCGCTTCGCTCAAGCCTTCGCTCGCTTTCGCCTCCTGCTTGATCGCCTCGATTTCTTTTTCCACCTGGGCGATTGCCTGTTTTTCCAGGGCCATCTGGGCGAGGATGCCATCCTGCGGATTCGGCAAAATCGCCAGGAGCAAGCTCGCCAAAAGCAAGCCGCCCGTCGCGTACAGCTTTTTTTGCAAACCAGCCCAAATGCGAATGCTCTCGATAATGTGTGGCAAGTTTTTGCGCAAGTGCCGCAGGGCGTCTTCTCGTTGCATGACCGCGACAGAAGAAGTGCTTTCGCGATGCTCCCACGCTGTCTCGACCCGCTGTGCCAGGCCGTTTCCATCTGCCACCTGCGCGCTTTGCAAAAGCGTCGGTTTTTTTCGGAGCGCAACCAGCCCTCCCACGAGCAGCGCCAACGGAATCAGCGCCGCCACAAACCACTGGTAATACGGGATCGGCCAAAAACGGGCAACGAGGAGAAGCAGTGCGCTTCCCCCCGCTCCCCACAAGCCGTACTGTGTTACATGGTGCAGCAGCACCTGTTTTTGCAGTTGCCTGCGCACCGGCTCCAGCAGTGACTTCAGTTCATTGTCGGTTTTCGGCGTAAACATGGCTTACTACTCCTTTGCGGCCGCTTTGCGCACCCTGCCCCGCACGGGCTGGATGAAGTAAATCGCAAGCAGCAGGCATCCGAGAGTCAGCGCGCCATAGAAGAGGCAGTAGTACCAGAACGGATCAATGCTCGCCCAGAAGCTCTGCTGGTTGGCTATGCCCCGCAAGTCACGGACTGGCCCTTCATCAAAAATGTTCAGCATGGCAAGCACCGGATTGATGCTGTGCAACAGATCGGGCCAGATCGGCATAGGCGCAGAGGCGACCTGATTCATCCGGTTTTGATAGCGAATAAACTCGCGAATGATTTCCGCCAGCACACTGCTCCCGATGGCAATACCGAACGCCATGGCATAGGTGACAACCGTAGCGATTCCCGTGCGCTTGATGAGCGTCGACATGAGCACGCCGATGCTGCCGGCAGCAAACATGGTAATCGCATAAAAGCCGAATACTTTGACGAGTTGAAGCGGAGAGACACCCCCGTACAAAAACACGATGGCGTACAGCGGGATCGTGGCAAAGACAAGAAAGGTCATGAAACTGAGCGAGGCCAGCCATTTTCCCAAAATCAACCGCGTGGCGCTCACGTTTGTCGTCAACAGGATGTTCAGCGTCTGCCGCTCACGCTCTCCCGAGATCACACCCGCCGTCAGCCCCGGAACGACGAAGCCGATCATGCCAAGCTGCATCATCGACAGCAGCATGAACAACTCCCGCGTCTCGCCAGGGTTGTAGTAGCTGCCGCCGTTGGTCATGAAAAAGACCGCGAGCAGCGTCATACTTCCCATCACCAGCAAGTAAAAGAGAATGATCCACGGCGAGCGGTTCGTCCGCATCCGCATTTTCCACTCGTTGAACAGGACAGGGTTGCGCAATCGTCTCAGGACGTTCATGAGCCCACCCCTTTCGTAATTTCCAAAAAGATGTCTTCCAGATCGCCGACCGTTTCATTGAAAGCCGCCACCGGATAGCCTGCGACCGCAAGCTCCCGCAAAAGCTCCACCTGCTGCTCGTCGTTTCCCGCAAAGCTCGCGACCACCCAGCTCCCTTCCCGCGTCACGCTCGTAATGACAGGCATTTCGCGCAGGCGGGTCATCGCTTCCTCGAACTGTCCGGTCAGGCGGATGCGCAGCACTCGCTGCTCCTGCATTTTGGCGTAAATCTCGTCCACCCGGCCAAACGCCACCAGTGTCCCTTCCTCGATCACTCCGATGACGTCGCACATCTCGGCCAGCTCGGGCAAAATGTGCGAGCTGATAATGATCGTCTTGCCCATGTCGCGCAGCTCTTTCAAAATCTCCCGCAGCTCAATCCGCGCCCGCGGGTCCAGGCCGGAAGCAGGCTCATCCAAAATCAGCACTTCCGGGTTGTGCACAAGCGAACGGGCAAGCCCGAGCCGCTGCTTCATCCCCCGCGACAAAGAGTCGACGTAGGCATCCCGCTTGTGGCTGAGATTGACCAGATCGAGCAGTTGGGGAATGATCTGCTTTCGCTGCGCCGCCGGAATATCGTAGTTCGCTCCGTAAAAATCAAGGTACTCCTCTGCCGTCAAATTGTCGTAGACGCCGAAAAAGTCCGGCATGTAGCCGATCAGCTTGCGCACTTCCTTCGGGTGGCTCGTCACCTCGTAGCCGCCCACGTACGCCTTGCCGCTCGTCGGGGCAAGCAAGGTGGCCAAAATGGACATCGTCGTCGATTTTCCCGCCCCGTTCGGACCGACGAAGCCAAACACCGTGCCTTTTTCAATATCCATCGTCAAGTTCTTCAACGCCTGCATTTTCCCGTAGCTCTTGCACAAATTGCGGATTTGAATCACAGCGGGCTCACCTTCCCTTCCACACTGACGTTCGGAATGCCGATGTGGCGCTGATCGGGCAGTTGATGGGCAAACTTGATGCGCAGCATGCCGTCGGCCGAGACATAGTCAGCGGCCTTGTCGCCTGTCATGACATTGTTGTTGAACGCTTTTTCATACAGATCGTAGGCTTTTGTCTTCCAGTTGTACACTTCTTTGGCAAACGTCGTGTTGTCATCGGACCAGGTGTACAGGTACACGTTGGTAATCGCCAGCTTTTTGCCTTCCTGGCTCAGATTGATGTCAAATGTGATATCTCCTGCCTCGAGACGGTAGCCGTCGCCCTCATCCACTACCGGAACGGAGCTGCCTGCCAGCGTGACGTCAAATGTCCCTGTCGGGTAGTACACATGCCCGTCCTTGGACGGCTGCACCTTCAGCTCCGAAGTGACCAGGGCGATGCTGTCTGTCTTGGCGTTTTCTGGCTGCACGGCGGCATCGACAACCGGCTGGTTGGTCCAGCCCACGATTCTGACGATTTCAGACTGGTTGCCTCTGCGCCCGGTCATTTCCAGCATCTCGATCATGACCTGCTCGCGCGTCCGCTCGTTTTGGAAGGAGCGCATATGCGCAGGCAAGGCCTGCATGGCATACGACTGTCGATGCCCGAATCTCGCCTGTGCGGACGGCTGGAAAGGCAGATTGACCTCTGCGCTCGCCCCCGGAGCCAGCTCCGGTATTTCCTGCAGTTGGCTTCCCGAGAAAATCGTCAGGTCGCGCAGGGCGAATTTGGTCTTGTTCGTGACGGTTCCTTTCAACGTGCCTTCGCTGTAGGACAGATTCGACTCGAAGCTGCCCACATCCGAAATCGTTTGCTCTGTCGCCACCTTGCGCGTCGACCAGAACTCTACGTCGCGGAACTGCACTTCGGTTTGATCGCTTTGGGCGAACGCCCATATTTTCGGAATTTCGTTGGCCCGGTTTCGCTCCAGCACCGGCTGGGTTTGGCCTTGGCCTTTTACGGTCAGGCGGTAATCGCCACTGCTCGGGACAAAAAACGAGGTCACGCTGTTCACTTTTGCTTGTCCGTCGTTTTGCAACTGGACGAAGCCCGTCTGGTGAATCAGCACCCCTTCGCCGCGCTGCATGGCGCCAAACGAGAAAATTCCGATTCCCGTAAGCAGCGACAGCGACGGGACGACGACCCACATGTAGCTTTGCTTGCGCCATGCCCGCAAAATGAAAAACAGGATCGGCCCGGCAATCAGGGCGTACACGCCAAAAAACAGCGCAAACCAACTGACCTCGGGAATTTTCAGGGCCGGATTCATGTCGGCTGCGTCATGCAGCGGCCAGATACGGTCAAACGATGAAGACTTGTAGTCGTTAAGCGAGGAGCCAAACGCCTTGAGCAAAAGGTCTGACCAGAATCGGCCATTCCCCGCCCAGCTTGCGACAGGCTCTTCTGCCAGGTCGTAGGCGACGTACAGCACCTTGCCTTCCCCGACGCTGTGGACGGCAAACAGTGGAATCGCTCCTTCGCTGTACAACACTTTGCCTGCCTTCAAAGTACCGCTGCTGACGGTAAACGGTGCCGTCAAGCCGATCGGGTTCGTTTTCTCCGCCTTCATGCTGGCAAGCGTCTTCACACTCGTCACCTGGTTCACTTCTACAGGAGACAGGTCAGCCAGCGCCCCGGCTGTTTTCCGGTACTGGGCGCCCCCTGCCAGAACGAGCTTGCCGCCTGATTTGGTCCAGTCGCGTATCGCCTGAATCTGCTGTTCATTCAACGAGTCCAGCGCGAAGTTGTTCAGCACGAGCATGCTGAGCATTTGCATCTGCGCGCCGGATGTCGGAACATGCTCCGGCTTCATCGGCACTGTTTTGACGTCGTTGGGAAAAGTATCCTTTGGCAGCATCCCCAAAAAATTGGCCGTATCGGCACTTTGCGCCAGCACCCCGATCATCAGGGTGTCGTAGCTGTACCGTCTGCCGCTTACAGGGGCTTTCGCCACGATCTTGTCTTTTTCCATCAGCGCCACGTATGTACTGCTGTCAAGCTCCGAGCCGGGGACCATGATCGTCACCTGCTTGGTCGCGCCTTTGGCAATGGACACTGGCTGGTAATAGGCGACAGAATACTGGTTGTTTCCCCTGTTTCCTGTCGCCACCATCAGGTCGCCTTCCACATCGGTGCCTCCGTTTGTCGCGGTCACCACGACTGGCACCAGCCCCTCTTCCCTGTACACTCCGTCGATCCCCACGCTCACGCCCAACTGGATCGTTCCTTCTGCCAGGGCGATTGCTCCCGGGTGGGCGTGTCCCCACACCAGCAGCAGGAGGAGCGTATACGTGGAAAGAAGCCATCGTTTGCACTTCGCCGTTTTCATTCGCTCAAAACCTCCATGGTCTATTCGTTTGCAGCTCATTCGCCTTTTTACTACACGTATAGACGTTTGGGGCAGACAAAAAGCTACAGTTTATTTTGAAAAGGAGAGCGATTGCGTAAAGCCCGGCGCAAAAGCAAAAGGCCGCCAAACCGAAAACCACCTCACGCTAGGCGAGGTGGCTGGGGCAAACGGCTTCGGTTTCTTCGGTAACGTCATAGCTCGCGTCGTCAATCCGCGACGGGTCAAACATGTCGGCGATCGCCTGGTGCACGTGCGGCGGATATTCGGCGAGGCGGTGGCAAAGGTACAAGTACCACTCGGTTCCGTACGTCAAGTACAGCCGGACAGGCACGCCCCGTTTGCGCAAGTCCCGGGCCAGCTCGGGCCGCACGCCGTAGAGCAGCTCCGCCTCCACTTGCGGACACTGCCAATACCCGCGCTCGTTCAGCACGTCGACCAGCGCCTGGTCGTGCGTCGCCAGAGCGCATTCGTGACCAGCCTCCACACACATGTCCGCGAGCAGCAAATACCGCTCGTTCAGCTCGGAGGACCTCGCCAGCGCCAGCTCCGGCGGCTCCTGAAACGCGCCTTTGACCAGGCGGATTTTGCCCGGCAGATGCAGCAGGCGCTTCAGATCAGCCACGGAACGGTGCAGATGGGCCTGGAGCGTAATCCCGATATTGTCGTGCCGCTCCGTCAACCGCTCGTACATCTGCAAAATCGCCTCGGTCTTCGCTGACTCCTCCATGCTAATCATCAAATACTGCCCGTGCGCCTTGGCGCATTCCGCCATCTCCGCCACATGCTCAAACGCTGTCTTCGGCTGAAACAACAGCCCCAGATGCGACAGATCAAACGAGATGTTGGCCATAGTGTCCAGCCGGGAGCAGTCTGTGGCAAGTTGCAAAAATTCCTGCTTGGCGAGCTGCGCCTCTCCTCGGTCCATCGTATTTTCGCCGATGTGCTCGACGGAGAGCAAATAGCCGCTTTGCTTCAGCCTGGCCGCGACACGCATCGCGTCTTCGCGCGTCTCTCCCGTCACGTAGCGCTTTGCTGCGGCCAACAGCATCCGGTACAGCTTGGGCGTGTTCTGTACAAACTCTTTCATGCCCGCATCCCGGGCGATCGCTTTCAATACATGGGCGGTCATCTTTTCCTGATCGGTCAAGGCTCTCTCTCCTTTGGCTGGGGGATTTTCTTCTCTTCTCTCACCCTACCATGGTAAGCTTGTGTCGATCAGATCCAGTTTGCTGTTGTTTTGACAGAACCAGTTGTACAAGGAGGCCCGCTCGCCTTGCTGTGGATTGACATTGATCGGGACAAGCCGATTCCTTTGACCAGACAGCTTTATTCTGAATTTCGCGACAAAATACTGCGCGGCGAGTGGACCGCCGGCTTCAAGCTGCCTTCCACCCGCAAAATGGCGCAGGAGCTGCGCATATCCAGAAACGTCGTCATCGAAGCCTACGACCAGCTTTTTGCCGAAGGGTATATCGAGAGCAGGCAAGGCTCCGGCTACTTCGTTGCCCCCGGCATTTATCTGGAGCAGTTCGCTCGCGGCACAGACCTCCCGCAACCCTCGCCTGGCGATCAGTCGGAAGGACTCATTGATTTTCGTTCCGGTGTGCCTGACCTGGAACATTTTCCGCGCAGCCTGTGGGGCAAAACAGTCCAACGGGTCTGCCAGGACGCCCCTTTGTCGGCATTCGGCTACAATCGGCCGGAGGGCCGCGCCGAGCTGCGCGATGTGCTCAGCCGCTATCTGTATCGGACGCGCGGCGTGCAGTGCGCGCCGGAGCGAATCGTCATGACCTCCGGCGCTACCCAGGCGCTCATGCTGATCGCCAAAGTGTTGCTTGCGCCTGAAAGCCGCGTGCTCATTGAAGACCCGATCACGCAGGACATCCAGACGATTTTCGCGTCGACGGGAGCCAGGCTCTGTCCAGTTCCGGTCGACGCCTGCGGAATGGCTATGGACAAGCTGTCCGCTACGCCGGTCAACGCCGCCCCCAGCTTTGTGTTCGTGACGCCCTCCCACCAGTTTCCGCTCGGAACCACGCTGACGATCCAGCGCCGAATCCAGTTGATTCAGTACGCGCGCTCGGTCGATTGCTACATCGTCGAGGACGACTACGACAGCGAGTTCCGCTACGAGAGTCCGCCGATCAGCTCGATTCAGGGGCTTGCTCCCGAACGGGTCATCTACATCGGCTCCTTCAGCAAAATTTTGTCGCCCGGTCTGCGGCTCGGCTACCTCGTCCTGCCGGAAGCTCTGGTGGAGCGCTACCAAAAAGCGAAATGGCTGACCGACCTGCATACGCCTTCCATCGACCAGTTGGCGCTTGCCCGCTTCATCGAGGAAGGCCATCTGGAAAAGTACGTCACCCGGATGAAAAAGCTGTACAAAAAGCGCCGCCAATGTCTGACCGACGCCTTGCGCGACACGTTTGGCGATCAGGTCGCCATCTGGGGCGAGGCCGCCGGGCTGCATATCGTCGCTGCTTTTTCGCACGTCCGGTTCACGCCGGATGTTGTGGCTGCGCTGGAAGCAGCAGGCGTGCGCGTCTATCCGGTGGAGGAGCACACGATTGCAAAAGGCAG
Source organism: Brevibacillus sp. YAE8 (assembly GCF_057543335.1). Classification (NCBI taxonomy): domain Bacteria; kingdom Bacillati; phylum Bacillota; class Bacilli; order Caryophanales; family Paenibacillaceae; genus Brevibacillus; species Brevibacillus sp. YAE8. The sequence goes on from NZ_BAAIYG010000006.1 coordinate 150,895, forward strand.
GCACGCGGACAAGATCGTGCTCGGGTACGGCAATGTTGGCGAGGAAAAAATTGCGGAAGGGGTCGCGCGGCTGGAAAAAGGGTTGGCGCTGCACGGCATGCATGGCTGAGCCGCCGTCTGTGCCTCGCAAGCCGACTTTCCTGTTTTCCTGTCAGCACGCGCACGACAAACAAGAGCCAAACTCCTTTATGTCAGGAGATTTGGCTCTTTTCTCTATCGTTTTTGCCTGCACTTACGCATTATCAAGAGATTACCAATGACGACGTCCGCAGCACTGAGGCGGACAATGCCGACAGTGATCGGGGCATCTCCGTCTGCGATTCCAGTCTTGCCCTCTGCCTCTGCCGTGATCCCGGCCTGGCGGGCGTTGTCCATCCCGCTGCGAAGGATAGTAGGAAGAGTGTCCATACGAAGAAGAAGAGTTCGATGACGTCCAGTTTGAGCTTGGATAATACATGCTGTCGCCTTCTTTCCTCATTGATTTTTGATGACTATATGTATATATGCAGGGGCGCATTCACCCGCATAGACTATTATCTTGCGCAAGGGAAAATCAGGTGTCTACCTATGTTTTCTATCACTTGCCATCTACCTATTGACGGGATGATGGTCTACAAAAAAATGGAAAAAACCGGAGCATCCCTTTACGGAATGTCCGGCTTTTGACGGTGTTCGTCGCGGTTTTCCTACGATTTCGCCCACAGCTCTCTGCGCGAGGTGGTGACAGAGGTAGCACCCGCCTGCAGAGCCCGATCCACGTCTTCCTTCGTACGGATGAAGCCGCCCGCAATGACCGGAATCTTTGTCCGCTCGGTAATCTCCTCGATCAGATGCGGAATAATCCCCGGCAGCACCTCGACGTAGTCGGGTTTTGTCCGCTCCAGTTGCGTCAGGCTGCTGTCCAGCGCCATCGTGTCGATGAGAAAAAGACGTTGGATGGAAATCAGCCCTTTTTTCTTCGCGGCCAAGATCACACTGTTTCTCGTCGTGATGATTCCGTCAGGCTTTACTTCCTGTGCAAGAAATTCCATCGCGTACTCATCCGACTTCAAACCGTCGATGAGATCGGCGTGAATCAGCAGCTTTTTCCCAAACGCCCGCGCGCGTTTGCCCAGCGGCTTGACTTGGGCGATATGGGCATTCAGCAAAATAATGCGCTCGTAGCACGTCTCCATCAGTTCATCAAATTCCTTCAGTGTTCGCGCAGCCGGAAGAATAGGCTGATTAATCTGGTTGGCCAATCAGGAGTCACCCCTATAGAAATGTTTTGGCAAGATGGTATTCCTCGGCAAAAGCTTTCCATTCACGGTCTTTGCGCTCTGCATCCCAATGCAGCTCTTTGGCAAGCTCATCCATTACCCGCGGATATACGGCTTCCAGCGAGTCTCGTTCAAAAAACAGTCGGCCGGTGCGGCGAATCAAAAAGTCGCTCGCGGTCATGACCATTTCTTCATCCAGTGCGTAATGCAGCTCGGCCAAAAGCAGTGCCTCTGCCGCCGTCTGCGTCTGGTCTTGCTCCATATATTCCAGACACTTCGTTACTATTTTTTCGCTGTTGCTGCCAAACTTTCCTACAAGCACGCGAATTTGTTCTTCGCCGATGCCCGCTGCGCGCAGCCGCTCCGCCTGCTTTTTCACATAGGCAGGGATCATGCTTGCAGAGGCGAAGTTGCCGCCAGCAAGCACGATCTTGTCCGTCTGGCAAGGCTTGAACGATCTGCCTTCTTCTTCTGCAAGCTGTTTGGCCACGACGTCGACGATGCGCTCCGCCATCTTGCGGAAGCCTGTCAGTTTGCCGCCCGCAATCGTAATCAGTCCGCTTTTCGAGTAAAAAATCTCATCCTTGCGCGACAGCTCGGACGGGGATTTGCCGTCCTCGTGAATGAGCGGCCGCAGCCCTGCCCAGCTTGAGCTGACATCCTGCTCGGTCAGCTTCACGGTCGGGAACATTTCGTTGGCGGCCCGCAGCACGTATTCCATATCTTCGCGAGTCACGGTCGGCCGCTCCAGCACGCCCTGGTAGTTCGTGTCGGTCGTGCCGATATACGTACTGTTATTCCGCGGAATCGCGAACAGCATGCGCCCGTCGGATACGTCGAAGTACACAGACTGCTTGAGCGGCAGCCGGTTGTACGGAACGACCAGGTGGACACCTTTTGTCAGATGGAGTCTTTTGCCGTACAGCGACTTGTCTTTTTCCCTGAGTTGATCCACCCAAGGACCTGCGGCGTTGACGATTTTTTTGGCGTGCATGGCGTACTCGGTGCCCGTGAGCAAGTCTTTCGCGCGAATCCCTGTCACTTTGCCGTTTTCATACAAAAACTCTGTCGCTTCCGTATAGTTCACGCACAAAGCGCCATGCGAGCGGGCTGTCTTCATGACCTCGATCGTCAGACGGGCATCGTCCGTCCGGTATTCGAAGTAGAGGCCGCCCCCCTTCAAAATATCCGTGCGCAGCAGCGGCTCTGCCTCCATCGTCTGCTTTTTGTTCAGCATGATGCGGCGTTCCTTGCGCTCGACTCCGGCCAGCACGTCGTAAATGTACAACCCGATGGAGGTAGCGAGCTTGCCGTACGTGCCTTTTTCCACAATCGGCAAAATCATTTTTTCCGGAATGACGATGTGCGGAGCGTTGCGGTACAAAATCGCCCGCTCCCTGCCGACTTCCCGCACGAGCTGCACGTCGCCCTGCTTCAAATAGCGCAGGCCTCCGTGGACGAGCTTCGTCGAGCGGCTGCTCGTGCCTGCGGCGAAGTCCTGCTTTTCCACCAGCCCTACACTCAAACCGCGCGAAGCAGCGTCCAGCGCGATGCCCGCTCCTGTCACACCGCCGCCGATAATCAAAAGATCAAAGCGCTTGCCCGCCATTTCTTCCAAACATGTCTGACGCGTTCTTGCTGACAATGTTCGTTGATTGTTCATTGTTGTGTTCATCCTTTCTTTTCTTTAAAGAAAAAACAAAAAACAGCCAATATCCAAAAGAAGCAACGAAAAATTGTCCATTGCCCTTTTGATACTGGCTGTCTCCACGGTCTCCACAGCAATTTATTAACTTATCTTTACTCTATTCCTATTTGCCGCAAAAATCAATGCCTAATCTTGTAACCCATCGTCGCCTGCACGGCCTGCTTCCAGCCTTCGTACAGCTCCTCGCGTTTTTGTTCCGGCATATTCGGCACAAACGAGCGCTCCACCACTTTGTTGTGGACGATGTCTTCCTTGCTGTTCCAGTAGCCGACCGCAAGTCCTGCGAGGTAGGCAGCTCCGAGCGCAGTCGTTTCATTGACGCGCGGACGCTCCACCTCTGTCGCCAGGATGTCGGACTGGAACTGCATCAGGAAGTTGTTGGCTACCGCTCCGCCGTCTACGGCCAGCTTTTGCAGCTTAATGCCGGAATCGGCCTCCATCGCCTCCAGCACGTCACGCGTCTGGTACGCGAGCGATTCCAACGCCGCCCGAATCAGATGGTCCTCTGTCGTGCCGCGAGTCAGGCCGAAAATCGCGCCGCGCGCCTCCATGTCCCAATACGGTGCGCCCAGCCCGACAAACGCCGGAACCATGTAAACGCCGTCTGTGCTGTCAACAGCCAGCGCATGCTTTTCCGAATCGGACGATTTCTCAATCAGCTTCAGACCGTCGCGCAGCCATTGAATCGCTGCTCCTGCCACGAAGATGCTGCCTTCCAGCGCGTACTCCACCTTGCCGTCTACACCCCAGGCAATCGTGGTCAGCAATCCGTTTTTCGAGGCTACTGCTTTTTCCCCTGTGTTCATCAGCATGAAGCATCCGGTTCCGTACGTGTTCTTCGCCGTACCCTCTGTGAAGCACGCCTGACCGAACAAAGCCGCCTGCTGGTCTCCGGCGATACCGGCAATCGGAATTTGCACCTGGAACAATTTTTCGTCCGTATATCCGTACAGCTCGCTGGATGGGCAGACGCGCGGCAGCATGCTTTTCGGAACTTGCAGCATGGACAACAATTCCTCGTCCCACTCCAACGTGTGGATGTTGAACAGCAACGTGCGCGAAGCATTGGAATAGTCTGTCACATGGACGCGGCCATTTGTCAGCTTCCAGATCAGCCACGTGTCAATCGTTCCGAACAGCAGGTCGCCTCGCTCCGCTTTTTCCCGTGCGCCTTCTACGTGGTCGAGCATCCATTTGACCTTCGTCCCGGAAAAATAGGCGTCGATCAAAAGACCTGTTTTCTCGCGGACGGTCTGTTCATAGCCTTGCTCTTTCAACTGGTTGCAAATGTCAATGGTCTGTCTGCTCTGCCAAACGATTGCATTGTAGATCGGCTTTCCGGTGTGGCGATCCCAGACAACGGTCGTCTCGCGCTGGTTGGTGATGCCAATACCCGCGATTTGCTCCGGCTTCACGTGGTTTTCCAGCAAAACCGCTTTCAGCACTTCCAGTTGGGACTCCCAAATTTCCTCGGCGTTGTGCTCTACCCAGCCTGGCTTGGGGTAAATTTGCGTAAATTCTTTTTGGGCCACCCCGATGATCGCGCCGGATTTATCGAATAAAATCGCACGGGAGCTTGTTGTTCCCTGGTCGAGCGAGAGCATGTATTTGTTGTCCATAGCGGCTGTTCCTCCTTATAATAGAAACATTGGATCTGATCTTTTTACTTGCGACAGGGACTTTTCCCTGCTTCTTTTTTTTGAGACGGAATCGGGCTTTCGCCGCCGCTTACGAATGCGATTGGGAATGCGCCCGATCTGCTGCCAGATTTTTGCCGCTCGCCTGGGCAGCATTTGTCTTTTTGCTCGCCATCCCGACTGCCATCGCGATGACCATGAATACGGCCAGGGCCACCACTCCGGTCAGGCTGTGGTCGGTAAACGTCCACTTGTAGAAAAAGGCACCGCACACCGCACCGATGATCGGCCCCACGACGGGAATCCAGGCGTAGCCCCAGTTGGAGTGGCCTTTTCCGTGAATCGGCAGGAGGGCGTGGGCGATTCGCGGCCCGAGGTCACGCGCCGGGTTGATCGCATAGCCCGTCGTTCCGCCGAGAGACAAGCCGATGGCGACAATCAGGAAGCCGACGACAAACGGATTCAATCCTTCTGCAAATTTATTCGCACCGATGGCCAGAAGACCAAGCACCAGGAAAAACGTACCTAAAATTTCACTGAACAAGTTGGCAACTGTATGTGGAATCGCTGGTCCGGTTGCGAATACCCCCAATTTTGCTGCCGGGTCGTCTGTCTCGCGCCAGTGCGGATAGTAAAAAATCCAGACAAACGTCGCACCCATAAATGCACCGACAAATTGCGCCAACACGTAGCCCGGCACCTGCTCCCACGCAAACTGCCCGATGCTCGCCAGCGCAATCGTGAGCGCAGGATTCAGATGCGCGCCGCTGATGCTGCCAACTGCGTATGCACCGCACGCTACGGCAAGCCCCCAGCCGAGTGTAATGACGATCCAGCCGCCATTTTGCGAGTATGCTTTTTTCAGGTTTTGGCCTGCGCATACCCCTGCCCCCAAAATAATCAGGATCATTGTCCCGACCAATTCTCCTACGTAAGCAGACATGTCCTTACCCCCTTTTTTGAAAAACGACCATGTAAACCAGCCGAAAAATCGCAATGAAACCGTTTTCTAAAGCGCTTACATTTCACCCAACTCCTTTTTGTTTTTTTGTGGAGAAAACAAAAAAGCCAATACTCGCAAAAACGCAGGGCGCTGCCCTCTTTTTGCAAATATTAGCTGATCTCCCAATCTCCACAGCACTATTAACTTATGTCCTACTATATAGTGGACACGTAAAATCTGTCAAGAATCCGTTTTCTTTCCTGTCGCAAACGGCTTTGCTCATGGCTGCCTTTCCGCTTCATTCTGCGGCTTAAAGCCTTTTTTCCCGCTGCTTGCCGCCCTGACCAACTCCGGCAGAAAAAACAGCGGGTAGATCAGCAAAAACAGGTTCGGCAGCCACCACGACCAGTCGAAGTCGGCTTTGAACGCCCAAAAGGCAATCGCCTGCAGGCCGGAGCAAAATGTGAGCACAAGTGAGACGAGTGCTATCGGCTTCCAGCGCTCACTCCCCCGCCGATAGCAGTAGAGGCTCGCGAAGCCCGTGAGCGATACAAGCATGTCGAGCGGAAAAAAGGACAGATTCCACGCCACCAGATTCGGATCGCGGTAGTCCTGGTACATGTACTCCGCAGGCAACAGCCGGAGAAACACAATCGCCCAATAGACGATGAACGCCACATCGGTCAGCCAGAAAAACACGAACAGCCTGGGCGCAGTTCTGCTCATTCGGCCGTCATTCCCGCGTCTTGCTGCGCTTTTGCAGGCTGCTGGGCATGGGCGCCGTCACCGAGATTCAGCAGGACGCAGCCCACGATAATCAGCGCGACCGCCACCACCTTTTTCACGGTAAACGCATCCTTGAAGACGATGACGCCGATCAAAGCGATCATCGCCGTTCCCAGCCCGGACCAGATCGCATACGCGGTGCCCACTTCCATTTCTTTCAGCGCCAGGCTCAGCGAGGAAAAGCACAGCACGTAAAACACAAACATCAACACAGTCGGAATCGGCCTGCTCAGCCCTTCCGACAGCTTCATCGAAGTTGTTCCCGCCACCTCCAGCAAAATCGCCAGCAGCAAATACACCCAACTCATTTTCCCGTTTCCCCTCTCGTCGCTGGCGCAGCCAATACGCCGCCGAGCAAAATATCAATCATCGCGTCCAGCGCCTCCCCGATCGTCATCTGATGCCGACCGGACAATTGCTGGTCAATCAGTTGATCGAGCGCTCCCGTGTACATCAAAATCAAAATCGGAAGCTGAACCGGGCGAAACACGCCAGCTTCGACGCCCTGCTCAAGCAGCACGCGGACATGCTCCCACTCTTCCTGGTAGACTTCCTCCACCATTTTCCACTGCGCGGGATAATAGCGCTTCAACTCGTACCAGACGCGCAAATCCGTCCGGGCAAAGCCGCTCGGCACCAATGCCAGCAGCTCGCGCATCTTTTCCGTCAAATCGAGGTGCGGATCATGCAAAATCCGGTCTTCGCTCGCCTTCAATTCCTCGATGCTGTCGGCAATGAGCCTGGCGATGAGCACCTCTTTGGAAGGAAAGCTCGCGTACAACGTTTTCGTGCTGATCCCCGCCCGCCGAGCCAAATCCGCCATCGTAAAGCGAATGCCTCGCGTCTCGATCTCCTGTTGGGCGCATTGCAAAATTCGCTCCTGCATTTCCGCGTGAACCCCCTCGCACTCGTAAAACAAGGAAAATATTTTGTTTTCTATATTTTCCTGTGGCTACAAATAGCATACTCACCTGCTCCCCTGATGTCAACTGCCCTCAAACCAGGCTTGGTGCAAAGCCGCAATTCCCGGCTCGATCTGGTCGAGCGCAATGCCGGAAAAGCCGAGAAAAAACTCCTTGGGCATCTCCGCCGGCGGCTTCAGCCACGTAAAAGCCGCAGACGATGCGCGAATCCCCGCCTGAATCGCCAGCCGCTTCAACTCTTCCTCCGGGCGCTCGCTGTACACGCGCAGCAAGACGTGAAAGCCCGCATCCGCCCCGATCACGGACGCCCGCTCGCCGAAATGCTTATGGACCGCCGCCAGCAAGGCGTCGTGCTTTTTGCGATACAGGCTGCGCATTTTGCGGACGTGCTTTTCCAGGTGGCCTTTTTGCATAAAAATCTCCATCGTCCGCTGATGCAGCCGCGACGCGGATTGTTCCAGCAACGTGTCGTGCAGCAGGGTGAAATACGCGTCCAGCAAGGAAGGCGGCAGCACCATGTACCAGATGCCGAGCGCCGGAGCCATCACCTGCGCGAAGCCGCCCATGTAAATGACATTGGTCTGCGGCAACAGCCCTTGCAGGGCGGGAATCGGCCTGCCGTGGTAGCGAAACTCGCCATCGTAGTCGTCCTCGACGATGTAGCCGCCGACGCTTTGCGCCCAGTCCAAAAGCTTCAACCGCTTGGATACAGGCATAATCATCCCGCGCGGAAATTGGTGCGAGGGCGACATGACGGCAAGGCGCACCCCTGATTCGTACAGCTCGTCTACGCAGATTCCGTCTGCTGCAAGCGAGATCGGCACCACTTCATACCCGTGCTGGCGAAACGTATTGGCATACAGCAAATAGCCCGGATTTTCCACCGCGATCCGCTGAAGCTGCGGCCGCAGCATCAGACAGATCAGCGACAGCAGCCCAAACTGGTCCGCGCCAATGACGATCTGGTCCGGCGTGCAGACGACGCCGCGGTACCTGCGCACGTAATCGGCAATTTGCTGGCGCAGTCCCGGCTCGCCCTGCGGATCGCCGTAAAAAAGCTCCTCCTGCCGCTCGCCGCCAAGCACCTGATTGTACAGCCGCCGCCAGAGCGTGTGCGGAAACAGCGAAAAATCGTTTTGCGACATGTGAAAATCGTATCGGTACTTGCGGTTGTCACGCAGGAGCGGTCTGCTCCATTCGGGCTGTTCGGACACCCCTTGCCCTTTTGGCGTAAGCTCGGGGTCAGGCAGCTTCTCCACGAAGTAGCCGCTGCGCGGCCTGCTTCGGATGAACCCTTCGGCCAAAAGCTGCTGGTACGCCATTTCCACAGGCGTCGTGCTCAAACCGAGAGCATCTGCCAGCTTGCGCACGGACGGCAGCCGCGTTTTTTCTGCCAGCCTGCCTGCAATGATTTCGTTTTTGAGGAACGTGTACAGTTGCACGTATTGCGGTTCGTTTCCGTTTTCGTCCCATTTGGGCGTCAAGAGCATCGGTCATCTGTCCTTTTGATTTTTGCAAAACTGTGCATTTTCAAGTATACACTTGTTCGCTATGCTGGTGAAAAATGAAATCTGACAGGGAGGACACAAACGATGTCTACTCATCGAGAGCACCATGCTCCCGTCCGTTTTTTGCAGGGAGAACGCGTCTATCTGCGCCCGCTCGGACAGGACGATGTCGACTTTTACTACCAATCGCTCTACCACCCGGAAACGCGCAAACTGACAGGAACGCAAAAGCACTACACCCGCGAGCAAATCGCGCAATATCTGGCAAGCAAAGCACAGGATTCGTCCAGCGTGCTGTTGGCAATCGCCTTGTGCGAAAACGATCAGCTGATCGGCGACGTGCAGATCGGCGGCATCGACACGTACAACCGCAACGCTTTCATCCGCATCGCCATCCATCAGCCTGCGTATCAGAGCAAAGGGTACGGCAGTGAAGCGCTGCTGTTGATGCTCGACTACGGCTTCGGCATTCTCAACCTGCACCGCATCGAGCTGAACGTGTTCGCTTACAATGAACGTGCGATACGCGCTTATGAAAAGCTCGGCTTCCAGCGGGAGGGAGTGCAGCGGCAGGCGCTTTATTACGATCATCGTTATCATGATTCGATTCTGATGTCGATGCTGGCTGGTGAGTATCGGGAGAAGTATGGGAAGTAGAAGGCAGGGGAGACGTCCAAGAAGTACGGGTTCCACTAGTGTTTTATAATCGGAAGCTTGGCTATATCAACGTTTCTGACAGACAAAAGGGGCGTCTCGAAGTCGAAATAGCGACTTTTGAGACAACCCCTTTTCTCGTTTGTATCTTAGTGGATTGTTGGATTTACAAGTGAAGTTTGTCCCCATTTCGTCCCCCATTCCTGGATTTGTTCGAGAAATGCTCTCCCCGTCTTAATACACCACTTTCTTGCAAGAGTTACAGCTATCTATATTTAGGACTATTTGTCAACTTTCCCCATCAGGTCCTCTTAAGCTTACTAGCCACTCGCCTGATACTTTTTTCACCATGAAAGTTTGTTCTTTTTCTCTTATGATTTTCTGGACGCTGTTTTTCAGACTAGTATAGCTTATTAATACTTTCACCTCGGTTTCCGTATCATTTATTGCAGTTGCTTCATCAATTTTAAAATCGACTATTCTCGAATCCGCAACCGAACGTAAAAAATCCTCGCGCTCTGGGTAATAGCTATCAGCGTTCTTATAAACATACTCATATGCTGGCTCGCCTTGTTTATTTTTGATTAGAGTTAAATAACGTTCAATTGTATTTTCCGGTGTATTGTACCAAAAAAAATAGTATGCAAGAGATGCAAGCAGTAAAGCAATGCCGGTAATTGAAAAAAATATTAAATTGATTTTTTTCATCATATTGGAATTTGATGTATTTTTTTGCGAACTCAAGGAAATCCACCTCTTCCATTTATTTAGAATATTGTAATATAATTCTAGTATACTATTTTATTTGAAAAGGAGATAGGATTAAATGAAATTTGTCAAAAAAGCAAAGATGGCTACTTTAACAACCCTATCCATACTTGCCCTTGTCATGCCTGTTGACGGTGCTCTTGCAAAAGGTGGAAAAGACCACAAAGAAGAAACAACCACCTCGAAAAGCATCGTAAAACCTATGATGTCAGAAATATATCAGTGGTCAGCTGATTTTGAGGTACGTAGTTACTTTCAAATTAAAAAAACGCTGGTGTTAGATTATAGAGAACGTGGATTGAAAGTTGAAGCCAACGCAACTACAACAGGCTTGTGGGATTCTTACGAAGTTCATGTCGAAGAATTCGATGAAGATACAGGAGATTGGTTCGTTGTTGACACCGTAGACTTAAGCGACGGAAGAGACACCGCCTATTTTGCTGATCTTGAGCAGGCTACTAAATATCGTATAAGTATTGAAGGATCTGTTGAAGGGACCGTATGGGTATATAAATTAGTCGATTAAATTATCGACTATCGCGCTGTATCGCGACGCATTAATTAGGCTACACATTCTACTTAAAAACTTTCGTGGAAGTTGAGTTGCCGAAATCCCCCCTTCTTGCTAGCCCTGATTGCCGGGGGCTACATTATTTCACGACTATATGCGACTATGGGTACACCGATATATCGTGTTCAAATATGAAAACTTGCTATGAAGAGCTTGCCGAGAGGTTAACAATCTGCTTTAAGAAATTGCGAGTTGCCCATCGTTGACTTGAAGCGGCTCGACAGCCAGACGTTGGAAGTCTCGTACCATTACTCCTGATTTTCGCACGAAACGGTCAAGGGGCTGTCTCAAAAGTCGATGTATCGACTTAGAGATGCCCCTTTTGAATTTCAAAAACCTTGACAAACCAATGTTGCCATTTTGGTGCCTCTGGCATATTGGGACTTTTTGGACAGCCCCATCTTTTTTCCCGTGCCCTACTCATCCGCCCAATCGAAAAACCCGGACAACAAACTCTCCTGCCCGGCACTACCCATAACCTTCGCTTCCAGCCGAACTATCCGCTTTTGATACGCCTGCGCCTCGGCCTTGGAACGGTTGCGCAAGAGCGTGCCCCGCTTTTTCCACTGCTCGTAGGCTTGCCGCGTATAGCGGAGCGCCTTTTCCGCGTCGCCGAGCTGGTGCTCGCACAGCTTGGCGGCCTCGATGTAAACCTCTTCGGGGACATAGCCGGACGATGCCATGCACGACTCCCAGACATGCAAAGCCTGCCGCCAGTCCTTCTGCTTTTTGTACAGGTGGCCGATGGCAAGCCTTGCCCGATTGCTCCAGGCATGGCCGCTGTCCGCTACGAAGCGGTAGCCTGCCAGCGCTGCTTCCTGGTCGCCCAGCGCGTCGTACCATCTGGCAATTTCAAAGCGTTCCTCCGGGGAGGCGGCCACGTCGGGCTGATCCGTCAGCAGCCGGGTCATATGGATGTAGAGCGTAATGAGTGAGAGGACGTCTGTCTCGTTATGCCGCAGCACCCCTGCGATCACGTCAGGGTCCTGCGAGTGCAAAAAATCGAAGTAGCGCACAGGCGCGAGGTAGCCGGGCAAATCGTCCTCGCGGAAAACGTCCAGCTTTTCCTGTTCGATGATTCCAAGGCGGCACGATTCCAGTTCGGCCTTCCACAGTCGGCGCGCACCGTGCAACAGGTCCAGGTGACCAAAGACAGGCAAGGCCGGAACCTGGTCGCGCACCAGCGTATGCCTTGTCCGCACCTGCGGCCAGTCGAACGACTTTCCGTTGAACGTTACGAGATGCGACGATTTTTCCGCCTGCGCGAGAAACGACTGGTACAAGGTCGCTTCCGCATGGGGGGCAGGCAAAAAATGCTGGCGCACGACAACCTCTTCTCCCTCCAGGCGGCTGTAGCCCAGCAGGAAAACAGCGTTGCCCGCTCCACCGGACAGCCCGGTCGTCTCCGTGTCAAAAAACAGCAACTCTTCTGCCTTCCTGCCCGCCGCCGACAGGGGATGCTCCCTGCCGGACGCCTCCCAGATGGCAATGGCCTCGTGCAGCTGGGCAAAGCTGTAGGCGCCGTGCCGCTGGCTGACGGGATAGCGCACCTCGCGGATCATGACGTGCTCGTCGTCCCAAAAGTAGGGGGCCGCCTGCAAGGACTGCCATCTGTCCGCAAAGGGAATGGGCGGTTTTTCGGGTTCGGACGGCATAGGCGCGGGCTGTTCCGACGGCTGTCCTGCCGAATGTCCGGCCGGCTGCTCGGCCTGCTCTCCTGCCGCGGCAGGCTCGTTCGCCACCTTGCCCGCGTCCAGCGACATGTGCCCCTTCATCCGTTGCAGCTTGGATTTAAGAGACATGGACGCTTCCCCCTTGGGCGATGCGCAGCAAGGTCATCGCCAGCTCCTTGCTGCCGTCGTCGGTCGCGCCGACGCACGACGGGCAGCCTGACGTGCACGGGCAGGAGCTGATGAGCCGCTCTGCCTGGGCGAGAATCGTCTCCATTTCCTTGTACACCTGCTCCGACAGGCCGATGCCGCCCGGATAGCGGTCGTACAGGAAAATCGTCGGCTCCTGCGAGTGGACGGCCTTGCGCTGGGGAATGACGTGCAGGTCCAGCGGGTCGCACATGACAAACAGCGGGGCCACGTGCTGGAGCACATGCGCGAGGCCGACCAGGCCGCGCTCCACGTCCTCTGTGCCGATCTCCTCCAGGAGCGAATCGGAAAAGCCGATCCAGGCCGCGTTCGTGTGCAGCTCCTCCTCTGGCAAATGAATCGGGCCGGAGCCGATGTTTTCGTGCGTCTCGAACTTGATCTTTTTGAAAATCGTCGCCATCGCGTGCACGGAAACTTCCCCGTAGGCGAAAGCGCTCTGCCCGTGGCGGCGGGTCTGGTCCTGCTCCAGCACCTTGAGCTGGACGGCGAGGTTCGCATCGGTGTAATAGTCGACCTGCACTTCCCGGACGTACGCCTTCTTTTCCTCGTAGTCGAGCTTCTCGACCTGGTACTGCGTCCCTTGGTGCAAGTAAATAGCTTCCTCGTGCAACAGCGTCATCGAGCTGAAGCGGTCCATTTCCCCGATGACCCGCTCGTTGCCCCGCTCGCTGATGTCGATGATAACCACGTTTTCCTGCGAGGCCGACCGCAGGCTGATGTTGTGGGCCGGGAACGAATCGTTCATCCAGAACCATTTGCCGCGCGAATAGTGCAGCACTTGCTCCTCGGTCAAAAACTCCAAGACTTCCGTAATTTCCGCACGGCCAAACGTGTCGCCTTCGCGAAACGGCAGCTCGTACGCCGCGCATTTCAGATGGTCGACCAAAATGATGAGGTTGTCGGGGTTGATCCGCGCCGTCTCCGGACTGCGGTCAAAAAAGTACTCCGGGTGGGCGATCACGTACTGATCCAGCGGCGTCGAGCTGCCGACCATGACGACGACCGACTCGCCCTGACGGCGGCCTGCCCGGCCCGCCTGCTGCCACGTGCTGGCGACAGAGCCGGGATACCCGGTAATGACGCACGCCTGCAACTGTCCGATGTCTACGCCCAGCTCCAACGCGTTCGTGCTGACTACGCCCATGATGTCGCCGCTCCGCAAGCCGCGCTCGATCTCCCTGCGCTGGCTCGGCAAATAGCCGCCGCGATATCCTTGAATCGTCTTCGGGCCGAGCTTGCGCTTAATCAGCTCCTGCAAGTACGTCAGCAAAATTTCCACGCGGACGCGGCTTCGCGCAAACAGGATCGTCTGAATGCTGTTGGTCAAAAACTGCTCGGTAATGTCCCGCGCCTCCAGCGTGGCGCTGCGCCGGATGTTGAGCTGGCGGTTGACCACAGGCGGGTTGTAGAAGACGAAATGCTTGACGCCGGACGGCGCTCCGTTGTTGTCGACCAGCTCTACCTGTTCCTCCGTCAGCGCTTCCGCCAGTTCGCGCGGGTTGGCGATCGTCGCCGAGGTGCAGATGAACTGCGGCGCGCTGCCGTAAAAGGCGCAAATCCGCTTGAGGCGGCGTATCACATTGGCGACGTGGCTGCCAAAGACGCCGCGGTATGTATGCAGCTCGTCGATGACGATGTATTTCAAATGCTCGAAAAACGAAACCCATTTGGTGTGGTGCGGCAAAATGGCGGAGTGCAGCATGTCCGGGTTGGTGATGACGATATTGCCCGCCTTGCGCACCATTTGCCGGATGTTGGCCGGAGTGTCGCCATCGTACGTTTCCGATTTGATCGACAGCCCCATTTCGGTAATCAGCTCGTGCAGCTCTGCTTTCTGGTCCTGCGCCAACGCCTTGGTCGGAAACAGGTAGAGCGCGCGCGCCTGCGTATCCTCTGCCAGCGTCTGGAGAATCGGCAGATGGTAGCACATGCTTTTCCCGGAGGCAGTCGGCGTGACCGCGACGATATGCTTGCCCGCTCGCACATGGCGAAAAGACGTTTCCTGGTGCGTGTACAAAGAGGCAATTCCTCTTCGCGTCAGCGCTTCCCGGATGCGCGCATCCATCTCCTGCGGAAACGGAACCGTTTTGGCCTCGCGGGCCGGAATGACCCGCCAGTGGGCGATATTGTCGCGAAAACGCTCGTCTGTTTTCAAATGCTCCAAAATACTTGCCATGTCTTTTTTCATCTTCACCAGGCTCACCTTCTTGCCCTTATTCTACGAATGGACGTTCGGGTTGTAAACCCCTTCGGACGTTTTGGCCAAAGCGACTTTTCCCGGGAGACAGGCCAGGTGAGACGATGGCTTGGCCCGTCCAAAAGAAAAAGCCGCCAGATAAGCCTGGCAGCTTCTTTTCTTGCCCCTTTATTTCTTCGCTTCGCCGAGAATTTCAAAGATCACTTCCGCATTGTGCGTATTGTCGATCAGGCCGGAAAATCTTTCTTTCCATGGACCGTACGCGTACACGTTGACGTCCTCGCCTGTGTGGCCGCCCGTTGTCCAGCCGGTGAAGGAGCGTTTGTCAAAAATCGCTTCGATTGCGTTGTCGATCTCGACTTGCTTCTTCGTTTCCGCCGCCTTTTTCACGGAAGCGATCTCCTCTGGCGTCAGTTGCAGGTCGATGTACTTTTTCAACGTTTCTTCCACGCTCGCGCCTTTGGCGATTCCCGCGGCGATGAAGTCAGGCGTGCGCTTCGCCGCCTTGATTGGCGCGACGAGGAAGTTGTACTCTTCCTTCGCCCCGACAGACAGCCCGCCCGTGGAGTGGTCCGCTGTCGCGACAACGAGCGTGTTTCCATCCTTTTTCGCGAAGTCAATGGCAGCCTTGAACGCCTTCTCGAAGTCTTCCATCTCGCTCATCGCCGCCACGATGTCGTTGTCGTGACCAGCCCAGTCGATCTGGCTGCCTTCCACCATCAAAAAGAAGCCTTCCTTGTTCTTGCTCAACCGCTCAATCGCGGCCTTTGTCATGTCTTCCAGGGACGGGGTTTTGTCCGTGCGGTCGATCATTTTGTCCATTCCGCCTGCTGCGAACAGACCGAGAATTTTGTCATTTTTGTCGCTCAGCAGTTCCTGCTTGCTCGTGACGTAGCTGTAGCCGTCTTTTTTGAATTCTTCCGTCAGATTGCGGTCCTTGCGCACGAAGTTGTTCAGGCCGCCGCCCAGCAAGACGTCGACGGAATGCTTGCCGTCAATGCGCAAGTCGTAGTAGTCGTCGGCAATCGCGTCCATGTTTTTGCGGCTCTCATCGTGCGCGCCGAACGAAGCCGGGGTCGCGTGCGTAATTTCCGAAGTAGCCACCAGGCCAGTCGATTTGCCGACTTTTTTGGCCCGCTCCAGCACTGTCTCTACCTCTGATTTGTCGTTGTCGACCGCAATCGCGTTGTTGTACGTCTTCACACCGGAAGACATGGCGGTCGCCGCAGAGGCGGAGTCGGTGATGTTTTGCTTTTCGTCTTCGGCATAGGTCATTTGCGCCCCGACCAAATATTTGTCAAACTCGGTCGGCTCCATGACAGGAGTCGCCGGGTCGTCTTTCATGTAACGGTAAGCCGTTGTATAGGACGTGCCCATGCCGTCGCCGATCAGGAAGATGATGTTTTTGACCTGGGCGTTGCCCGCTTTATTTTCTGCCGCCTTGACCAGACCGGAATTTCCGCCAAACAGCGCCGTCGTCAGGGCCAGGGAAGAGATGACAGCTACTGGGACAAGCTTTTTCGGGAATGTGCGAAACATTTTGTACCTCCTGCAAATAGGAATGTTCATAAGCATGTCACCAATCATACTCTTCTTCTGTTGAGCTCGGACGGGCTTTGTGTAAAGAAATGTAAGCGATTGGTAAAGGCGGCGTTAACAGACGGGCTGCGCCTGGTCTTGGCGAAAACGCCGCTGTTCGTCCACGAACTCGACGCTGTACGTTTGCGCCGCGCGCGGAACATCCAGCTCGATGCTGTCCGGCTGCACAAGTCTGTAGCCGCTTTTGGAATAGAGCGAGCCGGAAAACGCGTCCGACACTGCCTCCAGCCGGAAGTCTGCCTCGTTCTGCGGTTCCAGGCCCATTTGCCTTGCCAGCGCCTGGTAGGCATAAAAAGCGCCCTTCGTCGACCAGTAGTAGAGCGCCTGGTCGTCCATGAAGCCTTGTCCCGCAAAACCGGACATCGCCCGCAGGAACTGCCAGGCCACAGGCAGGCTCGCGCATTCGAAAAATACCCAGCCGATCAGTACGACCACAAGCGTGTAGATGTGGCCGACAGCGGCATGCGCCTTTTGCAGCAAGCCCAGGCAGCCATTTTTCCAAGATGATGAACTGCCATCTGCGCCAAAACTCCGAAATGCTTTTGGACATGTACGGATAGCGGAAGTTTTCCATAAAGTCAAAGCCGAACATTTTCCCCAGTCCGCGCGCCATGTCCGAGTAGCCGCTGAAGTCAAAGTAAATCTGGAAGGCAAAGGCCACAATGCCGAGCCAGGCGAGAAAAGTCGTCAGCTCGTCGGTCGGCGTCGCTTTCACATCGGACCACAACAGCCCGATGTTCTTGGCGAGCAGCACTTTTTTCGCCAGTCCTCTGACCAACAGCGCTGCCCCTTCGCCGAATGGCCCGATTGTCGCCATGCGGGCGACGAGCTGCCTCGCGATATCGCCGATTCTCTCCCTCGCTTTTTGGAAACGACTCGCAATGCAATCCTTGCCTACCTAAAGAGCGTACAGGGCCGAGATCAAGATCAGATGCAGAACGAATCGACACGGCGTAAAAAATGCATAAAAACGACCAGACAAAAAAAAGCGCAGAAACGTGTTCTGCGCTTGAATGCTATTCGTTTTTCGGAAGCTGGAAAAAAAGCTCGACGCCTTCTTCCATATTGCACACGCCGAACGGCACGTCATGCAATATTTTTTTGCAGATAGCCAGCTCGAGGCCGGTTCCTCCCGTGGAACGCTGGCGAGACGGCTCTCCGCGGTAAAAGTGGCCCTATATTTTTCTGTATTTTTCCGGATGCTCCTCGGGAATACGGGCGCCTTTGTTCTCGATGCTGACTCGTGCCATCTTGCCTTCGCCGCGGATGGAGACGACGATCGCTTCCAGCACCGCATAACCTTCGTTTTCGAAGTAATCCTTCATGATTTCCCGCAAAATCGGTTCGTCCTCGACTATCAGGATGTTTTTGTTCATGTCTGTTCTCCCCGTGTCATGTTTACCTGACATGGCTCAGTCTTTCTCTGCGATCAGCGCCGACAAGTGATGGATCAGCACGCGCTCTACCTTCGGCCCGTCCAGGCGCTTCGGCTCGAGATAGGCGTGCAGCGCAAGCCCGTCGACCAAGGCGTAAAGCCGCTCTGTCTCCAGCTCCTTGTCCGTGTTTGCAGGCAGCAGTCCGGACTGTTCGGCATAGTCCATGAGCTTTTGCAGGCCAGGGTAAATGCCGTCGTACTGCGCATCCAGACCGCCCGGCTTATGGCGAAAGTAGGCGGTAAAGGCGAACCAGACCTCCATTTCCGCCATCTTTTCCCGATTGGTAGGCACAAGTTCCAAAATCGTCTTGATAAACTTCTCTCGCGGCGGCAAATCAAGCGAAATAATCTCGCGGATGCGAGCCGTCGCCCTCTCCTTCACGAGCTTCATCGAATACGCCAGCAGCTCGTCCTGTGTGCTGAAATAATGCCGCAGCGCCCCTAGCGACAGCCCTGCCTCTGCCGCGATATTGCGAACCGTCGCTCCCTCCATTCCCCGCTCGCTGATGACCCGCCAGGTCGCTTCGGCTATTTGTTCTCTTCGTTTTTCATGATCGATTTGTTTTGGCATAGCTGTATTTTACCAAGCCCGAACGGGACGAGCAATTAAATAATACACTTGTATTAAATAAAAACAGATGATAAAATCTTTTTACAATACATCTGTATTAAAAAAGGAGAGCGTAAACGTGAACTGGATCGCGTGGATGATCGTTGCCTGTGAAATTGGTTTTTGGGTCGTGATTGCTCTGGGGTTGGCCGTGCGGTATGGCTTGGGAAAAGAGCGGCTGGGGCTTTTTATCCTGGCGCTGACTCCCCTGGTCGACCTTGTTTTGCTGGCCGTGACCAGCGTGGACTTGTACCGGGGCGCAACCGCGACCATGGCTCATGCGCTGGCTGCTGTCTATATCGGCGTGTCGATCGCTTTTGGCAAAGGCATGATTCGCTGGGCGGACGACAAGTTTTTGTACTATGTGAAAAAACAGCCACTGGCGAAAAAGCCGAAGCTGTACGGGATGGCTTACGCCAGGTCGTATGCCAAAGGCTGGTTCAAGCACGTTTTCGCCTACCTCATCGGGGCGGGACTGCTGCTCGCGATGATCTTTTTTGTCGGGGATGCCTCGCGGACCGGGGCTTTGGAGCAGGCGATGCTGCAATGGGCGGTTGTGCTCGGCATTGACCTTTTGATTACCGTCAGCTTTTTTGTCTGGCCCAGACGGAGCAAAAGCGCCAGCTCTTGACGGTATAACCGTCGACGTCCAGACAAAGCCAAAGCCAGGCTGGCACAAATACGATGATGCAGGAACAGCGAAACCAGTGTGAGCGCGGCACAGGGACGCTGTTCCTTTTTTGCATAAAAGCCAAGCCAGCGGCCATACACATGGTGAGTGGCTGCGCCAAAAGCAGACGAAACTTGTCGTAAAGATGAGGGAGGTTGGTCGGAAATGACCTCACACAAAAAGGGAGAGCGCATCCCGGAGCCGATGCGGGGAGACGGTACGGGGTGGGTCGATCTCGGGCCGCGCAACATCGAGCGGGATCGGCAAAATCCGAACATGCTCGTGCCGCCCGTCACCGATGCAGGCTTGCTGCCGAATTTGAAGTTTTCCTTCTCCGACGCCACGATGACGCTGAATCACGGCGGCTGGTCGCGCGAAGTCACCGTGCGCGAGCTGCCGGTTGCCACTACGCTCGCTGGCGTGAACATGGCTCTGACGCCAGGCGGTGTGCGCGAGCTGCACTGGCATCCGAACAACGACGAGTGGCAATACTACATTTCCGGCCAGGCTCGCATGACCGTTTTTGCCGGAAATGGAACAGCCCGCACGTTTGACTACCGGGCGGGCGATGTCGGCTATGTGCCCTTTGCGACAGGGCATTACATTCAAAATACGGGAAACGAGACAGTCTGGTTTTTGGAAATGTTCAAAAGCGACCGCTTCGTCGACGTCTCGCTCAACCAGTGGATGGCGCTCACGCCGCACGAGTTGGTCGCTTCCAATCTGAACGTAGGCCCGGAGTTGCTGGACGCCTTGCGCAAGCAAAAATGGCCCGTCGTCAAATACCCGGGGTACGGCTACGATCCGGACAGGGGGTGAGCCTCGCTTTAGACGGCCGGATTCGGCCGGATGTCCGGCCCGCTCACATATTCAGTACGCCCATGGATTGGATATGCTGCTTCGTCTCCTCTGTTCCGCATTCGTAAATGGCGCTGTATATTTGCTTCAGGCAGTTGTCGTATTGATCGTTTTCCTCGTCAAAATGATAAGGAATCGCGACGACATGCCCGCGCAAAAAGGTGCCAAACTCATACTCGGTCCTTTCCTCAAACAAGCTTTTCAGCGCGTGAACCTGGCGATCCGTCGCTTCAATCTCGAACTCGTACCCGGAGTCGCCCTGATTTTCCATGATCGTCCCTGCCTGAACAGATACGTAATACCTTTTTTTGTCCATTGTGTTACTCTCGCCTCCCCAACGCTAATATACGAGTACGGAGATCAGCAATATCGCGAGCAGCACCGCAAACGCCCCCAAGTAAAACAGCATCCCCACATTCCCGAGAACTTTGTGCTTGACGGTCGTCTGACTGATGTTGTTGTCCACTTCCTTCGTCTCCTGGCGTTTGGCGTAGCGGATGGTCAAAAACAGCCCTACCAAAAAAATCAGGCCAAAAATCGCATAGTAAATGCCTGGATAGTGGAGCATTTCCCTTCCCCGCTTCCTCTTCTGATGATTGTTTATAGTTTGCGAGAGTCCGGGTTTTTTATGCATGCGGGCGGGAAATGCCGTCTCAGTCTTACCGCATGAGCTGCTGCACGCCTTTTATCAGGCGCCAAATTTCCTCTTCTGTGTTGTACGGAGCGATTCCGGCGCGAATCCAGCCGCCGCTGTGCGCAATTCCGGCCAACTCCGCCAGGCGGGAGGCGTAAAAATCGCCGCTCGCGATAAAGACGCTGTGCTGCTCGGCCATTTGCAGGCATGCTTCTTCCGGCGCGAGCTTGTCCAGACGAAAGGCGACAGTCGGCGTTTTCGCCACGCCAGCGGCTGCCTGATAGAGCGTTACGCCTGCGATTTGTCGCAGCTCGTTGCGCATCAGCTCAGCCAGACGGTTTTCGTACTGCTCCAGGTTGGCAAAAGCGGAAACGAGCCGCTCGCGGCGATTGCTCCCTGTCCCGAGCGAGGCGATAAAGTCGATGGCGGGCGCGATTCCTGCAATGCCTTCATGGTTTTGCGTCCCCGTTTCCAGCTTGTCCGGGATATAAGTTGGGGCTTTGGCCTCCTTCTCGTTGCGTTTTTCCTCTGTTTTCGTCTGCGTGAGGCCGTCACTTGCGGCTTAGCTTTTGCAAGCGTCTGTACAGCGTAGCGACGCTGATGCCCAAAAACTCGGCGGCCTTGCGCTTGCCCTCGGTGCTTTTTCCGAAACGCTGCACCGCCTGCAAAATGAGCTGTTCCTCGTTTTTTTCCAGGGAAAGCTCTGCCGCCTGTGGCGCCGGAGTGGCAGAAGCAAGCGGTGCAGATGGCGTTGCCTGGCTCTGCGACTGTGTAGCCAGCCCTTCCTCGCTCGTCCGGCTTCCGCGAATGATCGCAGGCAGGCTGCTGATCGTCACGAGGTCGCCAATCTCCAGATTCACGATGTACTCCAGCGTGTTTTCCAGCTCGCGTATATTGCCGGGCCAATGGTAGTCGATCAGGCATTTCAGCGCCTGCGCCGAAAAGAGCTTCGGCTCTTTGCCGAGCTTGTCCGCGAACAGCTTCAAATAGTAGTGGATCAGGTCGTACAAGTCTTCTTTGCGCTCGCGCAATGGCGGGACGTACAGCGGAATGACGTGCAGCCGATAGTACAAATCTTCGCGAAACTGGCCGCTGACGATCATCGCGTCGAGGTCCTTGTGCGTCGCGGCAATCAGCCGGACATCGACCGGGATGCTTTCCGAGCCGCCCACCCGCTCGATGCGCCGCTCCTGCAGGACGCGGAGCAATTTGGCTTGCAAAAACGGCGGCATGTCGCCAATCTCATCGAGAAACAGCGTGCCGTTCAAGGCCAACTCGAACCGCCCTGCCTTGCCGCCTTTTTTCGCCCCCGTAAACGCCCCTTCCTCGTAGCCAAACAGCTCGCTTTCCAGCAACGCCTCCGGTATCGCTGCGCAGTTGATCGCGACAAACGGCCCGTCGCTACGCGAGCTGGCCTGGTGGATCGACTGGGCGAGCACTTCCTTTCCGGTGCCGCTCTCCCCGCGAATGAGCACGGTCGAGTCGCTTTTCGCGATTTTTCTGGCCGAGTCTTTCAAGGCGATAATCGCCTCGCTGTTCCCGCGAATGTCCGCAAACGTATAGCGCGTGACGTATTTGCGGTTTTTTTCCTGCTCCGTCTCCATCTGCTGCCGCGTGAACTGCAAGATCGCGCCCTCCGGCTTTTGGTCGATGTACAGCGGGTGCAGCCGACAAAGACACGGAAGGCGTTTGCCGCTCCCGTCCACGATCTCGACCGGAAAATCGCGCAGCGGCTTGCCTTTTTTGACGAACCCGAGCAGCTTGGACGTAGCGACGAACGCCTGCAAGCTTTTCGTCAGGAGAACAGCCAAAGAACGCTGCCAGACGTGCTCAGCCGCCTGATTGGCGTGGATGACATGCCCCGTCGCATCGACGACGAGAATCGGCACAGTGATGAGCGACAGCAGCCCTTCTACCTCTTGCAAAAGCAGTTTTCTCTCTTTGCTCTCCTGTTCTGTCATGGCTATGTTCCCCGTTCTTGCTAATTTTCAGATTTATTATACAGAATAGCTTATACCGTTCGCTCGTACCAGTGGAAGTGTGAGACAACAAGCATGGTGCAGGTTGTCTTCGCCGCGCTGCTTGTATTTTTCATTTCCATTTTCCGCTTATTCCATCCGAAAAACCGGGCCTCTCGGTACAAACGGCAAATGTTTTCCTTTTGGCAGCATGAAAGCATGGCTGCGCGTGATGCGGAGCCGATCGCACTCCCCGTCCGTGATGACGAGGATCGGGCCGTCCTTCGGGAAATCGGCGGCCTTCTCCAACAGGTCGATGCCTGGCTGCAAAACGGTTCCGCCGCGCCCTTTGACGCTGACGCGCTCCGCGATATCGTCCGGGGAGAGGTAGCCGGCATCGTAAGCCTGCGCGTCGCAGAACACAACCCGCGCATACGGAACGTCGCGAGCCTCGCTGTAGCTCGCAATCGCTCCCAGCGCCTTGCCGAGCAGCTTGCTGTCCATCGAGCCGGACGTGTCAATGACGACGCCGAACGTGCGCGCGAGCTGGTCCGTCTCCAGATGCGCCCAGGCAGGACGGGCGATGTCCGGCGTCGACGATTGCCTGCGGCTGGCGCGGGCATACGTGCGTCTTTTTTCCAGCGGCGGAAAATGCTCGTCGAACCAGCGCGCGAGCTGCACATCCCACGGGATCGGCGGCTGGCCGAGAGCGCGAATTTCTTCCACCAAGCCGGCCGGCAAAAGCCCGCGGCCCCGCTCCTGGTGATAGATCAAGCCTTGCGACATCGCGCTGCGGTAAAAGTCGTCCAGCGTCGTCCCCGGTCCCTTTTCCCAAAAGCGCGGGTCGTCCCCGTCCAACATATCGCCCATGCCGATTCCTCTGAGCGTGTACAGCTTGCGGTACGTCCGCATATCGGTCACGATCCGGTCGTAGATGGCCTCTGCCGACAAACCCTTCAAATCGGGATCGTACAGACCGCCAATCTGCGGAAAGCGCCCGACGCCAAGCTCCATCAGCCATTGATTGATGACGTAGTCGCAGCTCACGTTCCAGTAGTACGGGTCCCGTCCCTGGCAGCGCTCATGGTGCCGCAAGCCCGCATGCAGCAGCTCGTGGGCCATCACGAACTTGCATTCCTCTTCGTCCAGCCCTGCCGCCGGGTTGATAAAAATCTCCTGCGAGGTCACATCAATGGCGGCCACCGATATTTGCAGCCGCTGGCAAATGAGCGAATCCTCAATGATCGTGAAGTGGCTGGCGAGGGAAGCGAGCAGCGGGTAGTGATTGATGAACCAGCGCTTCGCCTTTTGCGCGTCCGACAGCTTGCTTTCCTCATTCCCCAGCGCATCCGCATACCCGCCCGCCACGCTGACCGCGCTCTGCACGGCCTGCGACAGCCCGATGCCCAGGAGCCGTTCCCAGTTCACGTCCCGCTTGTAGCTGTAGCGGACGTATTTGTCGGAAAACAACATATCCGGCTGTCTTTCTCCGCCTGTTCCAAACAGCTTCATCTGCTCGGGCACGCCGTGCTCGACAAACCACTTGTACAGCTCCTCTTCGCTTTTTCCCGCCAGCTCCAACGCGTACGCCATCTCAGCGGGAGGCTTGCCCAGCTTCATGTCCTTCAAAAAGCGGGTGACGTAGCAGTCGCAGGCGATATTCCACAGCGCGGGCTGCTCTTTTTCCACAAAGTGCCCAAACCCTAGGTGCAGCAAGGCATGTGCGAGAACGTAAATCCATTCCTCCACCGCTCCCCTGCGCTTGGGGTGTACGTGAATGCTTCCGCTCGCGGTCACGACGGCCCAGCCGTTCTCCGGGCACAAGTTGTTTTCCGCGCGAAAAAAATGGGCACGGGAGCAAAGCGGCCCAAACATCGGGTGATGCGCCAAAAACTGCACTGCCTGCTGGTAGTTTTGCGTCGCCGGGTCGCTCTGCCCTCTCTGTCCTTTGGCCATCGGCTACTTGCCCTTTCTGTCCATCGCCAGCCGCGGCAAGTCGCGAATGACCTCGACGACAAACCAGTCCGGCAAACCGTCCCCGTCCTCGTGCCGGGCGACGACCATCTGCGCCATTTCCAGCGAGATCGCAGACAAGTCTTTGAGCAGAGCCTTGGCCCGATGCGCAAACCGCTTGTGCCCATCGCTCACGGAAGCTTTGTCTGGCGGCAGCTCTTTTTTGATCTGGGCGCGGAACGAATCGGCGAGGAAATACAGCACGTCCCGGTCCTCCGGCGCACTCGGGAACGACGCCTCGCCCTCCAGAATGCGGTTGAGCTGGTACTTGCCCTGAAGGTTTTTGTGAAAAGCCTTGAACTGTGCGGCATGCTGCGGCGTCAGGCAGCCATAGGCGAGCACCCCGACGATCTCGCTGGTCAGCCCTTCGCCAAATTCGTGCAGCGCATCCGAGAGCATATGCCAGGAGCGCGGCGTGGAAAACGGCTCCTCCGTCTTGGGCGGCTGCGACCACAAATAGTCGGGACGCACCTGCAAAAATTGCAGCACGTACGGATGAATCCCGTTGGCGTACGCCCAACTCAGCCACTGCTCATGGGAGACGAGAAGCTGCACATGGAACATCCGGTTGATGAGCGCGGACGACATCGGCTTGACAATCGCGCTGTCCTGGGCGCGGTTCCCCGCCCCGATCACAATCGAGCCTTCCGGCAAGTGGTAATCCCCGATTCGGCGCTCGTGAATCAGACTGTAAAACGCTTTTTGCACCTCTTGCGAACACGCATTCAGCTCGTCGAGAAACAGGCAGTACGGCTCTTCCCGCGCGATTTGCGCCGGCGGGCAAAACCTGCTTTTTCCCTCCACGATCTGCGGAACGCCGATAATATCCTCCGGCGCCAACTGACTCCCCAAAAGGGAGACGCACGGCAAGCCTACCTGCTGGGCGAACGCTTCGACAAGGGCAGATTTTCCGATCCCCGGCGCTCCCCAAATAAAGACGGGACGCGCCACGGCTACGTTGAGCAGCACGTCCATTAGCTGATGTTGCGTTACGTTAATAGCTAAATTCATGTAAGTACCTCTCTTGTTTGTGTAATCGTAGCGGCAATCGACCTCTTTTCCTCGTTTTTTTCCATTGACTATAAGCGACCGTCACACCACAAAGATTTCCTAATTTTACAAGATATTTGAACAGCGGGCAAGAAAAAACTACGCCTGATAAGCCTCGACCAAAATGCTCATGTAATCGTCCGCCGTAATCGTGCGGACGTTGCTTGGCGTCGAGCCGTTTTGCATCGACAGCTCCACGATGCGGGGGAAGTCTTCTTCGCGCACGCCGGGCAAGTCTTTCAGCTTGGGGATGTGCAAGCTGCTTGTCCACTCGGCAATGCCCGCGATCAGCTTGTCTACTGCAACCTCTTCGCTGTCGGCATCTGCGGCAAAGCCCATGTAGCGGGCGAGATCCGCGTGCATCGGCTTGTTTTCCGCAGCATTGAAGCGCAGGACGTGCGGCAAAAAGACGGAGTTTGCCACTCCATGCGGCGTATCGTACAACCCGCCTAACGCTTCGGCCAGGCAGTGAACAGCCGCCACATCCGCAGAGCCAAAGCACAGTCCCGCAAGCAGGCTGCCTTCGAGCATCGCGTGCCGGGCCGCTTCGTTTTGCCCGTCTGCGTAGGCTGCGGGCAGAGCGGACACAATCGTCTGCATCGCTTTGGCCCCGAGCGCTTGCGAGATCGGATTCGTCACCTTGCACGTGTAGCCTTCGATGGCGTGAACGAGCGCGTCGACTCCGGTAGCAGCGGTGACGGCAGCAGGCACGCTGTACGTCAAAGCCGGGTCGAGCACGGCCAGGACTGGCCGCAGCGCTGCGTGCTTGAGCGTCATTTTCCGGTGCGTGGCAGCCTCCGTAATTACGGCAGAGCGCGTCACTTCCGAGCCAGTTCCCGCTGTCGTCGGGACGCAGATGATCGGCGCGATGTTTTCATAGGCCAGTCGCCCGTCTGCGTAGTCGGCGGGCGTTCCGCCGTTTGGCCCGCACAGCGCAATCGTTTTGCCCGTATCCATCGCGCTGCCGCCCCCAATCGCTACGACCATGTCGGCGGCTGTGTCGCGAAACAGGACTGCCCCTTCCAGACATTCCGTATCGCGCGGATTTTGGCTGAGCCGATCAAACAGCGTCACTTGAAAACCGGCTGCCGTCAGCGCCTCCTGGATCGGCGCGACCAGCCCTGCCTTGATGACCCCCGGATCGCTGACCAGCAGGACAGACGTGCCTTTTTGCAGATCGTGCAAAAGCTTCGGCAGCTCCCCAGCTTTGCCTGTCCCCATTTCGATGCGTGTAGAGCAATAATAGCTGTATGCGTTCATCGTATCGCCTCCCTTTTCCCCATCATACTAGCTGAAAGAGCCGCGAGCCAGAAAATCGCAAAAAGATTCGCGCAATAAGGCCGCAGCGACTGTAACGTTCCTTTTTTTTCCACGTCTCATAGGCAAAAGGGGGAATAGACAGATGAAAAACATCGTAAAGGCAAGTGGCATGACCGTTTTGGTTGCAGCCTTGATCGGCTGCAGCTCGACTGGGCAGCGCGCCGCGGAAAACAACGGGTCCCATCCGCAGACGGCGGCAAGCCCGCAACAAGCGGCGAGCGAATCATCCGCGCTCAGCCGTACCATGCAAGATGCTTCGCTCCCAACTCCAATCCCGTCGCGCACAGATGATATGTATTTTCAAAACTACGGCGCAAACCCGTTCGTCTCCGCCGCAGAAGACCGTCTCTCTACGTTTGCCGCAGACGTAGACACCGGCTCCTACACCGTCATGCGCCGCTACATCCACGAAGGCACCTTGCCGCCGCCGGACGCTGTTCGCGTGGAGGAATTTATCAACTACTTCCCCGTCGCTTATCCGGCTCCCACAGACCGCACGTTTTCCATCGTCACAGACGGCGGGCCATCGCCTTTCCATCCCGGTCACCAGCTCGTCCGCATCGGGATCAAAGGCAAGGAAATCGCAAGCGACGACCGCAAACCCGCCCGGCTCGTCTTCGTCATCGACGTCTCCGGCTCGATGGCGCGGGAAAACCGCCTGGAACTGGTGAAAAAAAGCTTGAACGTCCTGGTCGACCAGCTCCAGCCAGACGATACGGTCGGCATCGTCGTCTACGGCTCAAACGGGCGGGTCGTGCTTCCCCCGACTTCCGCCAAGCAGCGGCCAGCGATTTTGTCCGCGATTGCCGAGCTGAAACCCGAAGGCTCCACCAATGCCGAAGAAGGACTGCTGCTCGGCTATGAGCTGGCCTCCCGCTCCTTTGAACGCGGAGCGATCAATCGCGTCATCCTCTGCTCCGACGGGGTAGCCAACGTGGGCGAGACGGGCGCGGAAGGAATCTTGCGTTCTATCGAGGACTTTTCCCGCAAAGAGATTTATTTGAGCACCTTTGGCTTCGGGATGGGCAATTACAACGATGTGCTGATGGAGCAGCTCGCCGACAAAGGCGAAGGCAACTACGCTTACATCGATTCCTTTTCCGAGGCCAAACGGGTGTTTACGGAAGCGCTGACAGGCAAGCTGCAGACGATCGCCCGCGATGTCAAAATCCAGGTGGAGTTCGATCCGGCCAAGGTCGACTCGTATCGCCTGCTCGGCTATGAAAACCGCGACGTCCGCGATGAAGATTTTCGCAACGACAAAACAGACGCGGGCGAAGTAGGAGCTGGTCATACCGTCACCGCGCTTTACGAGATCAAGCCAAAAAAGGCGGCGGATACGGCCCCGCTGGGCACCGTGCGCATCCGCCACCACGACGTAGCGACCAATCGCGTAGAAGAAACCAGTCAGCCCGTGCAGGTGCAGACGACATTGTCGCCCGAGTTGAAATTTCTCGCTTCTGTCGCCGAGTTTGCCGAGATTCTTCGCGAAAGCCCCTGGTCAGAACGAAGCTCTCTGCACGATGTGCTGGAGCTGGCAAAGGCAAACGCCTCCGGCGAGGAGCAGCGCGAATTTGTCCGGCTCGTCGAGAACAGCCTGGCTCTCCGGAAGCATTAAAGCGAAACTACGCCAGTCATCCCGGAACGGAGGTCTCCTTTTGGATTGTCCACGAGAATCTTCACCGTGTACGTATTCGTTCCAGCGTCTGCCTTTGGACTGATCCGCGCTACCTTGCCCGGAACGTGGCGCTGAAGCGCTTCGACGAATACATCGGCTTTCTTGTTCAGGGAAAAACGGGCGAGCTCTGCCTCCGATACGCCGATCACGACATACAGTTGGTCTGTGTTCACCACGCTCATGACAGGCATGCTCGCGTTTGCCAGCTCGCCCGGCTGGATACTTTTCATGCTGATGTAGCCTTTGATTGGGCTTTTCAGCGTTGCATTGTCCAGTTGGTACTGGGCTTTTTGGACAGCGGCCCGCGCCTTTTGGACACCCGCCTCATACTGGGCGAGCTGTTCCTTCGTCGGGCCGTTTTTCGTCTTGTCGTACAGCGCCTTCATCTGCTCGACATTGGCTGCGAGCGATTGCAGCGTCGGCTGCGTCACTCCTTGCCGGGCCAGCCTCAGCTCTTCCTGGGCACGGACGTACTGTGCTTCTGCCTGCGCCAACGCTGTCTGTGCGTCCTCCAGGCTTTGGCTGGAAAGCCCCCCTTGATCGTAGAGCGTCTTTGCCCGGGCCTGCTTCGCTTTGGCGGCATCGTAGACCGATTTCGCCGATTGCGCCGCCGCTGCCAGTTGCGCAAGCTCCTCCGGCCGCTTGCCGTTTTTGACGTCCTCGTACTTGCTTTGCGCCTGCTGCCAGCCCGCTTTGGCGTACTGCAAGTCTTCCACCCGCGCTCCTGCCTTCGCTTCCTCCCATTTTGCCTGCGCCGAGGCGAGTTCGGCTTTTGCCATTTGCAGGCTCGCTTCCAGCTCGACCGTCTCCAGCGCCAAAAGCGGCGTGCCCGCTTCTACCCGATCGCCCGTATCGCGGAAGACGGCGGCCACTCGCCCTGCCGTCTTGGGATAAATCGTGACTTCCTCGATGCCGATCATTTTCCCGCTGAACGAGTGCGTACCCGCTTCCTCCCCTGCTGCCTCTTGAGCAGAGGCTGGCGTTGCAGGTGTTAAGGCTGTGGGCTGCACCGAGCCGCAGCCTGCCAGGCAAGCAATCGCCGTACTTCCTGCCAACGCCGCCATCCATTTGCGCCATTTCATGCTGAAACCCTCCTGATTTATGATATGGGGAAAAATCGCTTTAATCCGGTACTGCGGACTTTGCCGCCTCCTTGCCTGCTTGCATGGCTGCCTTGTTTTCTTTTACGGTCAGCACGGCCAAAAACGCCGCCACCAGCACGAGCACGGCCATAAGCAAGCTGTCCTGCAGCGCGGCGACTGCCGCGTATTTTTTTACGAGCTGGCCGAATAGCCCGCTGGCCGCTGCATACGCCTCCGTCCACGACAGCCCTTTGGCCGCGTACATTTGCTGCCACTGGGACAGCGCCTCCAGCACAGGCTGCCGGGTGGCCGCGACCTGTTCGCTCATCTGTGCCGCATGCACCGCGCCTCTACGGGAAAACAAGGAAATCAGTCCGGCAATCCCGATTGAGGTCGCGACCTGCCGGGAAATATTCGTGATGACCGAAGCCGCAGGCACTCGCAATGGGTCGGAGACGGCCACCAGCGGAATTTGCATGGACGTCATCAGGCACATGCCCAGCCCGGCCCCGCGCAAGGCGAGCAGCCAATAAATCGTCGTCACATTCGTGTCCAGATCGACCTGGCTGAGAAAATAGCCGGGCACGATGCACAGCACAAGCCCGCCGACAATCAGCGGTTTCAGGCCGATGCGCGTCGCCAGCATGCCGCACAGCGGCGTCACCACCCCGGAAGCGAGCGCCTGCGGCAGCATCATCAGCCCGGTTTCCATCGCCGTTTTGCCGAGCATGTTTTCCGAATAGATCGGCAGCAGGTAGATCACGCCGAAATTGCCGACCATAATCAGACTGTTCACCAACAGCCCGAGCGTAAACGGACGGTTGGCAAACAGGCGGACATCGACCAACGGATGAGCAGTCGACAGCTCGCGCATGACGAACAGGCAACCGCCTAGCAAAGCACTCATCAACAAGGAGACGATGTAAAACGAGTCCCAGCCCTTTTCCTCTCCTTTGGTGACGGCGAGCAGCAGGCTGACCAACGCAATCGCCGACCAGACGAAGCCCGCCAGATAAAACGGCTGCTTGCGGTTCGCTTCGCTTTCCTGCAAAAAACGCCAGACCAGAAGCATCGCCAACATCCCGAACGGAATGTTCACCGTAAAAATGAAACGCCAGTCGAGCTGCTCCACGAAATACCCGCTGAGCGTCGGCCCGACAGCGGGAGCGACGAAAACCGAGATGCCGAACACTCCCATCGCTGGCCCCATTTTTTCCCGCGGCACGACAAGCTGGATCATCGACTGACCGATCGTCATCATCAGTCCGCCGCCCGCCGCCTGGATGATCCGTGCGGCGATCATCGTGGCGTTGCTGACCGCCAGGCCGCACAACAGCGAGCCGAGCGTGAACAAAAACAGGCTGGCGAGGTAGCTTTTTTTGATCCCGAACCGGATGCCGAGAAAGCCTGCCAGCGGAATGACGGCGGCCATCGTCAATGTGTAGCTGGTCACGACCCATTGGATTTCTTCCGTCGACGCCCCGAACACGTTCATCATTTCCGGAATCGCTACGTTGACGATGCTCGTATCCAGCACCGCCATGAACGTGCCCAGCACAATCGCAAAAACGCCCGGCCAAAAATTTTCCTGTGGACTCATCGGCTACACATCCTTATCGCACATGGATGGACACATGGGCATTCAAGCCTGGCTGAAAATCGTACGGTCCTTCGTCAAACGTGATTTTCACGGCAATGCGCTGGCTCACCTTCGTAAAATTGCCGCTCGCATTCACCGGGGGCAGCAGAGAAAACGTCGACTGCGTCGCTTCGCCAATCCGGTTGACGGTCCCGCGAAACCGCTGGCCCGGGTACTTATCCAGCTCGATGTCCACTTGTTGCCCGACCTGGACATAACCTGCCTCCGCTTCCTCCACGTGCGCCTCCACGTACAGTTGCCGTTTGTCTACGACCAGCGCCACCGTGTTGCCTGCGCCCACCACTTCGCCTTCCTTGGCGGCTTTTTGCAGAATCACCCCGCTGATCGGCGAGCGGATCATCAAGCTTTCCACCTGTGTGGGGCTGGCGGCGTTGAGCTGCTCCTGCTCTGCCACGATCTGCTCCTGCTCGACCTGGCTGCCCACATCCACGCGCACGTTTGTCAGCTTTCCGGCCTGCTTGGACGCGATCTTGTATATCTCTCCAGTGACTACCGCATCCTCCGTCTTGACGTAAAAATAGCTCTGGTAGCCGTAGTAACCCACGACCGCCGCCACGATCGAACAAACGACGGCCACGATTGCTTTTGGATTCAGCTTTTTCTTCTCCATGTCTGCTTTCTTCCTTTCAGATTCCATCACAAACCGACCGTCGGTTTTCAGTAGAGCAAAATAGCAGGCATACACACCATTGTGCTGCCCTCTTTTGTTAACCTCGCTTTTTCAAAAAGTAATGCTTCACAACGGGACGGACAAAAATAGTCGCGGCAAGCCCGATGATGTTCCAGATGTTGACCAGCATGACGCCCGTATCTCCGGAAATGACAGCGAGCGCAAACAGCACGGAGCAAATGAGCGACAGCCCGAACGCGACTGCCCAAATCAATGTCAGCCAAAAGTTAGAGGCCAGAAACAGCGGATGCGAAGTAAACTCGGCGGGCACCACTTTTTTTGCATATTGCAGCGTAAACGGCTTTTTGATGCACAACGACCAGGTGGCTGCCACAGCGAGGATGGCGTACATGAACAGTTGGGTAAAATCAAACAGGTGAAACGCAGGGAACAAGAGGGCAATCCAGAAACCGCAAAAGAAGTAAAACACCTTGATCGCAATGATCGTCGTTACTTCACCAAACTTCTTTTTCTGAAACAGGTAGATCAACAGCGCGAGCACAAACCCGATGGCGAAGCCGAGCGCAGGCGGCTGCACCTGAAATGCGACGAAGAAAGGAATCAGGTCAACAAAAATCCAGAACAAGGTCATGAACAC
This sequence comes from Brevibacillus sp. YAE8, assembly GCF_057543335.1. Lineage (NCBI taxonomy): Bacteria > Bacillati > Bacillota > Bacilli > Caryophanales > Paenibacillaceae > Brevibacillus > Brevibacillus sp. YAE8. Next base: position 183,564 of record NZ_BAAIYG010000006.1, read on the forward strand.
GGGACAACTCTCCTTATAAATGTAGGATGAAAAGCATCATGATGGCTTGCTGATGATCTAATAATACAAACCGACCGTCGGTTTGTAAAGAGCTTTTTTCCAACTTTTCTCCCGCTCATGTTTTCAGGCTCTGTCTGTACTTCACCAGCAAATAAGCGGCGATGCCGACCGCGCAGCCGATCAGCAAAAACGTCAAGCCGTAATGCCGGATGTAGACGACTACCTTGTACCACTCCCGCTCCAACATTTTTCCCAGCAGCAAAAAAGTCAGGCTCCACAGCAGCGCTCCCGTGTAGGCAAAAGCGGCAAACTTGCCGTACTTCATCGCAGACATCCCCGCCAGGTAAGCCGTGATGTGGCGCACGCCCGGCAAAAAGTAGCCGACGATCAGCAAAAAGGGACCGTACTTGGCGAACAGCTTTTGCGTCGACTCGATTTTTTTCGGGGTGATGTAAAGATACGGCCCCACTTTGAGCAGAAGCGGCAGTCCCCATTTGCAGGCGATCGCGTAGCTGATCGTGATGCCTGCCGCCGCGCCAAAAAAAGCGCTCAGCACAGCAAACGGCATCAGCAGCATTCCCCGCGATACCGCGTACCCTGTGTACGTCATCAGCACTTCATCGGGAATCGGCAGCCCGATTACGCCAAGCGCAAGCGAGAAAAAGACGCCCACATATCCGTACTTCATCACAAAAAGGTCCAGATGATGTTCCACGGCTACCTCCACAAAACGTTTTCCTCTTCCATTGTATTCTCCCCCTACTGCTTGTCATTCTGGCTTTTTTTCCTCGGCTCGACTTGGCGCGGCACGACACGGCTCGGCTTTTTCCCCGTAGAAAAAGACAGCCTGTTTCCGCTCGCTCGTTTGCGCAGGATTCGGCTGTCTCTTCTTTCTATATTTCCTATTCTATGCCCAACTCATCAGGCGGACGGCTTTTCCTCGTCCGAATCGGCAGGCGGCTGGCCGTTTTTCTTTTTGTTCAACAGCTTTTTCACCAGGCCGCCCAGCGCTCCCAATGCGACCACAATCAAAATCCAGCCTTTTTTCGCAAACGCCAGAATCAACGCCAAAAGCCCCAGCTTCTTCGCGGCGGCTACGCCCAGTCCGCCGAGAATCAAGCCTGTCAGCCCAAACTCGGCGACCTTGTCCGTCTCCGCGTTAAAGTCGGTGTAGCGATGCCCTTCCTTGACCACGAAGTTTTTCAAGATTTTGTCCCGCAACGTCTGCTTGTCCTGCACGAGAGACGGAACATCGGTGACCAGAATGAAGGAGACATGGCCCGTTCTCGTCAACACTTGCAGCTTGTAGTTCAAAAACTGATCTTTTTGCGCGGTCTCGGCCAGCATCGAGTATTCCAGCTCGTGTGTGGCGGCATTGTAGGACGGCTTTACGTTCCAGCCGATGACGTGGAACTGCTCCTCCGGCTTGCGCTGCTTGTTTCCCTCTTCTGTGCCGTCCTTGTAACTTTGCAGCAGCGCTTCGGCATCAATCTCATTTTGCTCGTCGTCGCTGATGTGTCCCGTGTCCTCGTATTCGATGAACAAGGCCCAATTCTGATTATCTTCAATCGGGTGGACGCTCCCGATCTCGTTCATGGTCGGGATGTCCCCATGCTCCTGCTCCATTTTGATCGTGTCGTCTTTGTTGAGAAAAATCATGTTTTCCGGAACCGTGAAGGAAAACTTCCCTTCCATCTCGACCTTCGTTCCGCTTTCCACAATATTGTAGTTCCCTGCTGCACTCGCAGGGAGCACGGCCGCAAAAGCGAACATGCATGCAAATAAAGATGATAGCCAGGCTTGTCTTCTCATGCTAAACCCCTCAATCTGTTTTTTTCACGAACCCCCTCATTTTACCGGGATTATTTTCCTATTACAAAGATGATTTAGAAATTACAGGGAAAAATGAATCGTATTTCCTGGATATAAATGGTTAATGATTTGTTTTTTTATTACTTTCGCCTCAACTTTTGTAGAGCGGATTGCGTGCAGGCAGACCGCTCCTGTCTGTCCCCGGGCAAAGGCGCAAGACGGCTTTTTGTCCTCGTATAAAACAGCCGTCCCGCGAAGAAAAATAGCACTATTCACCAGATTGCCCGCTCGCCGACAGGAGGATAAGCATGCTTCGTTCCGCGAGAAAAATCGTTCCCTGCTCGTTTCGTTTCTGTTATGTTGGCCGAGCCTGCCAATCCGCAAAACCGCTATTTTACCGTGCAAATGCTGGATGTGTACACGAATACGTTTCGCAACGTCTCCAACCGCTCAACCCGGCAAGAGGCAGCACGCTACTTGCTCGTGGGTCCGAACTGGATAGGAAATCCTCCGCCGCATACGCCCGTGATTACGATCCCGCCAGCTTCCGCAAGCAGCAAGTCTGGCCAGCTATTGAACAAACGAAGACTTTGGAGCGTTGAGCAGCAAATCAGGTTTGCGTTCAGCCTGAACAGCGAAAAGGCATTGTCTCTCTTCCGCCGACAATACCTTTTGCCTATAGCTGAATGGATTTAGTAATGGGCTTTCCCATGGAGCGGTCATCGCTTTCGATACAGTACTGAAACGCCCTGTCCGGATTAGGGGTATTGTACGTAGTCAGCAAATCTTGGTAGGAGCCTGCATACTTCACATTCCCCGCATGAAGAATGAAAATTTTGCAATCGATAAATTCCAGCTCCTGCAATTGATGAGTCGACATCATAACGGTGTGCCCGGCTTTTTTGGCTATGCCCGCAATCTTGTTCAATATTTTTAATCTGGCCGAAGGGTCAACCCCACTCGTAGGCTCATCAAACAAATAGAAGCTTTTGTTGATCTCGGCAAACAAGGTGACGAGCAGCCACTTCCTTTCGCCAACAGACATTTGCCCAAACTTCCGATTCCAAAGCTCCCTGACCAGTTCTCTTTCTCGGTCATCCAGCAGAGACAAACACATCTCCGGATTTTTATCGAACGCTCTGTCCGCTATATGTAAAATAAGTCGCGCAATGTCCCTGCCTTTCAAAATGGGGGAAAAGTACAAGCTTTGCGTTTGATATACGATTTCTTTCGCTTGAGGGATTCCGTCAATCGCGCCTTCCTGAATCGCCAACACTCCCGTCAGCAAATCAAAAAGCGTTGTTTTCCCTGCCCCATTCAGGCCAATGACCACATTGACCTTATCTGCCTCCAGTTTCATATTCAGTTGATTGATCGCTTTCTTTTCACTCTTCGGGTAGGAAAACGATATATTTTTTAATTCGATCATCTGTTCTCCACTCTTTCCTGTTTTAGATTAGGTTCTTCTTACGGTTGAAGCGATTTTTATTTTCGACCATGCAATGACCCCAATCGCGATGTAGACCAGCGAAATGACCAAAAGAAACAGGTGGTTACTATTCAGGTGAAGGTTATTGGTCAATGCATCATAGGTAAACACGGAAAAGCGAAACACATATTCAACCGGATTTAGATAGTAAAGGATAGTAGTAAAAAAATCGGTAGACTCGCCACGATAGATAGCCAAATACGTCGCCGGAAAAATCAGCATATTGACAAGCGTATAGGCAGACGAAGCCCTTACCGACAAGCTTGCAATCGAGAGAGACAACATAAAAAGCGGGAGTAAAACGACCAAATAGGTACACGTAGCAGTGAAAAACAGAAGAAAAATAGGGTAATCAAAGACGATGGAAATAACAACCGTAAACAAAGCGAGACTAACCAGCCCAAAAACAATTTGACTGAGTAAAAGTCCCACGATAATAGGAACTTTTGAGCCGCAGATGAAGACAAAGCTTTTCAGGATGCCTAACTCTCGAAAATCGGTTAATCTTAGCCCAATCCCGTTAAACACTACCAGCACTGCAGAGAAGGCCCAAAAACTGGCGTAGTAATAAACAGCTTTCGAAACATCCGGCTTGGCGTGGAACCAACTGTAATTGATAGAAAAAAACAACAACAGAGGCAACAGGATCGACCAGGCTAACGCAATTTTTTCATCGATCATCGACTTGATAAATACGATAAAAAATTCGTATGATTTTCTAAGCATTCGGTTCCTTTTCCTTTCTCTTTTTGATTTTTTTACATTTTCAGGCGTAATGAATCCTTTAGCAAACCATGTAAGTGTTTCTTATGGGAACGGTATCAGCTTGTTCAGGTTTTTATATATAGATCGATCAAATTTTCTGGAGAAGCGATATTCTTGTGGATCAAGTAAGGCAGTATTCATATGCGGATAACAATCAGGTGAGAATACTTTAACAACCTTTGTGTTGAATTCCATTGTTTCAGGAACACACGTTGCGTAAACAGAAATATCTAGATCATTTACCACTCTTTGAACTCTTTCAATGAACGTGTCTTTTTGAGATGTTTTCGTTAAGGGAATATTCTCCTCAAGCTGCCTTTTATTATCAGTCAAGAATGCGTATTCTTCTCGAAATTTCTCTGGGCTTAATGAGTTACAAAAGTCATAATACAAGTCGCCGTCTATACTTTCCCCCTCGTTCTCCCTTCCCCAAAAACCAGTCATAAATTGAAAATACTCATTCATGGCTCGATTAACCGCATCTAACAGATTCCAATGTGCCCCTGCCCCAATACTGAAAGACTCTTTTCCAAAACCTAAAGCTAGTACGACATGGACGTCATCCGTTATTGAAATATCAACCAAGTAAAACTCCTGAATTCCTTTATATGTCTTGCTCATTTGTATAATATTGTAAACGCTTTGTTTTTCCAATAATTTTAATGATAGTAATCTTCCTGCTTTCTTAGTTAACCATGTATGTATTAGCGACTGTCTTTCGATAAATTCTAAAAATGCTGCTTCTATTGCATAAGCACTGGAAGTATGTGAAGCTACTCCACAAGTATCACTGAAAGAGCTATGCATATCTTTATCTTTAAAAACCGGATGGCCATACTCTAAAATGACAAAATCCAAAGGTATTTTTATTGTATCTCCAGTTATTAAATTAAAGGCTTCTGTGCTGGCGCTACCATTTTCCTGAATTGCCTTCATCCTTGGGGCAAAAAGCGCTAGCCTTTCAAGGTGTTCCCCAATTGCAGCAGCCATTGCTTTCCTGGTGTTATTCTTCACTGAATTTCCATAGGCAGCTTTGTGTATTGCACAATCTACATAACAATTGGAATACCCGCACTGAAATATTCCTTTGTTTATCCATATTCGATTTGCCACAAAAGCATGTCCATGATTGGGACTATTCGTTACATAATACATGGAAAAGCTCCTTTATAATATTGGACACGTTGGTATATGATTCAAAGTATCCTGAGTTAAATTAACTGTATACCTGTTCACATCTCTATCAAGATCAATATACGTTTTCAGTGCAACATGATTATAGAGATTAGGCGAATATGCTTTAATGATAATTAGATTTTTATTTACGGTTTGATATAAAACTGTAGTGTGCAACTCTTTGACCCAAACTGGTAAATTTTTCACAATCAGATCAGTTTCTACCTCGGCTTCAGACAGCGTGATATCTTCGTCCACTTCTTGATAAGTATCCAGCTTGTTGAACAGTTCAAGGTGTTTTAGACATTCGCTATCAGTTTGGGCTTTTAGGACAATCGCCGTGTACGAACTCGGTTCAAGCCCTTCTAGTTGGTATCTATAAAAATAGTCATCATAAACGTTTTTTAGTAAATATGCTTCTGACAAGCCCTTGTGAATAGCATTCGAAAGAGAAATACTTGCGCCTACTCCTGTCATAAAAGTAAAGGGAGTAATGTGATTTGCATTCTTTGCAAAAACAAATACTACTTTTAATGGTTTAAATGTCTCTTCTACGTATGCTTGTACTTGATATCCTTCTGCTTGAAAAAGACTAACGTATATAGAATAGTGTTGAGATAAATCAATTTTTTTCCCTTGTCTCCCATACCAAAAAAGAAACGTTGAATTTTTCTCTAATAATTCTTTAATTGCATTTGATTGAGCCAACTTACTATTAAAGTGTGCTGCTGTACCCGTGGTATCACAAACGATAGAATCTTCCTTGCATAGTTGCGTAAATCGTCTAGGGATCTTTGCAACCTTACTATTCATTATGTCAAACGATTCTGCCAAACCCTCAATGGCGTCCCCTCTAGCTCCAATTACTAATGCTCTGCGCTCTATTGATTCAGAAAACGCCTTTAAAACTGACTTTCTTTTTCTTTGAGAAATAGCGCCACAATCTACTGGTCCTATTCCACCGTCTTCCCTCCTGAATGTTCCGATTCTTGAAGTCGCTAAATAAACTGGTCTATTGTTGAAGAGTGAGTCCTTATAACCAAAGTTTCTTTTCGACACATCAAATATCATTTCTTTCACCAAACCACTGAATTAATGTTACTGGCGCTAATCTTGCGTTTAAGCCAGATAAATGAGTCAAGGCATTGTCATTAAACCCCGCAAAACAAAATTCACCTAAGCTACTGTCAAACCTACTTAATGTCTCCCTGAAACTCTGACACATTGCGCCAATTTCAATTAATGCGTATCTGTACCCTCGTTTTCTGTATTTGGTGATAGCTCTTTTTAAATCAATGGCATAGCCAATAGCGATTTTAGAAAATAAACTTCGGTCAGAAGGGTTAATTTGATTGATTACTAAATTTAAAAGTTCCTCATCGTATTCTTTAAGTAAAATCAGTTCATTTTTCGAGGAATGAAACAAATAGCATCCTTTAACAGAAATCCCTTTTAAGACACCTTCGTCAAATACATATACGAGCGGTAAAACCGGATACAAGCCTCCAGCAGAAGGATAGTTCTTGGTTAAAGTGTTGGAAAATCTGCCGAATGAGTCTCGAAGGATGATCCCAAAATCATCCGTATTTATGTTCCAATTCTCTTTAAATGTTCGGCAGCTCCTAGTACGTTCAACAGTTTTTTGTTCGATTTTAAATTGGAATGATTTTTCGTAATACTCCGGTATAATATCTGTAAATTCCACTAATTCCATCCACTCTAGTAGCTCTTCCTCATATTCATACATTATTTCTGATATCCAGCATCCTTCCTGATGCATCTTAACAACTTGATCCAATAAACTATTAGAGAGAACTTCTGCTTGTAAATGATTCGCAAAATCATTCTTTCTTCTCTGCTCTACTAGGACGTGTCTGAAAACTAAAGAAAATGTGGTATGATTTAGGAAAAACGAATGGAGCAACGAGCATGATTCAAAGACGGTACGAAATAAACGATGAACAGTGGGAACAAATTCAGGACATGTTCC
>NZ_BAAIYG010000007.1:0-176690 GCF_057543335.1 Brevibacillus sp. YAE8
AAGATGTGAATAACTCATGATTGATTCTCCTGTGTAAATGTGGTGTGGTAACTTCATTTTACACGAATCAATCATGGGCCATTTTTTTATCTAGCTGTTGGTGTCGCACTTCATATTACAATCCGTCTTATAGAAAAGCATATTCGGTTGGGAAAACTATTCATTCCGTCCCTTGTCCCCCCTTTTCTCCTATGAAGAATAGTAAGTTGATTGGTCCGGGACTAGTCAGTGGCGAAAGGACAAGAGTCTAACGTTAGCCTTTTTATATAGCGTTTACGAGAAAATGGACGGTTAGACAACGGCTTTACATGGATCGACTCGTTTGCCATAAGCTGCATGACTTGCCTCACTGGTTAGCTTAACGCATGGAACTACCTTTGTAGGTCATTCCGTTCTTTAGTCATTTGAAAGCGGAATTCAGCTCAGAAAAATCAGTTTATTTTTTTGCATTTAAAACAACATTAAAATTCAACAGAGCCAAATAACAAGAAAAGCACTCGCACAGGTCCTGTGTGTTTGCCCTGCCCATCCTATGAGGGGATGTTCGGGCAAAGCCGTCTTTCCTCCCACGCTGAAAACCGTAGGCTTTCAATAGGCGATTACTGCGAAGCCTCGCGCAAAAAGCAGATATTTGTCAGATGCTCCCAAAATTATTGCAAACTGTCTCAAAACGGAACAATGCCTGCTCCATTTTGGAACATTTTTGGCGTGTTTCGTCTGCGAAAACGCTGTCATTTCAAGCCTTCCGGCGTTTGGTACAGGATTTGCTTTTAGAGAAGGTTGTAAAGAAAAAGGTGATATAAGAGGAGGCGCTCGCATGATCTATGCTCAACCCGGCCAAGCCGGATCCAAGGTGACTTTCAAGACTCGCTACGACAACTATATTGGTGGCAATTGGGTACCGCCAGTGAAGGGTGAATATTTTGAAAACGTCTCTCCTGTAAACGGCAAGGTCTTTTGCGAGGTTGCCCGTTCGACGGCAGAAGACATCGAGCTCGCACTGGACGCCGCCCACGAGGCAAAAACTGCTTGGGGACGCACCTCGGTTACACAACGCTCCAACATCCTCCTGAAAATCGCAGACCGCATGGAAGCCAACTTGGAGCTTTTGGCGACTGCCGAGACATGGGAAAACGGCAAGCCCGTCCGCGAGACGCTGGCTGCTGACATTCCGCTCGCTATCGACCATTTCCGTTACTTCGCCGGAGCTATCCGCGCACAAGAAAGCTCTCTCGCTGAGATCGACAACGACACGGTTGCTTATCACTTCCATGAGCCGCTCGGAGTCGTCGGACAGATCATTCCGTGGAACTTCCCGCTCCTGATGGCGACGTGGAAGCTGGCCCCGGCCCTGGCCGCAGGAAACTGCGTCGTGCTCAAGCCTGCCGAGCAAACACCTGCTTCGATCATGGTGCTGATGGAGCTGATTGGCGACTTGCTGCCTCCAGGCGTCGTCAACGTCGTAAACGGCTTCGGTCTGGAAGCGGGTAAACCGCTGGCATCGAGCAACCGCATCGCCAAAATCGCCTTTACGGGTGAGACGACAACCGGACGTCTCATCATGCAATACGCTTCCCAAAACATCATTCCGGTGACGCTGGAGCTGGGCGGAAAATCTCCGAACATCTTCTTCCCGGATGTGTGTGCAAAAGACGACGCGTTCCTCAACAAAGCCATCGAAGGCTTCGTGCTGTTTGCGCTCAACCAGGGCGAGGTTTGCACGTGCCCGTCCCGCGCCCTCATTCACGAAAGCATTTACGATCAATTCATGGAGCGCGCCCTGAAACGCGTTGCCAGCATCAAGCAGGGCAACCCGCTCGATACAGAAACAATGATCGGCGCCCAAGCTTCCCTGGAGCAAGTCGAAAAAATTCTCTCCTACCTCGACATCGGCAAGCAGGAAGGCGCAGATTGCCTGATCGGCGGCGCGCGTGCGCAGCTTGAGGGCGATCTCGAAGGCGGCTACTACATCCAGCCGACCGTGTTCAAGGGCCACAACAAAATGCGCATCTTCCAGGAAGAAATCTTTGGTCCGGTAGTCTCCGTGACGACCTTCAAAGACACGGAAGAAGCGCTCTCCATCGCCAACGACACCTTGTACGGTCTCGGCTCCGGCGTATGGACACGCGATATGAACACTGCCTACCGCATGGGCCGCGAAATCCAGGCTGGCCGCGTATGGACCAACTGCTACCACGCTTACCCTGCGCACGCTGCGTTCGGCGGATACAAAATGTCCGGTATCGGTCGCGAAACACACAAAATGATGCTCTCTCACTATCAGCAAACCAAAAACCTGCTGGTCAGCTACAGCGACCAGGCACTGGGCTTCTTTTGATCGATGAGCCAGCCTGAGAAAGTGCTCGCTACCGATGCTGCCCTGCAGTTGATCGAACGGCTGCGCGCCAAGCATGGCGACTTGATGTTTCACCAGTCAGGGGGCTGCTGCGACGGCAGCTCTCCCATGTGCTACCCGCTCGGCGAGTTTCTCGTCGGCGATCAGGATGTGCTCTTGGGTGAGATCGGCGGCTGCCCGTTTTACATGGGCAAAGCACAGTACGAGTATTGGAAGCATACCCAGCTCATTATTGATGTAGTCGAAGGCCGCGGCGGCATGTTCTCGCTTGAGGGACCAGAAGGAGTGCGCTTCCTTACGCGTTCGCGCGTCTTTCCTGACAGCTAAATGCACAACAAAAGACCGTTCCTGCCTGTCTCACGGCCGGAACGGTCTTTCTTTTTCCCCGCTTTGCTTCACTCAGCGCTTCTTGGCCCTTCGAGCGGTGCTGCCGCGTTTTACTGGCGCCGGGCCTGGCCGTTTTCCTGATGTTTTTTTGCCTTCAAAACGTGCGCTTCCGCCTGCTGCCCGCTCGCTGCTCTGCCCTTGTTTCGTCGCACGCCCTGCTTTGCGCTGGTCATCCCGATCCGGTTTGGTCATGCGAGCGCCTTGCTGCTGGCGATCGTCACCGTGCCGCCCGCGTTTTCCGTTCCCTCGCTTCCCTTGGCTGGCCTGTTGCTTAGTCTCAGCTTTGGCTGGTCTGCTCGCACGATGCTCGTCCTCAGCCCGGGCTTGCCTGCCACTACGATGCTCGTCCCCAGCTCGGGCTGGTTTGCCGCCACGATCCCCGTCCCCAGCTCGGGCTGGTTTGCCGCCACGATCCCCGTCCCCAGCTCTGGCCGACCTGCCCCCGCGATGCTCGCCTCTGCCTGCGCTCTCCTGCCCCTTATGCTGCTTCTTTTGCTGCCTCTTTTGCTGCTTACGCTCCTCGTGCTCCCCGAAATCCGCCGTCCGCTCACTCGCACGCCGCTCCAAAGTCATGGCGATCCCTTTTTCAATCTCTGCGAGCTGCGCCCGATCCTTCGCCGCCACCAATGTGTAGGCCACGCCCTTCTCCTTGGCCCGGCCCGTTCTGCCGATGCGGTGAATATAGCTGTCTACGTCCTCTGGGATGTCGTAGTTGAATACGTGTGTGACTCCCTCGACGTCAAGTCCGCGAGCCGCCACGTCCGTTGCGACGAGAAACTGGATTCTGGCTTCGCGGAAACGCTTCATCACGTCCTCGCGCTTCGCTTGTGACAAATCGCCGTGCAGTTCGTCAGAAATATAGCCGAACCCTTGCAGGGCGGCGTTCAGCGTGCTTGCCCTGCGCTTGGTCCGGCAAAAGATCACTGCCAAAAACGGGCGTTCCTCGTCAAGCAAGCTGCGCAAGGTAGACTGCTTCGCCCGGTCCGTTGTCTCCACGACGATCTGCCGGATATCCTCCAGCGTGATCCGCTTGCCTTGCACGTGAATATCCTCCGGGTTTTGCATGAACCGCTTGGCCAGCGCACGCACCTGTGGCGTCATCGTCGCGGAAAACAGCATGGTTTGCCGATCAGCAGGCGTCTGCGCGAGAATGTCCTCTACCTCGGGCAAAAAGCCCATGTGCAGCATCTGGTCCGCCTCATCCAGCACGAGCATGGAAACGGTCGACAAATCAATCGTTCCTCTTCTTATATGGTCCAGCAACCTGCCGGGAGTAGCGATCACGACCTGTTTTTTGCCCGCCAGCTTGCGCAGTTGCCGATCGACGTCTTGTCCGCCATATACGGCAAGCACATGCACCTCGTCCACGGCCGCCGTCAGCTTTTGCACCTCTGCCGTAATTTGCAGCGCAAGCTCCCGCGTAGGCGTGAGGATCAGCGCCTGAACGTCGTTTGTCTCGGGATCGACTTTCTCCAAAATCGGCAGGAGAAAAGCAAGCGTTTTGCCCGTCCCCGTCTGTGCCTGGGAAATCGCATCTTTGCCTGTCATGAGGACAGGAATTGCTTTTTCCTGGATCGGGGTCGGCTCCGCAATCCCGTTCGCCTGCAGAGCGTCTATCCATTCTTTTCGTATGCCCAATCTCAAAAAATCAGCCAGTTTCGCCATCTCCATTCATTACGTATCCAAAACCATACAGGATTATTTCGTACAAACCGCCATCCCGATAAAATAACGCACGCCGTCACGAGGCTTTTCAAACGTCGGCCCTCGCTGGTAGTAAATCTCCACCTGCGAAAACCGGACGAACAGCTCCTCAAACTCGGCGGGCGTCAATTGATGCACATGAAAAGGCTCGCTCGTCTGCATGCCTCTCCCTCTGCCAAACGGACTGGACAAGACCAGCGTTCCGCCCGGCTTCAGCATGCGGTACAGGTTGTTCATGAACAGCAGGTCGTCGGCGACGTGCTCAATCGTTTCAAAACTCAAAATGGTATCAAACAAGCCCAGCTTCTCCGGGAGCAACGGATCGAGGGCATCGCCCTTTTGATACGTAATCTTTTGATGATGGTATTCCCGCTTCGCATAAGTGATCGTGTCGTCATCGTTGTCGACGCCGATCAGCTCGGTCAGCTCCCGCTTTCGATCCTTTGCCACCATGTGGCAGCCGTAACCCGTACCGCAGGCGATATCGAGCACTCTACCTTTGATATACGGCGTGGCAAAATAATAGCGGGCAATATGTTCCAGCAGCATGCCATTCGTCGGCTTCAGCAGCTTGGGGATAATCCTCTCCCCGGTCCATTCCAGCAAGGCCATCACCATTTTCTCGTTTTGACTTCCTCACATCTTACCTTATTTTCGGGCCAGATCCTATCTCGGGCGTATATTAAGAAATTTGTAAGAGATTTCTATGCTGTTTTGTCAAACCTGGGCGTTAAGATAGAACCATGAATGCATTCACAAGGTGGGAAAACAATGACGACTTATCACGTCCTCGTAGTCGACGACGAGGAAGAGATCCGAGACGCAATCGAAATTTACTTGAAAAACGAATCGTTAGTCGTGCATAAAGCAAGCAATGGCGTGGAAGCATTGGACGTTTTGGAGCGGGAAGAAATTCACCTCATTATTTTGGACATCATGATGCCGCAAATGGACGGGATTACGGCTACGTTTAAAATCCGCCAGGACAAAAACATCCCGATCATCATGCTTTCTGCCAAATCGGAGGATACGGACAAAATTTTGGGCTTGAACATCGGAGCCGACGACTATGTGACCAAGCCTTTTCATCCGCTGGAGCTGGTGGCCCGGGTCAAATCCCAACTGCGGCGCTACACCAACCTCGGCAACTACAAAACGACCGAGGATGAAATCCAGGTCCGCGGCTTGTCGTTGAACAAAAGCACGAAAACCGTCACTGTCGACGGCAACGAGGTGCGGCTGACAGCTACGGAGTACAAAATTTTGGAGCTGTTGATGGAAAACAAGGGCCGGGTCTTTTCCATCGAGGAAATTTACGAGCGCGTCTGGCGCGAACCGTATTTGAACGCGGAAAACACCGTTGCCGTCCACGTCCGACGCATTCGGGAAAAGATCGAGATCAACCCGAAGGAACCGAAATATTTGAAGGTGGTATGGGGAATTGGATACAAAATCGAAAAATAGCCGCTTTACGCTGCCTGCCCTGTTCGCCCTGGTAGTCAGCCTCTCGCTGCTGATGCTGACCGCAGCAGACGTTTACCAAAACCGCGAGTATTTGCAAAAAGACTCCTACTTCCAGAGCGAGAACTTCAACAGCGAAGTCAGGCTGTTCGTAGAGCTGGTGAAAGATGTTCATGTAGACTTCGCCGGCTACGAGCGCAAAACACCGGAAGAAAAGCTGGGCAAAGCGACAGTGGAGCAATTCCAGCGCGAGCGCGAGGATGCCTTGCGGGAAGTCAGGGAAAGACTGGAAAGTGAATACGCCCACGAGATCGAGAACGCCAGAAACGCCTCCGATACGAAGGAGCTTGACAGGCTCGCGACTGAACAAGCAGCCAGGCTGAAAAAGGCGCTCGAGAAAGAAACGGCCAACTGGGATCGACAGTTCCAACAGATGGTCGCGGAAAAGGACGCCGAGTACGAAGAGCGAAAAAACAGCCTTGCGCTGCGAACCGGCTCATTCAAATACTATGTCAGAGACAACAAGACGGGCAAAGTGTACACCAACATGTCCCACGAGCCTTCCGAAACAGAAGTGAGTAAAAACGCCCGCTATGCAATCCGTTTTCCGGAAAACTCCTATCAGAAATACGGAGAGTTTGCCGATATCAACCGTACTTATCAATTGAGTCAATGGAGCGGAATCTTTTACGTTCCGAAAAGCCCGGAAGGCTACAGCCAGATTCATGCCGATGCCGTCTATTTCGATTCCAAACGGGAGCGGCTGCTCGGAGAATGCGCCCTGCTCACGGTGACGCTGCTCGTGACTGCGCTGCTGCTCTGGTATTTGAAGCTAAGCCGCGCCGCCGCACAGCCGATTGTCGTCAAAAGCCTGGCACTGTTCCGGCGCATCCCGCTCGATATTCGGATTATCATGCTGCTCCCGATTGGGGTCGCGTACCTGGCTCTGATTTTCAATTTGCGCTTTTTCTTTTTCTTCTTGCCGATTGACGCCGAGCATTTCTTTACACTCGGGATCATCTCCCTGTTCACTGCCTATTTGCTGCTGCAAGCTCTGGAAGCATGGCATATGTACCTGCACCCGGGATCGCTTCGCGAGCAATGGCAAAGAAGCTTGTTCGTCCGGCAAAAAGTGCTCTTGCGGGAAAGCTACACCAACCGAAGCCTGTTTTTCAAAGTCTCCCTGCTGTTCATTTTGACCGTTGGCTTTGGCATGAGCGTAGCGCTCGGCTTGGTCGCCATGGTAAAGGCCTCTGAGGAATTGTTCTCCCTCTCTTTTTTATACGGCTTGTTCTACCTGGCAACCGTCGTCCCTTACGTCCTGCGTCGCCTGGGGCTCATGAACCGCATCATGCTGGGAGCCTCCGAGATGTCAGCCGGAAATTTGGATGCAACGATTGAAAAGATTCGTAAAGGAAACCTCTCCAATCTCGCTCACTCGCTCAACAACATCAAGCTCGGATTAAAGAGTGCAATGGAGGAACAAATGAAGAGTGAGCGCATGAAATCGGAGCTGATTACCAATGTATCGCACGATTTGAAAACGCCGCTCACCTCGATTATCAACTATGTCGATCTGCTTAAACGGGAAAACCTGACAGCAGACGAGATCAAAAGCTATGTCGATGTATTGGACCGCAAAACGGCCCGCTTGCGGGTGCTCATCGACGACCTGTTTGACGCGGCGAAAATGTCCAGCGGAGCTGTAGAGCTGCACATCGAGCAGGTGAACGTAGCATCCCTGCTCAACCAGGCCATCGCGGAGTTCAGCGAAAAGATCGAGCAGTCGTCCCTCACCTTCCGCGTCAACGTCGAGCAGCCGAAAATCGTGGCACCGCTTGACGGGAAAAAGACGTGGCGCGTCTTCGAGAATTTGATTGGCAACGCCTTGAAATATTCCTTGCCCAACACGCGTGTCCTGATCGATCTGTACGAAAAGCCGGGAGAAGTCATCATGACGATCAAAAACGTCTCTGCCTACGAAATCGACTTCGACGCCCAAGAGCTTTTCGAGCGGTTCAAGCGCGCCGACCAATCGCGCAACACCGAAGGCTCCGGCCTCGGACTCGCGATTGCGAAAAGCATCGTCGAGCTGCAAGGCGGCCGCCTCTCCATCGAAATTGACGGCGATTACTTCAAGGTGATGGTCGTGTTTCGCAAAAACGCCTAGTGCCTGCCTGCCTTTTGTCGGGACCCTGTCGTCCCCAGCGCTGCACTGGCAAACCCGCATGCGAAGCATTGCCCGAAAATGACGAAAAGCCAATGCCCATTTGTTCGGGCACTGGCTTTTTTGATTTGCTCCTGCACTTTTAACGCTACTAGATGGCGAAATTTCGCTCAAACAACGACCGCAGAGCCGTTGCCGCCTCCTGTTCGTCGACGCCCTCCACCTCAAACGTCATCTCGTCCCCGGTCTTCACGCCCAGCGCCATGACGCTGAGAATGCTTTTGCCATTGGCCTGCTTGTCGTTGTAGATCATTTTGACTGACGAGCGGTATTGGTTGAGCAGGTTTACCAGGACAGAAGCCGGACGGGCATGAAGGCCGCCACTTACGGTAATTTCGACGCTAAAACGGACCATTGCACTCCTCCTTTTCTGCCTCATGCATCGTGTATGGTGAAAAACTTGCGGATGACAGCGGCCACGCCGTGCTGGTCGTTCGTGTCGGTCACGTAGCGGGCCAGCCGCTTCACATCGTCCGGGGCGTTGCCCATCGCCACGCCCATTCCGGCATATTGCAGCATTTCCGCATCGTTGTAGTTGTCGCCGACGGCTACGATTTCTTCCGGACCGATTCCCAGCTTTTCTGTCAGTACCGCGAGTCCGCTTGCTTTGGATACCCCTTCCGGCAAAATCTCCAGATTGCGCTCGCCGGATGCCGTCACTCTGATTTTTTCCAGGCTGGCACGTTCCAGCTCCCGCCTGGCCGCCGCGATCCGCTCCGCTTCTCCGGTAACGAATATTTTGGGGGCGCACACTTGCTCGGCCCGGACGTACTCCGCGAGCGCTGACGCCGGCTGGATTTTGAGCGGATACCGTTCCTGCTCAGGGCAAGCAGCTTGTATCTCATGCTCCTGCCCCGCCTGCTACGCCGTTCCACCAGTCTCCCACCTTCACGTCACCGGCTTGAAAAACTGCGGCAGATACTCCTTGTGCGCTTCCAGCATTTCATCGAGAATTTGCTTCGCGACCACGTCGGACGGCACCAGCGGGTTAATCGCCATCGCCAGCAGCGCCTTGTGGTAATCGCCCGTGACAGCCGCCTCCGCCGCTACCCGTTCGAACGACTTGATCTGCTGCACAAGCCCGCGCACAGGCACAGGCAAATCGCCTACGGCCAACGGAATCGGCCCTTCCTTCGTAATGACGCAGTTCACCTCGACAGCGGAATCGTCAGGAATGCTCGCAATCGCGCCATTGTTGCGGACGTTTACGGGCTGAATATCCCGGCGGTCGTTGTAAATCGAGTGGATCAGGTTGCAGGCCGCCTCGCTGTAGTACGCTCCCCCGCGCTTTTCCAACTGCGGCGGCTTGATGTTCAGGTCGGGATCTTCATAGAGCGCAAACAGCTCCGCTTCCACCCGCTTGACCACTTCTGCACGCGTGCCGTTTTTGCTCGCTTCTTCCTGCTCGTGCGCAAGCATGGTGCTGGTCTGATAGTAATAGCGATGGTACGGGCAAGGAAGAATGCCCAGCGCCTTGATGAAGTCTTTTTCCCAGCCGAGGTCGAGTATGTTTTGCATCGTGATTCCCGATTGCTCGCCCGTCAGCTTGTCGATTACTTGCGAAGTGACATTGTCGCCATCCACGTACACTCCAAGCCCGAACACCATATGGTTCAGCCCGGCAAAATCAATGTGCACCCGCGACTGGTCGACACCCAAAATCGTCGCGACGCCCATTTTCATCCCGATCGGAACATTGCACAGCCCGATGACCTTGCTGCGGTTCGCATGCCGGAGTACCGCCTCTGTCACCATGCCAGCCGGGTTGGTGAAGTTAATCAGCCAGGCATCCGGGCACAGCTCCTCCATGTCGCGGCAAATATCCATAATGACCGGAATCGTGCGCAATCCTTTGAACAGCCCGCCCGGACCGTTTGTCTCCTGCCCGATGACCCCGTACTTCAGCGGGATGCGCTCATCTTTAATCCGCGCGTCCAAAAGCCCCACGCGCATTTGTGTCGTGACAAAATCGGCTCCCGCCAGCGCTTTGCGCCGATCCAGCGTCAGGTGCACCTGAATCGGCACCCCGGCCTTTTCCACCATGCGCTTTGCCAGCGCCCCGACGATTTGCAGCTTTTTCTCGCCCTCGGGAATGTCCACGAGCCACAGCTCGCGCACGGGCAGCTCGTCGTACCGTTTGATGAAGCCCTCTACCAGCTCCGGCGTATAGCTCGATCCTCCGCCAATCGTAACGATTTTGATTCCGCTCACACTCCTGCCTCCTTCCCTGCGTGGACATGGCTGTACAGCTCGACAAACTCGCTGGCCAAATCTTTGATCGTCATCGCATTCATCAGATGATCCTGCGCGTGGATCAACAGCATGCTGATCTCAGGCTTCTCTCCCGCGATTTCCTTTTGAATAAAAGCGGTTTGATGATGATGGGCCCGGCTCAGCTCTTCGCCAGCTCGCCTCAGCGCATCCTGTGCGCCTGCCATGTCTTTGTTTTTCGCCAGGGCGATTGCTTCCATCGCCAGGCTTCTCGCGTTTCCTCCGTGCAAAATCAACTGAAAAATAACGTCTGTATGGTCCACATCAATCTCCACCTATCCGAGTTCTTTATAAGTTACCAGCCGTACATTGCGCTTTTGCACGTACTCCTTTATCTCTTGTGCGGTCAAAATGTGCAGCTCCCGCGCGCGTTGCAGCGTGTACGAGCTGCCTGTCAACACCTCTTCGTCCAAATACGCCGGATGTGTCATTATCTCCGCCACATCGCAGTCCGCAAGCTCCTCCACCACGTCGATAAACGACTGCGTAGTCAGGCCGTCTCCGTAAAACCGTTCGGAAAAGCCTTCTGTCGTCATCACCTCCGGATGCTCTGCCCGCGCTTCGGGCGAAAACGACCACGGATACCGAACCGGAACCTGGTATTCTTTTGCCAGGCCAAGCACAATCGGCAAGACCGCGGCATGGGCATGAACGTGGTGATGGCTGTCGATATGCGTCAAAGCAAGACCTGTTTGCAAATACTTTTCCAGTTGGCTGCGCAGCTCCCTTTCCACTTCCTCCGGCGACGCCAGGCTCAAATAATCGTGTCCGCGCCGAAAGCGCCCGTGCTCATCTGTCAGCGACGGCACGTTTTGGCTGACCGGGAAGCCGCAAGTGAGCACCAGATGGATGCCTACCCCGAGCGTGGGCGTCTTTTTGGCAAGCTGAACCGCATGCTCGAACCCGTTCATGTTGACCATGGCCGTCGCAGAGGTGACGACACCCGCCCGATGCGCCTCGATGATCCCCAGATTCACCCCTTTGGAATACCCGAAGTCATCTGCATTCACAATCAGCTTCATATCATGCCTCTCCTCCGGGAAATTACATATTTACGACTTTGTCGGGAGCGGCATGCGCCTGTTCCTCGTTCAACTTTTGCTTATCCCACAGACGGAAGAACGGGTAGTAGATCAACAGCGAGATGACGAAGTTCACGAGTTGGAGCACGCTGCCCGAAAGCTTCCCGCCAGTAGCCAAATATCCGCTGATAATGACCGGAGTCGTCCACGGTACAGCGACACCGCTCGGCTTTGCTACCCATCCCAGCGACATCGCCACATAGCTGACAATGACCAGCACGACTGGGGCGAGGATAAACGGAATAATCAAAAGCGGGTTCATGACGATCGGCATGCCGAAGGTGACAGGCTCGTTGATGTTGAACAGGCCAGGGCCGATGGAGAGCCGACTGATGTTTTTCATCTGCTCGCTGCGCGCCCGAAACAGCATCAGGACGACGAGCGCCAGCGTCGCGCCGGAACCGCCCGCATAAATCCACAGGTCGAAAAACTGGGTGGTAATCACGTTGGGCAGTTCGGCATTCGGATTCGCCTGGAACGCCGCCCGGTTTTGGTCCATCAAGGTGAGCCAGATCGGGCTCATGATACCGCCGACAATCGCCGCTCCGTGCAGGCCGAGCGACCAAAGCAGTTGGACGAGCAGCACGCAGACAATCGCTCCGATCAGACTGCTGCCGAGCGCGCTCAGCGGACCGACCAGCAAGTCAGACACGATGTTGTGGATGCTTTCAAACGAGGTGTTTTCAATCAGGATGCGCAGCAACCAGACGACCAGCAGCACGGCCGAAGCGGGAATCAGCGCCACGAAAGAACGGGAGACAGCAGGCGGAACCCCGTCCGGCATTGTGATGACGATTTTCTTTTGAATGATTTTGCGGTAAATCTCCGTGGACAACACGGCCAAAAGCATCGCTACGAACAGCCCTTGGCTTCCCATCAAGGCGACAGGAATGACTCCGCCTACCTCTTGCGCTGCCGTTGCACCTTCCGGGGTGAACATCGTCTTGTAAGGGGTCGCGAGCAAAAAGGAAGCGACCGAGATCGCACCTGCTGACAGCGGATCGACCTTGTACTTTTCCGCCAATCGGTACGCCACCCCGAAGCTGACGATCAGCGCCATGATGTCAAACGTCGCGTTCACCGGATACAACAGCTTGGTCAGCCATTGATCGCCGAAGATTCCGCTCATGAATTCGCTGTAACCAGGGATGGGAATAAAACCGATGATGAGGAAAAGAGAGCCGATAATGAGCAAAGGCATGGTAAGAATGATTCCGTCGCGAATCGCCTGCAAATGCTTCTGCTCCGCGATCCTGCCCGCGACAGGCATCACGCGGTCTTCCAGAAAAGAAATAAACCCTGCCATACGCATCCCCCTCTACTGTTTTAGACGAAGCGCAAATTCCAGCACGTTTTTCCCGTTCAGGGAGCCGTAGTCAACCGTGCTAATCACATCGACCGGAATCCCTCTCGCCGCCCCTTCTTTTTTCATTTCCGCCAGCTTGTAGCGGACTTGCGGGCCCAGCAGAAGCACCTGTGCCTGGTCAATATGGTGCTTCACCTCATCTGCCGACACCGCCCAGATTTTCGCTTCCAGCCCTTTTTCCCGTGCCGCCTGCTCCATTTTTTGCACGAGCAGACTCGTTGACATCCCCGCTGCGCAGCATAGCAAAATATTCAATCCAGCTTCCTCCCCTCAGTTGGTTATGTCCTTTTCCTAGAGCAAGTCACGTGCCAAAACACCCTTTTTGTATGCGCTTTCAAAACAAAGCGCATCGTTATCGCGTTTGCCGGGCAGCCGCATTCTGGGCAGGCGAGTAGTGTTTGAATGTAAGCGCTGTAGTGTTTTGTTAACAGGGACAAATTGGCAAAAATTAAAACACTAGCTACGCCAGTGTTTTGTTGTGTATGAAAAAATTCATGACAAAGCATACATCGTCCTCGCTGAAGACCACGTCGTATTTGTCCTCCAACGGCTGCAACTCATGGCGAATCAGGCTGTACAGCTTGCGGTTTTCCGCCAAAAACGGCACCTTGTCGGTATAGGCTACGGAACGCTCCCCGGCTTTCAGCCGATCCACCAGGCAGCAGATGTGCAAATACGCCCCGATTCGCGTATCGAAAACCAGCTTGTTGCCAAGCCGCTCCTCCATGCGCGCCACACACGTCCTGACGTCGTCGAGAACGTCTTGGCCCCTCACCATTTTCAGGTGCTCCCTGAGCGATTCCTTCATCTTCACATAAGCTTCTTCCAGATCAATCAACTGCTGGATATCGGACAGCGCCTCGCCGTTCACCACATCGTCCATGCTGTGGCAGCGCAAGTCGCGATCCAGCATGTAGTTGCTCACGACGCACAGAACCGTCCGCTCTTCCTTGAGCTTTTTCAACCGGCTTTTCGCCTGCGCTTTGTCCATGAGCTGCAGCGGAACAAATTCCAGCAGCTTCTCGTCGTAGCGCAGCTTCGATTCGAGCAGCTTTTTCAAAAACAGCGCGCTGCCCTCGCCGGACAGGCAGGCCGCTACGATCGTCAAGGCAGGCACCGCCTTGTCTGCCGCCTCTTTGGGTAACTCCTCCCGCTGCCCCATCGAAATGCCGACGACATCGCGGTACACGTCGTCCAGCGAATGCCCCAGCATCGCTTTGCGCGTCGCCTCGATCACATGCGGAGTGCTCACCATCGGCACCACCTTCACCGGAATGCCCAGCTCCTTTTCGATGATCTCCCCGAATCCAAGCAGCGAGCCCATGTCGACGAGCAAAAGCAGCCCGGCTGCGCTCCCGATTTCCCGCGCTGTCTTGATCGCTTGCTCCAGGACGACCAGCGAGTCTTCCTCCAGCGGCAGGTCGATGGCACGCGCGTATTGGGTGACCAGCAGGCGGTTGGTCACGTCGACCATCGCCGTCGCTCCCCCGCTGCCGTGCGTGATGACCAGGACACCGATCGTTTCCCGCTCCTCCTGCATGCTCTCGTCATCCAGCACGAAAAACATGGTCAGGTAGCCCGCTTCGCCAATGGGCAAGTCCATCAGCAGCGCTTCCTCGATCATGCGCACGCACTCCAGCGCTACGGCAAACTCCTTTTTGTATTTGAGCCGCACGCTGTTGATGTGCGGATGGACGATTTGCTTTCCTTGCGACAGCCGCTCCTTGGACGTCTGGATGTGCAGCGCCAGGCCGAAGATGACCTTTTGGCTCAAAATTTTCTCCAGCTTCGCCTCGGCATAGCGCACGATGTCTTCGACGAGGTGAATGATGATCGGATCAATAATCCGCGCCATGTCGCCTTTGTTGATGCGCTGATGAACCCCTTTGATAAACGTGGTGAAGTAATGCTCGATATCAAATTCCAGTTCTTCCTCGCTGACCCCCTGGTTTTGCAACTCGTATATTTTTTGCTCGATCTTTTCGTAGACGCTGTCGGCGGCATTCTCCGACTCGCCGCCAAACCAGATGCTTTCCTCGGACGGCTGCACCACAAAGCATTTGTGCTCGGTGCCAATCAGCTCCTCCAGCTCCTGGCGGTAGTCTTTTGCCAAAAGCAGCCCTTGCTTGACGTGATGCGGAACGTCCTGAATCGAGACGTGCAGCAGATTTTTTTTCAAGGAAATAAACTCGGCATAAGCGCTGGCGCAGGTCAGTTGGATATCCGTCTTCAACTGGCCGATATTGTTCGGGCAATGATAGCAGAGAAACGCTTGCACCACGCTTGCCGATACCTGAATTTCCCGTCCCAGCCGAAACGCTTCTTCGCGAAAAATTTCCATGACAAGCCCAAAGCGCTCCTCCATCCCCCGCTCCACCAGGGAGGGCAGCTTGATGACCATCGGGATGCGGCGCATGAACGTCTTGAGCAGGCTGGATTCCGGGTTTTCGGTCGTTGCCATGACGATTTGCACCTGCGCGGAACGCTCTACCTCTGTTTCTCCGACCCGGCGGAACGTCCCTTTGTCCATGAACGTAAAAAATATTTCCTGCCCCTCTGCTGGCAAGCGGTGAACCTCATCGAGAAAAAGAATCCCGCCGTCCGCCTTTTCCACCAGCCCTTTGCGGTCCATCTCCGCTCCGGTGTACGCCCCCTTTTTGACCCCGAACAGTTGGCTGATTAAAAGCTGCGGGTTGTTGGCGTAGTCGGCGCAGTTAAAAACGACAAAGGGCGCCCCCTTGTCCAGCCGGCCAATATCGACGGCAAACTCGTGAATCATCCCCGCAAACCACGACTTGCCTACTCCCGTTTCGCCCAAAATCAGGCAGTGCATCCCGCGCGGCGGGTACAGCACCGCTGCCTTTGCCTGCTCGATGCGGGTAATCAGGCTTTTGTTCGTCTTCGCCAGCCTGTCCAATGCCGTTTGCGCCAAATAAAGCGAGTCATTCGCTTTTTTGACATAAAACAAGGTAGGACGCCCCTCTTCTTTTTCAATGCGGCCTTCCTTCCATAAGCGGTTCAAATCGCTGCTGACATTGGCGCGGCTAAGGCCCAGGAGCTCGGCCAGCTCGCCTGCGCTGATTTTTTTATCGGGACCGGACTCAAGCAGCTTCTGGTAAATGAAATCGACTCGTTTCACCACTGTTCACCTGCCACTCAACTGATTCGTTTTCATTTCCACGCTACACTGGAAAAACCTTCTTACCTATGAATATGCTGGATGGACACGCCTCATCCCGGCAAAATAAACAGCCACCCTTCTCTGAGAAAAGGATGGCTGCTTGCCTATTTTTTGGAAACCGATTCATTTTCGTTTTCTGCCTCCCAGGTACGCTATAATGGGTGTAACATGACTGACACAGGAGATCGCTTGCCATGATGGTTTTCATCTTATTCACCATATGGGCGCTAGGTCTATTGGTCCTGTTCACGGACCCGAAACGCACGTCGATCCGCTGGGCCTGCGCCACTGCCTTTATCGGAGGGGGCGGCTTCCTCTCGGCGGTCATTGACGAGACGATCATGCCGCTCTGGGCCGATGCTTTTACCATGAATGCCGGGACGGAGCAGACTTTGCTTTTTCTTAGCCGCCTCTCGTCCTTTATTTGCCAGGTCGGGTTGCCTTATTCGTTTCTCATGTTCGCCGTCCATTCGGCGGAGTTTCTCACCCGGAGAACAAAGCTGATTGCCCAGTTCGCCGCGCTCTGCCTCCCGGCGCTAATGCTCGCGATCACCCCCATTTATCCTGTACTGGCCTTCAATTACTGGATCATGGTGGCATGGGTCATTCCTTTTTTTCTGATCGCCTGCACTCTGCTGATCGTACAGTACCGGAACGAGAAAGACCCACTGGTCAAAAAGAACAGCTTTTTCACGAACGTGTTAATCATCGTCCCGCTCTTTTTCGTCTTTATCTTCATCTACATCATGCGCATCCAGAATGACTACGAAGCATGGCGCTACAACATGCTGGTCGTCGCGATCCAGTTCATTTTGATTGTTGCCATCAGTTTGAAATACGGCTTTTTGGGCGTCCGGCTCCGCGTGGAAAAAAGACGTCTGGACAGCACGTTGCGCGCTCTCACGTCAGGAGCGCAAATCATTAATCACACGATCAAAAACGAAGTGGGGAAAATCTCGCTGTACGCCGATCGGATCGAATCGTACGCGGAGGAAACCAACCAGCCGAACCTGAAGGAAGACGCGCTCGTCCTCCTGCAATCGTCCCAGCACATGTTGGACATGATGAACCGGATTCAAAACCAGCTTCGCGACGTCGAGCTGCGCGAATCCCCCAGCGCGCCTGGCGAGATCATCAAGCAAGTCATCCAAAACTTGAAGCCTTACATGGAAAAGCATCAGGTGCTGGTGGAATGCGAGCTGGATGAGAGCCTCCACCTGTACGGCGATCCCGTGCAGCTTCGTGAAATTCTCACCAATTTGTGCATGAACGCGATCGAAGCGATGAAGTCCGGCGGCAAGCTCACCCTGCAACTGTTTTTGTCCAACCGTCACCTCGTCATCGCCGTCGCGGATACGGGTACAGGCATTTCCAAGGAAAATTTGCCGCATGTGCTCGACCCTTTTTTCTCTACCAAACGAACCGGACAAAACTTCGGCCTTGGACTTTCCTATTGCTATAACGTCATGCAAAAGCATCAGGGAATGCTGGAGATATACAGCGAGCCAGGAAAAGGAACGACGGTGTTTTTGTTCTTCCCGAAAAAACGAGTCATCACAAGCTCTGCCCAAACAGAAGGGAGGATATGAACATGGAGACTATCAAAGTATTTCTCGTCGAGGACGACCCTGTCTGGCGAAAAGGACTGGTCGACTACCTGAACAAAGAAGCAGACCTCACCGTCGTCGGCGAGGCGGGCACGAAGGCGGAAGCGACCGAGCGCTTTTTGGCGGCAGAAGCCGACGTCGTCCTGATGGACATCAACCTGACCGAAAACAACCTCGACGGAATCGAAACCGCGATGGAGCTGATTGCGCTTGAGGCAGACTGTAAAATCATCATGCTCACGTCCTTGACCGCCGAGGATGTGATTGTCGAGTCCTTCTCTGCTGGCGCCGTCAATTACATCAGCAAGTCCAGCTTCAAGGAAATTCCCGACGCCATCCGCGCTGCCCACAACAGCCAGTCGGCGATTCACCCGACAGCAGCGGCTGCTTTGCGCAACGAGTTTTTGCGCCTGAAAAACGAAGAAAACCAGAAGCTGCTCTCCCCCGCGGAGAAGGACATTCTGCAACTGATCCACCAGGGAAAGACGCAGACGCAAATCGAGCAGTCCCTGCACATCACCAAGCGGACCATCAAAAACCACATCAACCGCATCCTGAAAAAAATGGGCGTCAAAACGAGCAAAGAAGCGGCCGCAAAAGCGAGCCAGAAAAAGCTATTCTAGGTATTATGACCAGGTACCAATGAATGTTGGTACTTTTTTTACTTCCCCCACTCCTTACAATGAGGACTATAAAGCAACGCCATTATCCTTTGAAAAGGTGTGGTCTACATGGTCCTCATTCATGCCTTCCTGAAAATGATTTTGCTGCTGTGGTTTCGGCCTCGCATTCACGGTGTAAACAAAATCGACCTGACGAAGCCGTCACTTATCATTCCCAATCACGTCTCCCTGCTCGACGCGGTACTCCTTTCCTTTTGCTTGCCTACGGGAGCTACCTTTGTCGTCAACACCGGGATCGCCAAGCGGTTTGCCTTTTTCCTGCGCTTCCGCAAGCACATCGCGATCGATCCGCTCAACCCGTACTCGATCCGCCACATGCTGCGGGTCATCCGCAAAGGAGAGACGCTGGTGATTTTCCCGGAAGGCCGCATCACCACAACAGGCGGCCTGATGAAAATCTACAGCGGCGTCGGCTACCTCGCCATGAGAACAGGCGCAACCATCTACCCGATCGCGATCAACGGCCTGGAGCGCTCGATCTTCTCTTATTTGCAAGGCAAGCTGCGCCGCTCGCTGTTCCCTGCTGTTACGATGACCGTCGGCACACCGTTCACCATCGCTCGCGACGAAAACCGCTCGATGCGTGAACAAAAGGCGTCGGCCAACGACCTGATCCTGCGCACGATGCAGGAGGAACTGTTCCAAAGCCGGATGAAGCAAAACGTCAACCTGTTCGATGAAGCGCTGGCAGCCGCCCGCCTCAACGGGCCGAAAATGGAGATCGCCAAAGACCTGACCTCGGCCATCAATTACCGCACCCTGCTCATCGGCAGCTATCTGCTCGGCAACAAACTGCAACAGCCCTTAATGGGGAAACCGGTCGTCGGCGTATTTCTCCCCAACTCGGTCGGGCACCTGGTTACTTTGATGGCGCTGTTTTGCATCGGGAAAACACCTGCAATCCTGAACTTTTCGCTCGGCATCCGTTCGCTGCTCGACTGCTGCGAGACAGCCCGTATCGATACGATCCTGACCTCGCGCGCCTTCATCGAAAAAGGCAAGCTGGAGCACATTATCGCGGGCCTTTCGCCGAGCATCCAGATTATTTACCTGGAAGATTTGAAAGCATCGGCCACCGCTTTTGACAAGCTGGCTGCCCTCACCGCGTATGTGACAAAGAAAAAAGCCGCGAAGAGTGCCAATGAACTGATTCTGTTCACCTCCGGCAGCGAAAGCAAGCCAAAAGGCGTCGTGCTGACGCACACCAATCTGTACGCCAACATCCAGCAAGTGACCAGCATGATCGACATTACGAGCCGCGACAAGTTTTTCAACGCGCTGCCGATGTTTCACAGCTTCGGACTGACTGCTGGCACGCTTTTGCCCATCATCAAGGGCATTCCGGTGTATCTGTATCCGAGCCCGCTGCACTACAAGGCGATTGCGGAGCTGGTGTACGATCAGAATGCGACCATTTTGTTCGGGACTTCGACGTTCATGGCTGGCTACGGACGGATGGCGCACCCGTACAACTTCTACTCTTTGCGCTACGTGTTTGCAGGCGCAGAAAAGCTGAAGGACGACGTGCGCAAGCTGTGGATGGATAAGTTCGGCGTGCGGATTTTCGAAGGTTACGGCGCGACCGAAACCGCTCCGATTCTCGCGCTCAACACGCCGCTCGCCAACAAGCCTGGAACAGTAGGTCGACTCGTGCCCGGCATGAGCTATCGGCTGGACCCGGTCGCAGGCATTGACGAAGGCGGAGAGCTGCTCGTCAAAGGCCCGAACGTCATGAAAGGCTACCTGATTCACGGCAAAGGCTTCGTGCCCGCCGGGGAATGGTACCACACAGGCGATCTGGTGACGGCTGACAAGGAAGGCTTTCTCAGCATTCAGTCTCGCCTGAAACGTTTTGCCAAAATCGGCGGCGAGATGGTGTCGCTCAATCTGGTGGAAGAGCTGGCAATGCAATGCTTCGGTCACTCCGGCTTTGCCGCGATCACCGTCAACGACCAGCGAAAAGGCGAGCGCGTCCTGTTGTTTACTACAGATGAAACCGTTCAGCTCAGTCAACTGCGCGCGTATTTGACGGAAAAGCAATACTCGCCGCTGCTCATTCCCGGCACGATGCAGGTCATCAAAGCTCTGCCACTTCTCGGGAGCGGAAAAACGGACTACGTCAGTCTGAAGCAACTGGCGGAAAGTGGAGGAAACTGATGTGAAGATGCGACTACAACCGCTCCAAGCCCTGTATTTCACGCAATTTCTCTCGGCCTTTGCCGACAACATGATTTTGTTTGTCATTGCCAACCTGCTGCGGGAGAACGGTTTTTCTCCCGCAATGCTCGCACTCGTTTCCATTTCCTTTTTTCTGCCGTACGTTTTTCTCGCTCCGCTCGTCGGGCCTTTTGCCGACAAACACGCCAAATCGTTCGTTCTGGTGATCGGCAACCTGATAAAAGCACTCGGTGTCGTGCTGCTGTTCGTCATCGATCACTCCAGCATTTTGCTGTTGATGCTCTGCTACTTTACGGTGGGGGTCGGCGCGGTTGTCTACTCGCCTGCCAAGTACGGCATCCTGCCGGAGCTGACTCGCAATGAACAGGAGCTGTTCCAGGCCAACGCGCGGATTGAGGCGTACACGATCGTCGCGATCTTGACCGGAATCGGCGGGGGCGGAGCGATCGCCTCCATGACAGCGCCGCAGTTCTCTTCGAGCATCTGTCTTGCCCTCTACCTGTTGTCGCTGGGCATGACCTTTTTCATCCCGCGCATCCGGGGGAACGCCTCGATTCGTTACGGTACGGAAGCACGCCGCTTTTTCATCGACTTCCAGCACCTGATGAACCGTGCGGAAACGAGCTTTGCGCTGATCGGAACCGGGGCCTTCTGGATGAGCTCGGCTGTGCTGCGGGTCGCCGTGCTGGCCTGGATACCCGCCGCACTCGGGATTAACCCGCAAAGCTTTTCCGTCTCGCTGATCCTGGCTACGACCTCAATCGGGATCATCATCGGCGCTTTTCTCGCCCCGCGGCTGATTCCGCTGTCCCGGTTCACCCGCTCAGTCGGCTACGGCTTCGGCATGTTTCTCATCATCGTGTTGTTTCCGTGGATTCACGTAACAGTTATTGCGATCTGCCTGCTGCTTCTGGTCGGGTTCATGGGCGGGGTGTTCATCATTCCGATGAATACGATCTTGCAGGACGAGGGCAAAAAGATGGTCGGCTCCGGCAAGACGATTGCGATTCAAAATTTTATCGAAAACTTTTTGATGGCTGCCGGGTCGGGGATTTACTACCTGGTCGTATTCCTGGGCGCCTCCATCTCCGTTGCTATCGTCGCCCAAGGGTTGCTGCTTCTGGCTTTTCTGCTGTATCTGATGAAGCATCGCAGTCGAATCGCGGGCTAAAGCGGGGGAAAGAGAAGACTGCTGCGTGCGTGAGTGGATGGCGCCAGTGTATAAAGTAGCAAAAGCCGTGATAGTCAGCGTCACGGCTTTTGTTTTGACCACCGCTACAATAGCGAAAAGCCGTGACCATGACCGTCACGGCTTGACTGCGGCGTAGTTTTGCAAACATTCCAGGAAGAGTTGGCCGTACTTCTCGAACTTGGCTTCGCCCACGCCTTTGATCTTGAGCATCGCCTGCTTGTCGGTCGGGCAGAGGCTGCTCATTTCCTTCAATGTGCTGTCGTGGAAAATGACGTATGGCGGCACCCCTTCGCGCTGTGAGATTTCCTTGCGCAGCGCACGCAACTGCTCGAACAGCTCGTCGTCCTCTGCGAGCGCTGCCGGGCGGAGCGATATTTTTTGCACGACGCGCTCCTCGCCCTTGAGCACTGGCAGCGCCCGCGCTCCCAGCTTTACAATCGGGTACTGGCTTTCTGTCACCTGCAAGTATCCTTCGGCAATGAGCAGTTGGATCAGGTCGGCGATTTCCTTTTCCTTGTACTCCTTCATCAGTCCGTAGGTAGGAAGCTGGTCGAACTGGAACTGCGTGACCTTTTTGTTTTTCGAGCCTTTGAGTACCTGGGCAACCAGAGTTGCGCCGAAGCGTTCCCGCATCCGCTTGACGCAGGAAAAGATTTTTTGTGCTTCAAGGGTAATGTCGGTCAGCTCCGTGTTGTCGGTGCAGTTGTGGCAGCGGCCGCACTCAGGCGCATCCGTCTCGCCGAAATACTGCACGATGTACTGCTGCAGGCAGCGCGGCGTCCGGCAGTAGTCGACCATGGCGTACAGCTTTTTGTACTCGTGCTCCTTGCGTTCGTCGGTTAGCTGGTTTTGCTCGATAAAAAAAGACTGGGTCTGGATGTCCTGCGGCTGGTACAGCAAAATGCACTCGCTCGGCTCGCCATCGCGTCCGGCGCGGCCCGCCTCCTGGTAGTACGCTTCCAGGTTTTTCGGCATGTTGTAGTGAATGACGTAGCGCACATTGGACTTGTCGATGCCCATTCCGAATGCGTTGGTCGCGACCATCGTGCGGACGTCATCGAACAGGAACGCTTCCTGATTCGCCGCCCGCTCTTCCTCGGACAGCCCGGCGTGGTATTTGGTCACGGAAAAGCCGCGCTTCGCGAGGTCGGCGTGCAGCGCATCGACGTCTTTTCGCGTGGCGGCGTAGATGATTCCGGACTGCTGCCTGTTGGCTTTCAAATACGCCTGGATGAACTCGCGGCGGTTTTCCCCTTTGCGCACCGACAGAATGAGGTTGTCCCGGCCAAAGCCAGTGATAAAGAGGCGCTCGTCCTCCAGGCTAAGCTGGCGCTTGATGTCGGCGGTAACTTCCGGTGTTGCCGTCGCGGTCAAGGCTGCGACGACGGGACGCTCTGGCAGCGTGCGCAAAAAGCGGGCGATCTCCAAATAGCTGGGGCGGAAGTCGTGGCCCCACTGCGAGACACAGTGCGCCTCATCGACAGCGACGAACGAAATCGGCACATTGCGGATCAAAGTTTGAAACGTTTCCGACTCCAGCCGCTCAGGCGCGATATAAAGCAGCTTGTACTCCCCGCGCGCCGCCATCCGCAAGCGCTCGCGCACCTCGCTGTAGTCGAGCGAGCTGTTGATCTGCGTTGCCGCAATGCCCATGTTGACCAGCACATCTACCTGGTCCTTCATCAGCGAGATAAGCGGCGAAATAACGATGGTGACGCCGTCGAACAGCATGGCCGGCACCTGATAGCAGATGGATTTTCCCCCGCCGGTCGGCATGATGCCGATCGTGTCATGGCCTGCGAGCAGGCTCTCGATAATCTTCTTTTGTCCCTCGCGAAACGATTCGTAGCCGAAATATTTTTGCAAAACTTCCTGTGCTTTATGGAGCAAAGAGAATCACCTTCTCTTTCAATAAATTGGTTCAATTGATTATTGATTCTATTTAGTGTAAACACAGGTGGTGGGACAAAACAAGAGGAAGCACAGCAGATGAAAAAGAGCACCATTGCAGGTGCCCTTGTTCTGTATTGCGTTTGGCAGGCTTGGTCAGCCTTGTACGCCATAGCTTTTATCAGGGTACGTCGTCGAGTCTCTGGCAGAACGGTCACTGATAGAACACAAAAACTGCATATCCCAGAACCATCAGAGCCGGCCATGCTTTACCCAGAACGATCAGAACCACAACGACTTAGACAAAACATAACCCAATAAAAATGTTTCATCTTTCGTTTAGGGGTTCTATAGAAACAAGTTTCGGCAATCCTATCAAGCTAGACTCATACTCTACAAAATACTCTTCGTTCGCTTTAATTAATTTCGTAATAACCCTCGGGACATCAATCGTTCTTTTCATGTTGAGTTGATCCTCAATTACGATGAAGTCATTGCTAACCTCTTTTACTTTTACGACGGCTGCTGTCTTCTCCTTAAAATAAATACTCCATATTAGTGAAAACCCCATCATTACAAGACACAATATGCCCAAGTAAACAATAAGTTTTTTCTTTTCCATTTACATTATCTCCTTTATTTACATATATTGATAATTTTATACAAGTATTGTTACTATTCTAATATACCATACATTAGGAGGTTTTTTAAATGCTTCCCTTTGCAAGAAAAAAAATAATAGCTTCTCTAATTGCAACTGTTACACTGACTAGCTTGATCCCATTTACTGTAGCTGCTGCAAGCAAAGACTTTAAAGAGATTGAGGAAGCGGTTAATTTTGACATGGTTAAGGTCGGCGATCTCGATGTAAGGGTTTATGAAGACGGACGGGTTAAAGGTCTCGGAAAATCAAAATCCGAAAAAGTCCCAAAAAATGATCGAAAAAAAATACTTAAGATAATGGGTTTTTCTGAAAAAGAAATTGATACTTTACCAGAGGAAATGCAAGAGGAATTGATAGCTGATGGTGGCGTTAAAGTGGACTCGGAAGTTGAGTATGAACCAACTTTCTATACTGACCTAGATGGAGTTGAACACATCGTCACTGAAAAAAACAAAGAAAAAATTCAAAAAATCGCAAGGAAAGATTTTGAAAGACTACAAGAAAATGAATTGGTAAACAAAGAAATTACGGGAGATGTAAAGATTGCTGGAACTGATCTTGGTGATTATAAGGAAGGAGATTTTAAAGGCTGGGGTTATATTGTCTATCATGGTATAGAGGATGGCGAATATGAATATTCTTACTACACTAAATTTGAATGGAGTTCACGCCCTATACTTTATTTTACTGATCGAGTAGCGCATGCTTGGCAATCTCATACAACATCTGTAAAAACAACCGCCGATTATGATGTGACTCATTTTAGCAGTAGCGGTAGAAAACTTGGAAGTTTTGATTTTGATCCAGACATTGAGCAGGACGTCTATGGTTCAATGGCAGAAATTGATATTGACTATCATGAAGGAATACATGAAGGCTACGTAAAAGACAAGGTGCGTATACCTAAATCTCACAAAGGCCAAACAGGGCAGTTTGTATCTAAATATGTACACTCAAGTGCACCTAAATATATTGATGGTTTTAGTATAGGCTATGGGCCATTATCTATTACAATTAAAGGATCTAACTGGGTATATTCTTGGAGAAACACTTTTAAGATAGGAAACGACTATTAAAGCTCCATTAATCTGTAGCCTTTTAATTCCCTAATCAAAAATTTAAGTTTGTAGATATACTTTACAAACACCAGTTGATCTTTAGTGCCATATAATATAGCTCTCCGATAAGTGCGGAGAGTTATATTTTTTAACATATTTTAAAGACTTTGTGGTGGACCGGCTACACTGAATTGGACAATTCTCGTAAGGTCTAGTAGATTGAAATCAAATCGATAGAGAACGGGGAGAATATGTCATGGCGAAACGTGAGCGTCGGTCATTTACAGACGAGTTCAAACAGCAGATGGTTCAACTTTATGAGAATGGGAAGCCTCGTGCAAATATTATGAGAGAATACGATCTTAGTGCATCTGCGTTTGACTGTTGGATCAAACAGAGTAGAAATACAGGTTCTTTCAAAGAAAAAGATAACTGAACGGAGGAACAAATTCAACTCCTTGCGCTACGCTAGGAAATTCAACGATTAAAAATGGAGAACGATATTTTAAAGCAAGCAGCGCTGATCTTCGGACTGCCTTGTTGCGCAGACTCGCCCGAATACAACAGCCTCAAATTGGGTTCGTGTACTCAGTTCGGGACTTTGCCGCTGGCTTCCTTCAGACTCCACCTCGCGAAGGACACCCTTGCAGGTGCCCTCTTGTTCTGTATTTCGTTTGGCAGGCTTGGTCAGCCTTGTACGCCATAGCTTTTATCAGGGTACGTCGTCGAGTCTCTTGCAGAACGGTCACTGGAAAGATGACGCCAAAAGACAAACCACAGCACCAAATAAACGCCATACCCGAGTATCCCTCCCACCGTATTCAGCAAAAGATCGTCGACGTCAAACGTGCCGCAGCTCAGCACTAGCTGCGTCGTTTCCAGCCCAAGGCTAAACAGAAACGACAGCCATGCGACTTTGCCGACGGAGCCTGCTTTTTTCGCAAACAACAGCGGCAGCATCAAGCCAAAGGGCATAAATGCAACGATGTTTCCGACGAGATTCACGAAGCTGTGCCCACTCTGGCCGTTTCGAATCTGTGACACGTAGTTTTGAATTTCATGAAACGGCACGAGGTTGCCCCGGTAGCGCAGCCGCTCCACGATGCTCGTCGGGTCGTTTGAAAGCATTTGCCATTGTATCTGCAACAGCTCTATATCCAGACTGCTGAATTTTAACAACAGTACTTTTATGACCAAATACAAATACACCGCGAAAACGGCGTACCCCAGAAAAAGCGGAACCGTCCATGCCCTACCTTTTTTCGGCGCTGTATGCAATGTCAAATCCCCTCTCCAACAACTTTTTTGTCTCTGTAAAGCGGACCACTTCGTTTGCCGCCCCCATCACCACAGAAATCAGACGCTTGTCACCCTGCCTGGCCGTCCCTGTAAAACAGTAGCCCGCTTTATCGGTAAACCCTGTCTTCAGTCCGTCCAGCCCTGGCACGTTCATTTCGTCGTGATCGGTGCGCACCATCAGATTGGTGTTGTCCACCCGTTCCCCGAAAGAAAGCTGCACAAAAGGCTCGGCAGTCAGCTCCACAATCTCCGGGAAGTCGCGAAGCAGATAGTGCGCCAGCATGCCTACGTCTCTTGCCGACATCTCATTTTGCCCGTAGTCGTAATCCAGCCCTGTCGCGTTGACAAAAGACGAGGACGCAAGCCCCAGCTCGGCTGCCTTTTTGTTCATCTGTCTGGCAAAAGCAGACGTACTGCCCGCCAGGTATTCACCGATGGCCACGGCCGCGTTGTTTGCGGAGCCGACCGCCATCGCTTCGTACAAATCGCGAAGCGGGTACGCTCTGCCCGGCTCAAGCTGCACCCGCGCGCCCCCGGCCCCGGCGGCATTTGCGGAAACGGGCACTTCATCGTCCCAAGCGACACGCTTCTCCCGGATCGCTTCCAGCAGCAAATACTCGGTCATCATTTTCGACATGCTTGCCACCGGATAGGGGGTATCGGCATTTTGGGCGTACAACACTTCGCCTGTCTCGCTGTCGAGCAAAACAGCCGCCCGCGCCTCCACACTGCCGGTTATTTTCCCCAGCACAGTCTCAGCTCTTCTGTTTACCAAATCTGCTACTGCCGGCCTCATGTCGCTCCAACAGGCATAACCCGCAGCCACAACGAGCAGAAGCAGCAGCAGTGTTCCTCTCCGCATAAAAACAAGCCCTCCTCATCACACATGAACACATTCGTTCTTCATGCAACAAGGATAGGCTTTTGAAATCAAAAAAACGGAAACGAAAAGTAAAGAAAAAGGAAAGGATTTATGAAGAGGGAGAGGTACGAGGAAGCCAGATCGTAAAGGTCGTCCATTCCGGCGTGCTGTCCACGGAAATGCTGCCATGGTGCAGGTCAATGATGCTTTTGGCGATGGCCAGTCCCAGTCCCGAGCCGCCCGTCTCTTTGGAGCGCGACCCTTCTACCCGGAAAAAGCGCTCGAACAGATTGGGGATATATTCGGCTGGAATTGGCGCTCCGTTGTTGGCAACAGATATGGCAACCCCGCCCTGCTGCTCGAATAGGCGAATGAAAATGTCCGTGCCGTCCCGCCCGTATTTGACCGCATTTGAGAGCAAGTTTTCCAGCACGCGGACGAGCTTGTCTGTATCGCCGATCATCTCGATTTTTTCGTCCGGCGTGTCTACATGCAGGCACAAGCCCGCTTCCTGCGCCGCAATGCGAAAGCCCACCGAGACTTGCTCCACCAGCTCCACGAGGTCAAACTGTGTCCGGGTCACATGCGCGCCCCGATTGCGGACCTTGGTGTACTCGAACAAGTCATTGACCAGCACGTTCATCTGCCTGGCCTTTTCATAGGCGATGTGGGCGTACTGCCTGAGCTGCTCTTCGTTTTTGTACTTGCGCTCTTCAATCAGTCCCAAATAACCGATAATCGACGTCAGCGGGGTGCGCAAATCGTGGGACACGTTCGTCACCAGCTCATCCTTGGACTGCTCCAGCCGCCGCTCCTCCTCCATCGCTTCGCGCGTGCTTTTGACCAGCGCATGAATGCTGTCGACTACATTTCCCAGGCTGCCGCTCGGCCGGATGGAGATGACGTGCTGAAAATTCCCTTTGGCGATGTAGTGCAGTTCGGAGATGATCTGCTCCATTTGTTTTTGCTCGATGTACTTGCGGATACGGACAAACGTCCAGGCGGCAAACAACCCGATTCCCAACAGAATGATCGGGATTTTAAAAGACTCAATGCCGAAGCTGCGCCGCAAAAACCAGACGTACTCTTTGACTTCCCGAATGTTGTACAAATAGTTTTGGGCGAGAAAGGAAGCGGTCTGCAAAACAGCATAGAAGATTGCCAGACTCAGGATCAGGTCGAGGAAAATGCGCAAAAAATCTTTGGCATCAAGCTTCAATTTTATAGCCTACCCCCCAGACGGTCTGGATCACTTTTTCGCCATTGGTCGCCTTCTCCAGCTTTTCGCGCAAATTGCTGATGTGCACCATCACCGTCTTGTAGGAGACGTAGTTTTCCATTTTCCAGCAGCGGTCGAAAATTTCTTCGGAGGAAAAAACCCGGTTCGGGTGGCTGGCCAGCAAAAACAGCACGGAAAATTCCAGGGCGGTCAGTTTGATCGGAACGCCGTCCTTCGTCTCAACGACGTGGCTCTGCTTGTCGATAATCAGCGGGCCTGCCTCGATGACGTGATCCTGCTTTTGCTGTTGGTTGTAATTGGCTCGGCGCAAAAGGGATTTGACCCGCGCGATCACCTCCAGCGGATTGAACGGCTTGGCGACGTAATCATCGGCCCCGGTCATCAACCCCATGATTTTGTCCATGTCGTTCGTTTTCGCGCTGGCCATCAGGATGGGGATTGTCGAGTCTTTTCGTATGCGTTTGGTCACTTCCAACCCGTCGAGGTTCGGCATCATGACGTCCAAAATAACGAGATCGATGTTTTTTTGGGCGA
The DNA here is from genome assembly GCF_057543335.1 of Brevibacillus sp. YAE8. Lineage (NCBI taxonomy): Bacteria > Bacillati > Bacillota > Bacilli > Caryophanales > Paenibacillaceae > Brevibacillus > Brevibacillus sp. YAE8. The sequence goes on from NZ_BAAIYG010000007.1 coordinate 29,243, forward strand.
GCTTTTCCAGCGCTTGTACGCCGTCGTGGGCTTTTTCGATCTCGTAGCCTTCGTTGCCTAAATAGATGGCGAGCAGGTCTACGATTTCCTTGTCGTCGTCTACGATTAATATTCTCATCGGCTGCACCTCCGCACGAATCTGAGTCATTACTGAACACTATAGCAGAAATGTTTAAAGAAAATCTAAAGAGTGCGTGGGAGAGATTAATTCTGGCAGTGGGATGCGGGGTAGGGGCTTGGGAGGATGATGTAAGTTGTTGCTACGATGTAGTTCGCTTGATCGGGACTTTCGGTGGGCGAGGAAAGAGGTGAAATCGCTGTAGCTTCTTGGGCTCCCTGCTGGGGGTTGGACTGCCCGGCTCCGGGGAAAAAGCGAAACCGCGTCCAAAAGTGGTTGATTCAGGTAGCCGCTCAGAGTTGGACGCTCATACTTCTTTGTAATGCTCTTCGAAGTTATTAAGTTTTCGGTCCAAGTCCATAACCGGTGTAGCGATGTCTTTCAGATAATGATACTGGCAGTATTGATACGGGACGTCGGGGAGCAATGTTTCAAAGGCTAGTCGAATGGATTGTTGCCCATCACTTACAATGCCAATAATAGGGTAACCCAATTCTACGATAGGGCGAATCAGGTTCTGTAGTTCCTCTGATGATCCGCTTTTCAGATTCTTGGCAGCTAGTACCGTCCCACTAAACACTTCACGGATGACATATAAAGTTTCATTCCCTTTTTTTGGTTGCACACCATCCATGGAAAGCATCAATCCTCCGTTTTGTGAACTTACATGATGCAACACTTCGCGTATATGTTGGTCTACACTGGCTCCAAGGAGAGTAAGATAACGCTCGTAAAGCATTTGAACATTGCGGTCTGTCGTTCTCACACCACGTCTGTTTAACTCTTCCGCAATCTCTTGTCGGGTCATGTGATTCTGGGGAATAATTCGATTTTTTGGACGCATAAAAACCTCTGTTCATCAAGGAATGGTTACTCCATTACTTCGATCCACAGAGGTAATTTCCTGTGTAGTATGTTTATTCCATTGTAGAAAAAAGCAAGGAGCCCCAATACACTTTTATCTCCGAAAAATCTTGGAGCAAAAAGGGGCTCCTTTACTATGAAAACTTCGAAACGAGTTGATGGTTTTAAGAAACATCTCAGGTCTTAGAAAATGAGGATATCAAGAGATAGAAGAATATAGTTTGAAAAAGGTCGAAGCCAGATTTGTTACTACGACGACAGCTAACATTCTCTCTATTATTTTACCGCTGTAAATGTTACAACAGTTGAATATGAAGTATGCACTTTCTTATCTTTAACCACAACCTGAACCCTCATATTATGATCTGCTGCATACAATACTTCATTTTGAAGTTGTGCATTAGCAGAAAGTGCTGTAGCCGCCATTGCTACTGTTGCTCCAGGCCCTAAAAACCCGATCAGAGTTTCAGCAATTGTCGCACCTCCACTTGTCGCACCTCTCATAATACTAGCCATATACTTTACTTGATCTTTTGAAAGATAATAAGACCCAAGTACAATGTACTCGTCGCTACTTGCGGCGTATGCGCTTTGATTAGCTATATTAGCTACAGGCAAAACACCAGTGATTCCAAGGGTTAAGGAGAGCACTGCAGCAGTACTTTTAAAAGCTTTTTTCATTTTTATAACCTCTTTTCGATTCGATATGATCTCACGCAACTTTTATTCCTACTCTTTCTATCTCTCTTTTCGTAGACCTTACTTTGAAGTGTACCAATGCTATACAATATTTTTCCAACTCCAAAAAAGCGTTTTTCAGACAATTTCAGCTATTAATTCCAAAAAATGATAATATGCTCCCAAATCCTTGGAATTACATTAAAAAAACCCTTTTTTCTAAAATGATACAAAGCGGCAAAAGTTTTTGAAATCCTTCCCACGGTATAGAGCCTCGATACTAGTAATCTACATTCCACTGAGAACTAACGAGTGTTTCAGTTCTACAGTGAAAGGCGATCACTGAGAGAGAATAATAAAAAAAACTGACGCCTATGAATGGAGTCAGCCAAGTGGCCTAGCAGCCAAAATTTTTATTGTTTCTTGCCATCATCGGCTCTGTGAATCCCACTATTCCTTCGGATGAATCATCTGCTCAGGACGCACGATTTGGTCGAATTGCTCCTCGGTCAGCAGGCTGCTCTTGATAGCCGCTTGCTTGAGCGTGATGCCTTCTTTGTGCGCCAGCTTGGCTACTGCCGCTGCGTTTTCGTAGCCGATATGCGGGTTCAGCGCGGTTACGAGCATCAGGGAGTTGTTCAGGTTTTCCTGGATGACAGGCAAGTTCGGCTCGATGCCGACCGCGCAATGGTCGTTGAACGACTTCATGGCGTCTGCGAGCAGTCGGGCCGATTGCAGGAAGTTGTAGATGATGACAGGCTTGAACACGTTCAGCTCAAAGTTCCCTTGGCTTGCGGCAAAGCCGATCGCGGCATCGTTGCCCATCACCTGGCACGCCACCATCGTAATCGCTTCGCTTTGTGTCGGGTTGACTTTTCCTGGCATGATCGAGCTGCCCGGCTCGTTGGCAGGGATTACGATTTCGCCGATGCCGCAGCGCGGTCCGCTCGCCAGCCATCTGACGTCGTTGGCGATTTTCATCAGGTCGGCTGCCAGCGCCTTCAACGCTCCGTGTACGTGAACAAGCTCATCGTGGCTGGTCAGCGCGTGGAATTTGTTTTCGGCGGTCACGAATTTTTTGCCGATCGCTTCGCTGATTTCCGCAGCGACCATTTCGCCAAAGCGCGGATGGGCGTTGATGCCGGTTCCGACGGCCGTACCGCCAATCGCCAGCTCACGCAAATATTCGTTGCTTTCCTGAATCATTTTCTCTGTTTTTTCCAGCATGCGCACCCAGCCGCTGATTTCCTGGCCCAGTGTCAGCGGGGTGGCATCCTGCAAATGCGTCCGGCCGATTTTGATGATGTCTATGTAGGCTTCGCTTTTTTCCTTGAGCGTCTGCTTGAGCAGCGCCAGCGCAGGCAGCACTTGGTCCTCAATGGCTACCAGTCCCGCCATGTGCATAGCAGTCGGGAACGTATCGTTGGAGCTTTGCGATTTGTTCACATCGTCGTTGGCGTGAATCCGCGCGCTGCTGCCTTTTTCCTCCAGCAACTGGTTGGCGCGGCGAGCGATGACTTCGTTGACGTTCATGTTGGATTGGGTGCCGCTTCCGGTTTGCCAAACAACCAGCGGGAAGTGCTCGTTCCATTTTCCGGCGATGACTTCGTCGGCTGCCGTTACGATCGCTTCGGCCTTTTCCGCGTCCAGCTTGCCCAGCTTTTGGTTCGCCAGGGCCGCGCTTCTTTTCAGGATGGCAAACATGCGGATGACCTCAAGCGGCATTTTCTCCTCGCCGATCTCGAAGTTTTGGAAGCTGCGCTGCGTTTGCGCCCCCCACAACTTGTCCGCAGGCACTTTCATTTCACCCAACGTGTCTTTTTCGATCCGAAATTCCATCTCGCATCCTCCTCTATGAATGATTGCCTCTTTTATCATGTCCACTTTTTCCATTTTGGAATGAGAGCAGACGTATTCATTTAAAATGATAATGATTTTCATTCTTGTTATCAAGAGCAGAAGTGTTCCTCGCATGCAAAAAGACCGCAGCGCCATCTGCAAACGGTCAGCTACGGTCTTTGTTTCTACCCCTTATCTACTCTCTACCTCAACAGAAATGACGTGATCGACAGCTTTCAGCAAGCTGTAAATGTCGGTCGTATATGTGTTTTCCGAAGCGGTAATCATCATTTCCAACTTTTGCAATCCGTTGTCCAGGTCTTTGACCTTGACCCGTTTTACCTGCAGGTCGATGTGCTTGATCTGTTTGAAAACGCCGTCCAGATCGCCGCCCCCTTCGACGACAATCTTGATCGACAAATCCCGCTGCCGCAAAGACTCGGGACCGATCCATTTGAGAATGAGCGGAAACAGGTTGATCGCCAAAATAATCAGGATGGTCGCTGTCACCGCCTCAAAGTAATACCCCGCCCCTACGGCAATACCCAGTCCGGAGGCAGCCCAGACCATGGAAGCCGTGGTCAGCCCGGAGATTACATCGTTGCTTCTGCGCAAAATCACGCCAGCTCCGAGAAAACCGACGCCGCTCACGATTTGCGCGGCCAGGCGCAGCGGGTCCATGTTGGTGTGTCCAGGCAAGGAGAACCGATGTACCGACTCAATCGAGACAATCGTAATCAGACAGCTCGCCACTGATATGACCATGCTTGTTTTCACGCCAAGCGGCTTATGCTTGAGCTGTCTGTCCATCCCGATCAGCAAGCCCAGAAACATCGCTATCCCCAGCTTCATCAAAAAATCATACGTCATTCGCTTCTCCTCCCCCTTTCAATGTCAGCTTTTCTCCCATCACTCTATTAGAAAGTATATACGCTCTCCTTGAAAAATAGGAGAGAAATTTTTCATGGCTGCTCATAGTGTAAGCTGGCCCTTCTGTCTTCATGCAAAAAACGGGAAACCCCTCATCCGGAGTTTTCCCGCTTTGCTTGCGCCACGCTTGGTTACGAGACGCTGCGTATCATGCGTTTTTGCAGGGACAGCAGGCGTCCGAACAGGAAGATCGCGCCTGCCGCCAAGCCTGTAATCAGCCCGATCCAGTAGCCAAAGGCAGCCAGCGAGGTGTACTGCGCCAGGACGTACCCGAGCGGCAGCCCGATGACCCAGTACGAGACAAGGGCGACGATAAACGTGACCGTAACGTCCTTGTAGCCGCGCAAAATCCCCTGGATCGGCGCCGCCACCGCATCGGAAATCAAAAACAGAATCGAGTACATCAAAAAGTGCTGCGTAAGCTCCAAAACCTCGATGTCCGTCGTATAAAATCCGGCGACCTGCCTGTTGAACAGCAGCAAGCCTGTGCCGAACAGCAGGGCAAGTCCAGTGGCGATGCCGATGCCCAAATAGCTGTACTGCTTGGCGTCGCGAAACCGCTTCGCCCCGACCTCGAAGCCGACCACGATAGTCAAAGCCATCGAGATGCTGAGCGGAACCATGTAAATAAACGAAGCGAAGTTCATCGCCGCCTGGTGCGCCGCAATCGTAATCGTGCTGTACTCGCTCATGAACAAGGTAACAGCGGCAAAAATGCTCACTTCGAAAAAGATCGAAAAGCCGATCGGCAAGCCGAGCTTGAGCAGCTCTTTCCACGCGCTCATGGAGACGCGGTAAAACTTGCGGAACACCCCGAAATCGGTAAACGGCTGCACGCGCTGCACGACAACCAGGCTAATCAGCAAAATGCACCAGTAAGTCAGCGCCGAGGCGTAGCCCGCCCCGATTCCGCCCAGGCGCGGCAAACCGAAGTTGCCGAAAATCAGGGCGTAGTTCAGCACGACGTTGATTGGCAGCGAGAGCAGCGTAATGAACATGGTAATTCTCGTCTCCCCCAACGCGTCGATGAAGCAGCGAATGACCGTGTAGAGAAACAAAGGCACAATCCCGATGGCTATCGCATGCAGGAAGCCGCGGGCAATGTGTCTGACGTCGCTTTCGAGCTGCATGCTGTTCAACACCGGCTCAAGCGCCAAGCCGCCGACGATCAGCACCCCGATGGCAATCGCCACTCCCAGGTACAGTGCCTGCATGACCGTGTAGGGCACCTGGTCTTTGCGCTGCGCTCCGATCATTTGCGCCACCATCGGCATCACTGCCATGAGAATACCCGTCAATCCGGCTTGAATCGGCGTCCAGAGGCTGGCCCCGATCGCCACTCCGGCCAAGTCAGTCGGACTGGCGTGCCCGGACATGATCGTATCGGCAAAAGTCATGGAGAAAAGCGCCAACTGCGATATAAGGATGGGCAGCAACACCATCAGAAACTGCCGCCACTTTTCTTTTAACGAATAAGTCTCATGCATGATTGTTCTTCCTCATTTACATTAGAAATATCTACACCATTAATATAGTAGAAACGTGTTGAAAAGCACTGCAAAAAGCTTCTCTATGCACTTTAGCACAAAATGAAAGTCTAGCATAAGAAAATTGCAGACATCGCGAAAGAAAACTCACTGTTAAAATTTTTTATATACATTGACAATGGTGCGCGAACAGGCGTATATTTTAAAACTAAAACCGACTATTTAAATTGGAATTGTGCACTTTAATTCCTACCCACAACCAAAGGAGCGTAGAAGGACATGGCACAGGCCCCCAAACATCTGAAAATCGGCGTTTTTCTCGCCGGCACTGGTCATCACGTCGCATCCTGGCGTCACCCTCATGCGCAAACCGACGGCAGCATGAACCTCGCCTATTTTCAGCAACTGGCGCAAACAGCCGAACGCGGAAAGCTGGATATGCTGTTTCTCGCGGACAGCCTGTCGATCAGTCCCGACTCCCATCCGAATGTGCTGGCACGCTTTGAACCGTTTACGCTGTTGTCGGCGCTGTCTGCCGTCACTTCGAAAATCGGCCTGGCCGCCACAGCGTCTACGACGTACAGCGAGCCTTTTCATATCGCCCGCCAGTTCGCTTCGCTCGATCACATCAGCAACGGCCGTGCAGCGTGGAATGTCGTCACCTCCTCGATCGAATCGACGGCCTTGAACTTTAGCGGAGAAAAGCATCCCGAGCACAGCCTGCGCTATCAGCGCGCAGAAGAATTTGTCGAGGTCGTAAAAGGACTGTGGGATTCCTGGGAAGACGACGCCCTCATTCGCGAGCAGGAATCCGGCGTTTTTTTCGATCCGGCCAAGTTGCATGAGTTGCAGCACCGCGGCGAGTTCTTTTCCGTTCGCGGACCGTTGAACGTAGCCAGACCGCCCCAGGGGCATCCCGTCATCATTCAGGCAGGGTCTTCCGAGCCCGGTCAGCACCTGGCCGCCCGCACAGCGGAAGTCATTTTCACGGCGCAAAACAACTTGCCGGACGCCCAAGCCTTTTACCAAAGCGTGAAGGCAAAAGTCGTCTCCTACGGCCGCTCTCCTGACGAGGTGAGCATCATGCCGGGAATCTTCCCGGTTCTCGGCGATACGGAAGAAGCCGCACAGGCCAAATTCCAGCAGCTTCAAGAGCTGATTTTGCCCTCTGTCGGGTTGAAAATTCTTTCCAGCTATCTCGGCGGCTTCGATCTGACGCCGTATCCGCTCGACGGTCCGCTGCCAGACATCGACATCCCGGAGACGAACAGCGTAAAAAGCCGCTTCGAGCTGGTGCTGAACCTGGCGCGCCGGGAAAAGCTGACGATCCGCCAGCTTTATCAGTACATCGCCGGATCGCGCGGCCACCACATCTTTGTCGGGACGCCACAGCAGCTTGCGGACAAGATGGAGGAATGGGTGCAGCAAGGCGGCTGCGACGGCTTCAATCTGATGCCGCCTCTCTTGCCAGAGGGTCTGGACGTGTTCGTCGATGAGGTCGTGCCGCTCCTTCAGCAGCGCGGGCTGTTCCGCACCGAATACGAAGGCAATACGCTGCGCGAGCATCTCGGCTTAAAGCGCCCTGCCAATCGTTATACGAACCGGCAAGCCAACGGGACACACGTATCCAGCTAAAACATAAACGCCGCAAACGGCCAGCCGATGCCGACAAACGTATCGCCTGGACCCGTTTGCCGCGAGAAGTGCGAGGGAGACAACATGACAACAACTTTCCGTCTGGCAACCGCTGACGATGCAGCAGAGCTGCTGGACCTGACGCTGCGAGCCTACGCTCCCATCCGCGAGTTGGGCATTCACTTTGCCGCAGCCACAGCCGACCTGGCACTCGTCCAGAAAAATATCCACAACAACGCCTGCTACGTCCTGGAGGAAGCTGGGCGGATTCAGGCAACCGTCTCGCTGCGCATGCCTTGGGGACCTCAGCCCGGACCGTTTGGCCTTCCCCATATATGGTGGTTCGCCGTCGATCCGGCCATCGGCAAAAAAGGCGTCGGCTCCACTCTCTTGACATGGGTGGAGGAAAGCATTGTCCGGGATACATTGAAGGCTCCTGCCGTATCGCTCGGCACGGCCGACAAGCATCCGTGGCTATCCGCCATGTACGAGCGCAGAGGCTATGTGCGTGCCGGAGAAGCCGATCTCGGCCGCGGCCACACGACGATCTTTTTCCGCAAAGAGCTGTACACGCCACTGCCATAGCTCAACGGGCGCAGCACTCGCCCAAAAAATCAACCAACTAGGAGAGATTCACATGAAAAAACATAAAGGCATCCTCGCGATTACACTCGGCCTCTCCCTCCTGCTCGCTGCCTGCGGCAGTGGCGGCGAGCAGGCTGCATCAGGCACCCAGGAGGAAAAAGTTTTACGCGTAGGCGCAACAGGCCAAAGCTACCCGTTCGCTTACAAGGAAGGGGAAAAGCTGCAAGGCTTCGACGTCGAAGTTGCAGAGACAATCGCAGCGAAGCTCGGCTACAAAATCGAATGGCACCTCGCCGAGTTCAGCGGCGTGATGGGCCAGCTTGAAACAGGCCGGATTGATACGGTCGCCAACCAGGTAGCCGTTACGGATGAGCGCAAGCAGAAGTTCAACTTTTCCCAAACCTACGCTTACGCCGGAACGCAAATCATCGTCAAAAACGACAACAACGACATCCATTCCGTCGCCGATCTGAAAGGAAAAACCGTCGGAGCGGTGCTCGGCTCGAACCATACGAAAAACTTGCAAAAACAGGACCCGAACAACGAAATCAACATCCGCACCTACGAGACGCAAGAAGGCACGCTCAACGACGTCGCCTACGGCCGGATCGACGCCTACATCAACGGACGCAGCGTGCTCCTGGCGCAAATCGAAAAAACCGGGCTGCCGCTGAAGCTGGCCGGAGATCCGATCACCTATGAGGAAGTAGCCTTCCCGTTCCCGAAAGACGAGAAACACGACCAACTGCGCACAGAGTTTGACAAAGTGCTCACAGAGCTGCGCGATAACGGCACCCTGAAGCAGCTCTCAGAAAAATATTTCAAGGCTGATGTTACGGCGCCAATCCAGAAATAGGCGGTGCGTGCACGATGAATTTTGACGGGCAATACATGCTAGAGGTTTTCCCTACCTTGCTCAAATATTTGCCGCTCACATTGGTAATGGCGATCGTCGCAATGATTTTCGCCATTGCCATTGGGCTTGTGCTCGCTCTCATCACGAAAAACCGGGTACCCGTGCTCTATCAGCTCGCCAACGTGTACATTTCCTTTTTTCGCGCCACGCCTACGCTCGTTCAGCTTTTTCTGATCTACTACGGCTTGCCGCAGCTTTTCCCGTCGTTTAGCGCGATGAACGCCTTGACGGCAGCGATTATTGGCTTGAGCATCAAAAATTCGGCTTATTTGGCGGAGATTTTCCGTGCCGCCCTGGACTCTGTCGACAACGGCCAGCTTGAGGCGTGTCTGGCTGTCGGCATGACCAAGGCCCAGGCGTACCGTCGCATCATCCTCCCGCAAGCGACACGCAATGCCATCCCCGCCTCGGGCAATACGTTTATCGGGCTGGTGAAGGAGACGTCTCTCGCCTTTACGCTCGGGGTCGCCGAGCTGTTCGCCCAAGGAAAAATGATGGCGTCTGCGTCGCTGAAGTTTTTCGAAATCTACCTCGCCGTCGCGATTGTGTACTGGGCGTTGACGATCGTCTACAGTCTCCTGCAGGAATGGCTGGAAAAACGACTGAGCAGGCCATATAAAAACTAGCGAGGGATTGCCATGATTAAAGTAACGAATCTGCGCAAGCAGTTTAACGATCTGGTCGTGCTGGACGGCATCGACATCGAAGTGGCGCAGGGCGAGGTCGTCGCCATCATCGGCCCTTCCGGCTCAGGAAAATCAACGCTTTTGCGCTGCCTCAACCTACTGGAAAGCCCGGACGCCGGACGAATCGAAATCGGGCAGGCCACACTGGACGCCCAGAAATACTCGCGCAAGGAAGCGCACCACCTGCGCCAGCAGACCGCGATGGTTTTTCAAAACTACAACCTGTTCAAAAACCGGACCGCGCTGCAAAACGTCACGGAATCGCTCATCATCACGAAAAAGATGAAGCAGAGCGAAGCGGACAAAATCGGCAGGGCGCTTCTGGAGCAGGTCGGTCTGGCACACAAGGCCGACAGCTACCCGATCACCTTGTCAGGGGGCCAGCAGCAGCGCGTTGCCATCGCCCGCGCGCTCGCTGTCGACCCGCATGCGATTTTGCTCGATGAGCCGACCTCCGCGCTCGATCCCGAGCTGGTGGCAGAGGTTTTGCAAGTCATCAAGGCGATTGCGGAAAAGCGCACGACCATGCTGATCGTCACGCACGAGATGGCTTTTGCCCGCCATGTAGCGGATCGCATCATTTTCATGGCGGATGGCAAAATCGTCGAGCAAGGAACCCCCGAAGAACTGTTTGACCGCCCGCAAAACCAGCGCACGCAGCGGTTTTTGCAGCAAATAAACGCCCCGGCCTCCTTCATCTCGTAGGCGGGGAAAGGGAGTGGCCCTACCGTGACACATGTACATGCGAGCACAGGACGAGACAGACGGCTGACAGAGAAGCTGGCTGATCTCGTCGTTTCTTCTCGCCCGGAAAACGACGCTGCCGCCATGGCAGCAGCGCGGCTGGGAATTCTGGACTACCTGGCTGCCAGCTTTGCCGCGCGCGAGGATGCGGGCCTGGCGAAGCTGTGGAGCATTACCGAAGCAGAAGGCGGCCGCGCCGAAGTTCCTGTCATCGGGCAACAGCGCAAGGCCAGCTTTCTTTCGGCTGCCCTCTTGAACGGCTACATCGGGCACGCGCTCGATTTTGACGACGTGCATTCCGATGTGCGCGGCCATCCCAGCACAGTGATTTTGCCTGCGCTCATCTCCGTTGCCGCCGTGTCTTCCGTCAGCGGCCAGCGGTTTCTCGCCGCCTATGTCATCGGCGTCGAAGTCATGGCCCGTCTCGGGCGCGCGATTGGGGACGCCCATTACATCAAAGGCTGGCACAATACGTCTACGCTCGGGGTGATCGCAGCCGCAGTTGCGGCAGGCTACGCCAAAGGCTTTTCTGCCGAACAGTTACAAAAAGCGATCGGCTTTGCCGCCACCCAGGCGAGCGGTCTGCGCGCGCAATTCGGCACGGAAACAAAGCCGCTGCACGCAGGGCTCGCCGCCCAGTCTGCCTTGCTTGCAGTCAGACTGGCGGAAGCAGACTTCGGAGGCAGCTCGCAGGCGCTGGACGGGAAACACGGCTTTTTTGCCGTCTACGGAGATCCAGAGCTGGCAAACTCCGTGCTGCTGCAAGACTGGGGCGCCTCCTGGCGAATCGTCACGCCGGGACTCTGGTTCAAAATTTATCCGTTTTGCTCCGCTTCCCATCACGCTGCGGACGCGGCTGTTCGCCTGGCGGCGCGCCACGCCTTTGCGCCTGCTGAGCTGGAGGCGGTTCGCATCATTTTTCCGCCCGAGGGGGACGCTGCGCTCGTCGAGAGAGAGCCGCGCACGGGCGAGCAAGGGCGCTTCAGCGTCGAGTATGTGGCGAGCCTCGCTTTGCACAGACGCTCGCTGTCTTTGGAAAGCTTCACGGCAGCGCCGATTGCCCCGGACATTCTCGCCTTTTTGCCGCGTGTACAGCGGGCCTACGACAGCCAGATCGCGCCCGCGCCGGAAGCGGTGCCCAAAGGGCGTTTTACCATCGTCGAGATCACGACAAAAGCCGGACAGGTGTATTGCGAGCGCGTCGATCGTCCGCGCGGCGCTCCGGGCAATGCGCTGACCGCAGCAGAAGTGCAGCAAAAGCTCGCTGACGTGCTGACAGCCGATCCCACGCTTGCCGAGCGGTTGGCGAGCACGACTGCCTCGCTCGCGTCAGAGGCCGATACGGCACACCTCTTGGCGCTGCTGGCATGAACAATGCATTGCCGATGCACATGCAAATATGCAAATAACCCCGGGAGCACATCTGCTGTTCCCGGGGTTTGCTATGTCGTCCTACATCAAAAGCAGCGGCACGACTTTTCCTGCATTCACATCAATCAGGCCCAAATCGGTCAGCTTCAGCGCAGGGCTGACTGGCAGCGAATGCGTGCTGATCGACATGATTGGGTTGTAGTGCTCGTACCCGAGCGATTCCATGGCCCGGCGCAGCTTCTCGACTTCCTTCGCCGTCTTCTCCAACGGTTCCTCTGTCAAAATACCGCCGACAGGCAAGAGCAGGTTGGCGATTACTTTGCCGTCCTCGACTACGCAAAAACCGCCCTGGTTGCGGATGACCTCGTTGGCTGCCACCATCATGTCGTGCGGATTGTGGCCGACGACGAGCAAGTTGTGGTTATCGTGCGAATAGCTGGTCGCTACCGCTCCGCGCTTGATCGTGTCGCCGCTGATTAGCCCGTAGCCGCGGTTGCCGTTTTTGCCGTAGCGCTCAAAGACCGCGATCAGGCCGTACGGGCTTTCTTCCCAGCACACCTTTCCTTCCCGCACCTCGACGATCCCGCGGTGATCCTCGGTAAACGTCGAGCCATTCTGGACGAGCATGACACGGCATGGATAGCGGTTGTCCGGCGCATCTGTAGTGACCTGGAAGTCGCTCTCTGTGAGCGGCGACAGCTTGATGCTCTCGTAAAAATGCGCCGGGAACTGCTTCGTCCGCGCGACCTGACGGTATTGTTCGCGGGCGTCGAACGCTTTTTGCCCGTTTTTGTACACTTGCTCAATCACAAGCTCGCGCAAATCGGACACGAGTACAAAATCGGCAATCTTGCCCGGAGCAATCGCCCCGCGATCCGTCATGTTCATGCGTCTTGCTGGTGTAAACGTACTGGCGTAAATAGCGCGCTCCGGCGGCATGCCCATGCCGATCGCCTTTTTCACGATATGGTTCAGATGACCGCGCTTGTACAGCGAGTCGGTCATCACATCGTCCGTCACAAAGCAAAAATGCTCGGAAACATCTTCGCGGATCAAGTAGTCCATGACTTCTTCTGTCATTGACTTTTCCTGAATCTCCAAAAACATGCCCGCCGCGATTCTCGCTTCCATACCTTCCGCCGTCTGGTGCGTATGGTCGGAGTCCACGCCCGCGTAAATGACGCGATGCAAATCCAGGTCAAGCAGCTTCGGCACGTGCCCCTCGACGACCAGCTTCGGATACGTTTTGCGAATGTGCTCCAAAATCCGGTTCGTTTTGCAGTTCTCGTCGCGGATGATATCCACGTAGTTCATGATCTCGCCCATGCAGACGATGTCGCCGGAGGCCAACAGCTCGTCCATGTCGGCAATTTCTACGGACCCTCCGGTCGTCTCCATCGAGGTCGCCGGAACAGAGCTTGGAATCGCGTACTTCATGTCTACTACGCAGTCCTGGCTGGCGCGGATCATTTCCTTGACCCCTTCGATTCCGAACACGTTCGCCATCTCGTGCGGCTCCGGGACGATTGTCGTCACTCCGTTTTGAATCAATCCGTAAGAAAACGTCTCCGGGGTTACCATCGTGCTTTCGATATGCAGATGGATGTCGACCAGGCCAGGGATCATGTAGCGGCCTTGGCCGTCGATGATTTCGCTCGCTTCAAACGTCTCGGCATTCCGCTCGCCGATGTAGAGAAAGCGCCCGTCCAGAACCGCGACGTTTCCTTCCCGGAACTGTTTGAAATAGCTGTTGAACACTTGTACGTTTTGAATCAATAAATCAACTTTCACAAAAAGCCCTCCTGTCTTTAGTCCACGAGCACCACTTTGTCTTTCGGGAACAGCAGGTTGACCTTTTGGCCGCTCCGATAAGGGGTCTCCATTTCCTGGTTGACGGTAAAGTCGCCCAGCTCTGTTTCCACGACGTACTGATAGCTGCGGCCCAAAAACGTGCTGACTTTGACGCTGCCGTGCAAACGGTTCATGCCTGGCTGATCGGCCTCTTCGGTCGTCACCAGCAGATCGTCCGGACGCATCGCGCATTTTTTGCCGGTAGGACTTGCTGTTCCAGGGTGCTTGGCTGCTACGAACTGATGGCCGCCCACGCGCAGTCCGATCTCTCCGTTCGCTTCCGTGCGCTCGGCGAAGTCGATGAAGTTGGTAAAGCCGATAAACCGCGCGATAAACTCGGTCTTCGGATATTTGAAAATCGTCGCCGGGTCGTCCAGTTGCTCGATAATTCCTTTGTTCATGATCGCCACCTGGTCGGAGATGGAGAAGCACTCCTCCTGGTCATGCGACACGTACACTGTCGTAATGCCCAGCTCCTGCTGGATGCGGCGAATTTCCACGCGCATGTTGATCCGCAGGTTCGCATCGAGGTTGCTTAGCGGTTCGTCGAACAACAGCAGATCAGGCTGAATCACCAGGGCACGGGCAATCGCCACGCGCTGTCTTTGCCCGCCGGACAGCTCCTTGGGGAACCGTTTTTCAAAACCGCCAAGACTGACAACCTCCAAAATTTGCAGGACGCGCTGCTTGACCTCTGCTTCATTCACCTTGCGCAGACGCAGGCCGAACGCCACGTTGTCGAAGACGGACAAGTGCGGAAACAAGGCGTAGCTCTGAAACACAAACCCGAAGTTGCGCTTGTTGACCGGCACCCGCGTATAGTCCTTGCCGTCAAACAGGAAGCGGCCGTCCTTTGCTTCCAGAAACCCCGCGATCAGGCGCAGCGTCGTCGTTTTGCCGCAGCCGCTCGGCCCCAGCAAGGAGATGAGCTGGCCCTTCTCGATATTCAGATTGAAGTTTTGCAAAATGTACTGATTGTCATAGGCAACCGATACGTTTTCCAGCGTGAGCAATGCCATATGTTTGATGCCTCCGTTATCGTTTTGTAAAGTAGGAAAGCCCCATCAATCGTTCGATGATGAACATGAGAACAGCCGTAATCATCATGAGCACGACAGAAATCGCAGCGATCGTCGGATCGAAGTTGTTTTCCACGTAAGTCAGCATCTGGATCGGCAGCGTGCTTACTCCCGGTCCGGTCATGAACACAGAGATATCGACGTTGTTGAAAGACTCCAGAAAAGCAATCAGAATCGCCGCAATAATTCCGGAGCGAATGTTAGGCAAAACGACCTTGAAAAACGTCTCCAGCCGGCCAGCGCCGAGACTGAGCGCCGCCTCTTCAATGGCGAAATCGAAGTTGGACAGGCTGGACGCGATGACGCGAATGATAAAAGGAAGCATCAGCACCGTATGGCCGACGAGCAGCCCGGCGTAAATCGGCAAATGATAGACGACAATGACGTATTTCAGCATGGCAAAGCCCATGACAATTCCCGGAATCAGGACAGGCGAGATGAAAATGCCGTTCAACAGCCCTTTGCCGCGAAACTGGAAGCGGCTGAGCGCATACGCCGCCGGAATCCCGAGCAAAAGCGCCAGCAGATTGCCCAGTAACGATACGAGCATCGACGTCTGGAACGTCGTCATGAACATTTCTACGTTAAAGATGTTTTCATACCAGCGCAGGGAGAAGCCTTCCGGCGGGAATTTCAGGACGCTCCCCGGCTCAAACGATGTAAAGGATATGATAATGAGCGGCCCGAGCAAAAAAGCAAAGACGAGAAGGGTAAACAGGGCCAACCCGCGATTTTTTTCCTGCATAGCTTCTACCCCTTCGGATTTAGTTTCGTCGCCAGCTTGTTCATGAAGGAAATGACGACAAACGTAATGACGATCATGATCGTGGCAATGACCGAAGCCATGTACCAGTCGTTTAGCGTAATCGCGTTCTGGTAGAGAAACGTCGAGATGACGCGTTGCTTCCCGCCCAGCAGCGCAGGTGTAGTGTAGGCGGTCAGGCTGCCGACAAACACGAGAATGCTGCCGATGATAAGCCCTGGCACACTAAGCGGTACAATCACCTGGCGGAACGCCGTAAATTTGGACGCGCCCAGGCTTTCGGCCGCTTTGATTAAATCCGGGTCGATGTTTTCCATCACGCCCACCAGTGTAATGATGATGAGCGGCAGGAACAGATGGATCAGACCGATCATCATCGCAGTCGGGGTGTACAAGATTTCCAGCGGTTTTTCAATCAGTCCGATCGACAACAGCGAGCTGTTCAGCAAGCCTTTTTTGCCGAGAATAATCATCCAGGAAAACGAGCGCACGACAGAGCTGGTCAGCAGTGGGAAAATCGCCAATGCCAGCAAAATCCCCTTTTTGCGCGGGCCTAACTTGGAAATGTAGTACGCAGCCGGAAAGCCGAGCAGGATGCAGGCAATGGTCGTGACGAGACTGACCTGCAGCGTCGTCAGCAAAATTTTCATGAAATACTTGTCCGTCAAAAACTGCATGTAGCCTTGCAGGGTAAAGCTTCCTTCATGGAAAAACGTGGACGCAATCGTCAGCACGATCGGAATGACCATGAACAGCGTCAAAAACAGCACACCAGGCAGCAGCAATAAATAAAGACCCTTTTTTCTCATTCAATTAACTCCTGTTCACGGTATCGTCAGGCTTTCAATGCGCCGAGAAAACGCGCAAAGAACGCATCTGCATCTACGTCCAGACAGACGTTCATGTTGGGTTCTTTTTTCAGGCGGTTCTGAAAGTCGCAAACCGTTTGCCCGTCACAAAGCTCGCTTTTCGTTTCGATATCGACGTACAGCTTCTTCGTCGTCACCAGCGAGCGGTCGAGCGCGACCGCAACAGCCAGCGGATCGTGCATGGCGCAGGCGCGCACGCCGTTGCGTTCAAAGTAGCGGTCCAGGTAATCGGACGTGCTTTGCTTCACGTAGCGGCCGATGGGCGTATCGCCCAGTTCCTTGATATGTTCTTCGGTAAGCAGGACTCGTCGTGTGACATCCAGCCCGACCAATGTCAATTGCGGAAATCCGGCGTGAAACACTACCTTGGCTGCTTCCGGATCGACGTACATGTTGTACTCCGCCACCGGGGTCACATTTCCGTGCTCGGTCAATACCCCGCCCATAAAAATGACTTCCTTCACCTGCTTGACCAGCTCGGGGCACCTTCTGACAGCCAAGGCCAGATTCGTCAGCGGCCCTGTCATGACAAGCGTGACTTGCCCGGGACGAGCCAGCACTTGCTCGCAAATGAAATCAGGCGCAAAGCCTTCCCGCGGCTGCGTCAGCACCTCCGCATCCCGCAGTGCCCCGCCAAGCCCGTCCTCGCCATGAATGCGATGCTCGAAAAACAACGGACGAAAAAGCGGCTGGGAGGCTCCGCGTACGACAGGAATCGTTGCTCCCACTTGCAGGAAATCGAGAATTTTGCACGTATTTTCTGTCGCTTTGCCAAGGGATACGTTGCCGTTTACGGTAGTGATTCCGATCAATTCACATTGACCGCTCTTGATAGCCAAAATAATTCCCAGCGCGTCATCAATTCCGGTATCGACATCAAGAATGATTTTTTGCTCCACGAGTGGTCCTCCTTCAGTTGAAACAAACAAGGGTATATCCGCCTGACGTCTATACCCTTGTCCTGTTTCAAGCGCTTGTTATTGGGTAATTTCGCGGTTCCAGCGATCAATCCACGCCTTGGAATGCTCGTTGACGAACTTCATGTCCAGCTTGCGCAGCTTGTTCACTGTCTCTTCGCCGTAAGTCACGCCTTTTGCTTCTTCGGCTGTCAGCTCCACAGACGTGTTTACAGGAGAGTCTACTTTTGCTTTCGCTGTTTTCTCCTGAACTTCCTTGCTCAACTGATAGTTGATGAAGTCCTCGGCCAGTTGCTTGTTTTTGCTGCCTTTGACGATGTTGACGGTGTTCATTACGGCGTAGCCACCGCTTGCCGGAGCGACGAATACCGCTTCTGGCACGGCTGCCTGGATGTCTTTGAAGTACATTTCCATGATCGGACCCACTGCGATTTCTTCCTGGCTGAACATGTTCACGTACTCGGAAGTTTTGTCGTAATACTTCACAACGCCTTTATTCGCTTCTTTCATTTTTGCAAACGCCTGGTCTTCGTTAAACTCTGCGCTACCTGCTACCATCGAAGCGCTGTCGAGAATCATCGGGCCTGTGGTGGACGTGATGTTCGGCAGTGTCAGCTTGCCTGCCAACTCAGGGCTCCACAGGTCTTTCCAATCTTTGATCTCGGTTGTGACCAGCTTCGGATTGTAGGCAATCCCGAATTGTCCGATCGTGTAGGCTGGACCGTAGTCCTCGCCCAGCGGCGCTTTGGCGATATCGTAAATCTGGTTCAGGTTCGGAATGCGACTGCGGTCGATTTTTTCAAATACGCCGCTGTCGATTCCTTGCTGCGCATAGTAGTCGGAGAGATAGATCAGATCGACGTCGGAACTGCCTTGGCGGATTTTGTTCAGACGCTCGGCGTTGTTTCCGATTTCGAGCACGATTTTCACGTTGTGCTCTTTTTCAAATGGTTCGTAGATTTCTTTGCGGAAAAAGTCTTCAGAAAAGCCCCATGTAGAGATTACCAGCTTTTGCGGCTCGCCTTTGGCAGCTTCGCCTGCTGCTCCCTCCTGCGGTTTGTCGCTGCTGCCGCAGCCTGCAAGCACCAGAGACAGCATGGAAGCAGAAAGTATTCCTGTCAGCATTTTTTTCATCGTAATGTTCCTCCCGTTCGGCTTATAAATGACGAATGATTCCATCTCATAGAATGAAGTGTTTTCTCGTTTTTATACTGCGTGTCGTGAAACCCCCTACTGTTTCCCTCGTTCGGTGATTTTATTCATCAACCACCCCCTTTGCAAAGCGTTGAGAAGCTGAAAAAGAAAAAAGAAAAGCACCCTTGAATAGAACGATACATTCTAAACAAGAGCACTTTTCTTCGTAAACAAAGAGAAGCGACACCCGTTTCACACCATTTTCACGGTCTTCCCTTGAGATAAATCAAAAGGGAAAATCCGAACGAATGGGGCAAGTATTTAATTTTCCGAGCCGCTCACAATCACATTCGTGATCGCCCACTGCGTAGGCGCATCATAGTCTCTTAGCACAGCTTCCAGCTTCAGACCCATCTCTTCTTCCAGCCGTTCTTTCAGTTTCCTCTTATAAAGAAGAGACATGCGAAAATCGACTTCGAGCTTCAGGGCCGGGGCTTCGCCTTCAAGCGCGGCAGAGCGCGGTGAACGGCGATGCTTGGCGTGGAAGGTAATCAACTGATTCTCAATGGTCACTCTCAGCAAAGTCGTTCCAAATCCGAACAACTCTTTCGCTATCTCATTATAAATGGCAGACAGCTTTTTTCTCGTTTCATTCGTGTCTGTTAAACTCATGACATCACCCGCGAGAGCTGTTATCGGATTCGTTGCTCCCATTATACATATGATTTCTGGCTAGAGCAAGCAAACATTCGTATTTAGATCATTTTTACATTTTTCAGTCAAAAATTCGTTCGGAAAAACAATTGACAGGTCGAAATCGGCAAGCTATAATCCAACTAACCTAATATGAATTGTAGGCAATTTGCTTTGACCGAATTTCATAAGCCACTTCTCTTATAAAGAGAGGTCGAGGGACTGGCCCTATGACACCTCGGCAACCTATCCCACCGATATGGTGCCAAATCCAGCGGAAATCAATTCCGACAGATAAGAGAGGCATTGACCACTGTGAATGTTGCATGCGCAGTTACAAGCCTCTTCTTAGCGGAAGAGGCTTTTTGTTTTCCCGGTTACTATTTTCAAGATATACAAACACCAAAGAAAAGGGGAATTTTCATGAAAAAGACAGGCTTATTTCTCACTTCGCTTCTGCTAGCTGCTTCTCTCGTTACGGCGTGCGGCGGCAAACAGGAAGCGGCTCCCGCAAACGGTGGAGCTGCTGCTGAACAGCAAACCAAAATCAAGGTCGGCGTGACAGGCGGCCCTCACGAAGAAATTTTCAACAAAGTAAAAGAAGTCGCCAAAGGCCAAGGAATCGACGTGGAGCTGGTCGTGTTCAACGACTATGTGCAACCGAACCAGGCTCTCGATAAAGGCAATCTCGATATGAACAGCTTCCAGACCATCCCGTTCCTGGCCAAGTTCAATCAGGACCACAAAACCAAAATCGTCGAGATCGGCAAAGGCGTAACCTTCCCGATGGGGCTCTACTCCACCAAGCATAAAAAAGTAGAGGACATCCCGGAAGGCGGCGTGGTCGGCATCCAAAACGACCCGACGAACCGCGCCCGCGCTCTGTTGCTCTACCAGGCTGCCGGACTTATCAAGCTCAAAGACGGCGTGAAAGACAACGCGACTCCGCTGGACATCGTGGAAAATCCGAAAAAACTGCAATTCAAGGAGCTGGAGGCAGCGTTTTTGGCTCGCTCGCTCGGCAACGTGGAAGTCGCTTCGATCAACACCAACTTCGCCATGGAAGCAGGCTATTCGCCGAAAAAAGACGCGATCTTCTCGGAAACGTCTGATTCTCCTTACGTCAACATCATCGCCGTCAGAGAAGCAGACAAAGACAACCCGACCTACAAAAAGCTCGTGGACATCTACCGCTCGGAAGAAGTGAAGAAGTTTATCGACGAACACTTTGAAGGAGCCGTGCTGCCGTCCTGGTAAAAACATGCCGGGAACAACCGACAACAAGGAGACACTCGTGATGATACAGCTAACTGATATTCATAAAACGTACAAGGTAGGAGCCAGGCAGGTCGAAGCCTTGAAGGGCGTATCTCTGAACGTGGAAAAAGGGCAAATCTACGGCGTGATCGGCTTTAGCGGAGCGGGGAAAAGTACCCTGCTCCGCACGATCAACCTGTTGGAAAAGCCGACGAGCGGCTCCGTAGTCGTCAACGGGCAAAATCTGCTTGAGCTGAAGGAAAAAGAGCTGCGCCAGGCGCGCAAAAAGATCGGCATTATTTTTCAGCACTTCAATCTGCTTTCCTCCTACAACGTCTTTGACAACGTGGCGGAAATATTGCGGATGAACCGAGTGCCAAAGGACGTTATCAAGCGCAAGGTAGAAGACTTGCTGCGCCTCGTCGGTCTGGCGGACAAGGCAAACGCCTATCCTTCCCAACTGTCCGGCGGGCAAAAGCAACGGGTAGGCATTGCCCGGGCACTCGCCACCGATCCGGAAATTTTGCTGTGCGACGAAGCGACATCTGCTCTCGACCCGCAGACGACCGAATCGATCTTGGAGCTTTTGCTCGACATTAACCGCAAGTTCAATCTGACAATCGTGCTGATTACCCACGAAATGCAGGTTATCAAAAAAATATGCGACCAGGTCGCGATCATGGAAAACGGCGTCATCATCGAGCAAGGGACTGTGCTTGATATTTTCAGCAATCCGCAGCAGCAGACGACGCGCAATTTCATCAAGACGATTTTTGACGATGAAGTGCCGGGTGAAATTTTGGCCAAAATCAAGCCGTCCGGGCCTGTCTCGAAAATACTTCGCGTAGCTTTTCGCGGGGATGCCGCGCTCGATCCGGTGCTCGGCACGCTGTCCGCGCGTTTTCCGGTCAGCACCAACTTGCTGTACGGCTCGATTACTTCCATTAAAGGAACGGCGCTGGGCATTCTGCTGCTGCATATCTCCGGGGAGGAACGGGCGATTGAGGACGGCATTGCTTTTCTGCGCGAATCGGTTTACAGAGTGGACATCGTCGAACGAGAGGAGGGCACGCACTCATGGACCGCCTTACTGAAATGATTCCTGTCTTCGGACAGTCCTTGCAGGAAACTGTCATCATGGTGGGCATCGCGCTGTTCATTGCGACGCTCATCGGCATTCCGCTGGGGATTCTTCTCGTCGTTACCCAGGGCAACCATCTGTTTCCGAACAAATTCATCTACCACGCACTCAATACGATCATCAACATCGTGCGCTCGCTGCCTTTTATCATCCTGATGGTCGCGATCATCCCGTTCACCGAGCTGATCGTCGGTACCTCCATCGGCATCGAGGGCGCCATCGTCCCGTTGATCGTCTACACGGCTCCTTATATTTCCCGCTTGATGGAGACGGCGCTGCACGACGTGGACCGCGGCGTCATCGAGGCGTACCAGGCCATGGGAGCCTCGCGCCGACAAATTATTTTTCGCATCATGCTGCGCGAGGCAAGACCGGGCATCGTGCTCTGCCTGACGATTGCCACCATCGGCCTGATCGGCGCGACCGCGATGGCCGGAGCCGTCGGAGCGGGCGGGCTGGGCGATCTGGCGCTGCGCTACGGCTACCAGCAATGGGATATCGAGGTCATGATAATTACCGTCATCATCCTCGTCGTTTTGGTGCAACTGATCCAGTCGCTCGGCAACTGGGCGGCTCGCAAACTGAAAAAAAGCGCATAGCGAGAAAGCCCTTGGCTGCTGCTGCACGTCAGGGGCTTTCGTTTTGTTTTCTTCTTCCATCCAGCAATGTTCACCGAATGTTTGGTGGAAAAGCTCCAAATATTCATGTACACTTATATGTAACTCAATGAATAGAGAGGGGCTACTCAAATCACATGAAAAAACTCATCATGCTGTTGGTCGCCGTTATGCTCGTACTCGCTCCTGGCGGATTCACAGATCACGCCGATGCAAAAGGCTACAAGTCTGGCAAAAAGTCGTTCAATTCCAATACAGCTCCAACGAACACGCAAACTCCAACCAAAGCCGATTCGAATGTAAATGCCTCTACCAATAAAAGCACGACAACCAATACACCGGCAACTGCTGCTCCGACCAAAAGCAGCGGCGGCTTCATGAAAGGCCTTCTCGTCGGTGGACTGGCTGGATTGCTGTTCGGTAGCCTGTTTGGCGACATGGGAGCTTTGGGCGCAATCTTCGGCTTCCTGATTAACATGCTGGCGATTGTGGCTGTGATCGTCCTGATCCGCAAAATCTTCGTCTACTTCAAAACGCAACGCGCGAAGAAACAGGAACTGAACGCATGGAAAAGATAACATTTTCGGAGCAAATGCTCATCAACGCCATCTGCCTGCATGTGGCGAGCAAAAAGCAAGTTCAGCCGCAAGACGTAGAAGTTGAGCTGATGTGGGACGAAGACTACGGCTTTTCCGCTGAAGTTTACGCCAACGGTCGCAAGCAGGTGTTCGTCGAGATCAACCTGATCGAAGCCATCCGCTTCTATCTGGAGACGCAAATGCAACGCAACCCGTACTCTGCGGGTATCGAGCTGGTACTGGATGACGAGGAAGGCATCATCGCCCACATCACGTACCAAAGCTAGTCGCCTATTTTCATAAGCTTGTTATTCCCAAGCCAATTTGCTCACACTAGAGAGCAGGTTGGCTTTTCTCATGCCTCGATTGCACGCGATCAAGCGATCAAGTATTGAAATTGCCTGCATTCCGTTATATACTTTAATGAAAATGATTATCATTGTCTGCTTTTACTCATACATGTACATACTTTCCTATAAAGGAGTTGGCCTATTGTGGAACGCTTATACACGCAAAAGCTGGACATCGGTTACGGCGAGCTTTCCATTGTCAAAGACCTGAATATCAGCATCCCTTCCGGCAAAATCACCGCGCTGGTCGGCGCAAACGGCTCGGGCAAATCGACTATCCTCAAAACATTGGCCCGAATCATGAAGCCGTCAGGCGGACAGGTGTTTCTGGACGGGAAGTCTATCCATCAGCAGTCGACCAAAGAAGTCGCCAAGCAACTGGCGATTCTTCCGCAGAACCCAACTGCTCCCGATGGATTGACCGTGTCTGAGCTTGTTACCTACGGCCGCTTCCCGCATCAAAAAGGCTTCGGCTCCCTGACCAAAGAAGATAAGGAAATCGTCCAATGGGCCATTTCCATGACGGGTATGGTCGACTTCTACGACCGTCCTGTAGACCAGCTCTCCGGCGGTCAACGCCAGCGCGCCTGGATCGCCATGGCTTTGGCGCAAGGGACCGACATTCTGTTCCTGGATGAGCCGACCACCTTCCTCGACATGGCACACCAGTTGGAAGTGCTCAAGCTGCTGCAAAAGCTGAACGAGGAAGAAAACCGCACGATCGTCATGGTCGTCCACGATTTGAACCATGCGACACGCTACGCCCAGCACATGGTGGCGATCTCTCGCGGCACCGTCATGGCAGAAGGTACTCCGGCAGAAGTCATGACTCCCGAGATGCTGCGCAAAGTATTCAACATCGAAGCGGACATTTTGACCGACCCGCGCACAGGCGTGCCGCTTTGCCTCCCTTACGAGCTGAGCCATGCCGTTGAAAACAAGCAACCTGCATCCAGCCCAGTTCAATCAGCCGCCCAAGCGGTGCAAGAAGAAGAACGCAAGCTGGTCGGCACTCGTTAATTTTCTCTATCATCGACAGCACAAGCCATTCTCCTGATCGGCCAAAAGGAGAATGGCTTTTTTGGTGCAAAGAAAAACAAGCAAGCAGCCCGGGGCTTGATCTGCCCCGGGCTGCTGCCTATCTGTCAACGAGGTTTGATTACCACTTGATGTCTTTCAGGATTTCATCAGCCATGTTCGCTGTAGACACCAGTCCGCCACCGGACAGGTACCAGTAGTTGGCATCCAGGTAAATGATGTTGCCGTTTTTGAACGCTTTGGTGTTTTTCACCAGGTCGTTTTCTACCGCTTCTTTTGCTGCAGCAGAAACGCCTTGGTTTCCGGAGATTACGCCGCGGTCTACGACAAACAGGTAGTCAGGGTCTTTCTCTGCCACGTACTCAGCCGATACGCTTTGACCGTGTGTT
Source organism: Brevibacillus sp. YAE8 (assembly GCF_057543335.1). Taxonomy (NCBI): domain Bacteria; kingdom Bacillati; phylum Bacillota; class Bacilli; order Caryophanales; family Paenibacillaceae; genus Brevibacillus; species Brevibacillus sp. YAE8. Next base: position 53,772 of record NZ_BAAIYG010000007.1, read on the forward strand.
GAAACTTCAATGTTTTTGTCTACAGCAGCAAAGCCAAATACGTCATGCAAAATGCCGAAGCGGGAACCAGGACCGTAAGCGCTCAGCTTGCCTTCGTTCACCAGAACGATCAGCGCGTTTTTGCCGCTTGCAGTCGCTTTTTCATTCAGTTGCTTGATAGAGTCGTTGATTTTTGCCAGTTCTTCGTCTACTTGCGCTTCTTTGCCGAAGATAGTGCCGAGAGTTTTCATGTTCTCGGTGAAGGACTCCATGTACTTGGTCGTATCTACACCCAGGAAGATGGTTGGGGCGATTTTGTTCAGTTCTTCATAAGCGTCTTGCTGACGGCCGGAGATGAAGATTACATCCGGTTTCATCGCGTTGATTTTTTCAAAGTCAGGCTCTTTCAGGCTGCCGATGTTGGTGTATTTCGCGTCCTTGAACTTCTCCAGGTAAGGAGGAATGCTGGATTGCGCTACCCCTTTCACTTCAATGCCCAGTTTGTCCAGGGAATCGAGTACACCGTAGTCAAAGACTACTACGTTTTGCGGGTTCTTCTTCAGTTTTGCCTCGCCCAATTTATGTTTGATCGTGATTTCTTCGGATTCCTTCGCGGCGCCGTTGGAAGCCTCTGGCGTTTGGGAAGGAGCTGCACTATTGGAGCCGGAACCGCATGCCGCTGTAAAGACTGCCAACAGTACGGCCATGAACAGCACAAGGATTTTTTTGTTCATTTCTCTCACCTCTATAAGTTTTTTAATATATATAAAATTATTGATAGCTTGCTGATGAACCCCCTTGCATGCCATCAAAATAATTTTATCGAAGGGAAGAAAAGCGTTACGCGAAATATACGCATATTTTGTTTTGGTCGATGTCCTCGATGTGGATGTCCATATCGTACACATCCTTCAAGGTTTGCGGGTCGATGATCTCGTCGGTAGTGCCTTCCTTCACGACCTTGCCATCCTTGAGCGCCACGATATAGTCCGAGTAGCAGGAAGCAAAATTGATATCGTGAATGACGATCACGACGGTTTTGCCCATCTCGTCCACCAGGCGGCGCAGCACCTTCATGATCTGGACCGAATGCTTCATGTCCAAATTGTTCAGCGGCTCATCGAGAAGCACATACTCCGTGTTTTGCGCGACAACCATGGCGATGTACGCCCGCTGCCGCTGCCCGCCGCTCAACTGGTCGAGGTATTTGTGCTGAATGTCCGTAAGCTCCAGGTAACGGATCGCTTCGTCTACATACTTCCAGTCCTCTTTGGTCAGGTTGCCTTGCGAGTACGGGAAGCGCCCGAAGCTGACCAGCTCGCGGATCGTCAGGCGAACGGTGATGTGGTTGGACTGCTTGAGAATCGAAATCTTTTTCGCCAGGTCGTTGCTTTTGTACTGGCCGATCTCTTGCCCCTCAATCAATACCTCGCCCTGGTCCTTCGTCAACAAACGGCTGACCATGGACAAAAGCGTACTTTTTCCGGCTCCGTTCGGCCCGATAAAAGACGTGATTTTTCCCTTGGCAATCTTCACCGAGACGTTTTCCACGACGTTTTTGTTCCCATACTGTTTTGAGACGTTACGGACTTCTATCACGCTTTATTCTCCTTTAACAGAAGATAGATGAAGTAAACCCCACCGATAAAGTTGACGATCACACTGAGCGTCGTCGAGAACGTGAACACGCGCTCTACGACCAACAGACCGCCTACCAGCGCCACGACGCTGATTAACGCCGAGCCTGCCAGCAAATACTTGTGCTGATACGTCTTCATGAACTGATGAGCCAGGTTCGCCACCAGAAGCCCCAGGAAGGTGATCGGTCCAACCAATGCGGTCGCAATCGACACCAGAATCGCAATCACGATCAGGAAGCGCTTGACGACAAAATCGTAAGGAATCCCCAGGTTGATCGCCTGATCGCGTCCCAGCGACAGCACATCCAAATATTTGGTGTAGCGCCAGAAGTAGATCCCGATCGCGATCACCAGCACAAAGCTGAGAATCAGCAGGTCTGTGTTCACGTTGTTGAAGCTGGCGAACATTTTATCCTGTACGATCTGAAATTCATTCGGGTCGATCAACACTTGCATGAACGTCGACAGACTGCCGAACAGCGTGCCGAAGATCAGCCCGATCAACAGCAGGAAGTAGATGTTTTGGCCTTCCCGTTTAAACAGGAATTTGTACAGCACGCCGGCAAACAAAACCATCAAGCCTGTCGAGATGAGAAAGTTGACATTTTTGTTCATGATCGTCATGTGCGTAGAGCCAAACACGAAAATGACGAACGTCTGAATGAACATGTAAAGGGAATCAAGGCCGATGATGCTGGGCGTCAAGATGCGGTTGTTGGTAATCGTCTGGAAGACCATTGTCGAGAATGCGATGATGCACCCGGTCAAGATGATGGCGAGAATTTTTTTCGCCCGCCGGGGAAGCACGTAATCCCAGTTGCCTCCAGCGTCAATCAGCATGAATACGGCTATCAGAGCAACGGCGACTATCGCCATGCCACCAATCTTAGCTTTCATCGTTCATATGCCTTTCTTCTCATGAGTAAGTACACGAATATACTGCTGCCCACTACCCCGACCATCAAACCGATCGAAATTTCGTACGGGAAGATGATGAGGCGTCCCAAAATATCGCAGCAGAGGACGAACACCGCGCCCAGCAAGGCGGTATGGGCCAAGCTTTTTTTCAGGTTGTCACCGAGATAAAGCGTCACAATATTAGGAATAATAAGCCCTAAAAACGGGATCGTTCCCACTGTGAGGATGACGACGGACGAAACCATCGCGACAATCGCCAGCCCGATATTGACGACCTGCTTGTAATTCAGCCCGAGGTTGATGGCAAATTCCTCGCCCATCCCTGCGATCGTAAACTTGTTGGCAAACAGGTACGCAATGACGACCAGCGGAATGCTTATGTATAGAAGCTCGTAGTTGCCCCTCATGATGGAGGAAAAATCGCCGTGCAACCAGGACGACATGTTCTGGATCAGGTCGTGCTTGTAGGCGAAAAACGTCGTGATCGACCCGACGATATTCCCGAACATTAGCCCGACCAGCGGAATGAAGATCGAGTCCTTGTACTTCACTCTGTCGAGAATTTTCATGAAGACAAACGTTCCGAGCAGAGCGAAAACGAATGCCACGAGCAGCTTCACCCATACAGAGGCGTCGACAAACACAAGCAAGGAGACGAGAATCCCGAAGCGGACAGAATCTTCGGTCCCCGCCGTCGTAGGCGAGACGAATTTATTGCGGGTCAGTTGCTGCATGATGAGGCCGACCACACTCATGCTGATACCGGCGATGATGATGCTAATCAGGCGGGGAATCCGGCTGATCCACATCACCTGAACCTTGTCGTCGCTGAGATTGAACAGCTCCAGGGGCGAAATGTCCTTCACGCCGATAAACAGGGATACCATTGATAGCAGAATCAGGGCCACAACCAAATATCTTTTTTTCATCGCTTCCCTACTCTTCTCTTTGTTCACGTGAATGATGCGTTGCTTTTATTGTGCTTATTGAGAAAGGGATTCATTCTCAATAATAAAGAATCTCATTCTCAATCGTTTCTCCATTTGTTATATTAGCACTTCTTTATCCTGGATAAAAGCATTTTTTCATTAGTCGACTAAATTTCTCTGGATTGACAAAAGTAAGAATTTTCCGGCCTGTGTCTTCCTAATAAAAAAGCGCCGCTGCGCCAAAGGCAACGGCACTCTTTTTTCAGTTCTCCGTGTACGATCCGCTGACGTTTTTCACCGAACGCTTTCCAGAGCCATCCTCTACGATTTCCACGTTTCCATCGACTGTGTAAATGTCGATATCGCCGCTTTCATCCGATATGCTCAGGTTGCCTTTGTGCCGGACGATGTTCATATCGCCCGACTGATCGCGAATCTCCACATCGCCAACCGTATCTTCCAGCAAAATGTCGCCGGAATCGTCCTCAATCAGCTTGAGGGCAGTCGCCTTGCTGATTTTGATATCACCGGACTGGTCGTTGATTTCCACTTCGCCAGTGACATCCTTCAGCCGGATATCGCCGGAGTCATCCGCAATCGTGAGCGGCCCCGCCAGCTTGGATACGTCGATATCCCCTGAACCGTCCGTGATCGCGACCTTCAAACCGGATGGAACCGTGACCTCCAGTTTCAGCTTCATATACGCCACGCCGAACTGCGCGCGACTTTCTGACGTCAACTGGGCGACAGCCCCGTCCTCGGCGAGCGTTACTTCTATATCTTCGGGATTGATATTTGGCGATCTGTTGATCGTAGCGTCTACCTGGATAGAGGTGGCCTTGTCGTCTCCCTTCACGATCAAATCACCCGACGCTGTCGCTATCTCCAGCGTTTCTATCGCCGCAATCGGCAGCTCCAAATGCCGTTTTTCCTCTACAGTCTGCAAGCTTCCGTTGCTACAGCCCGCAAGACCTATGGCCAAAGCCAAAAATCCAGCTCCTATCCAACTTTTCATCTCTATCTCCTCTATACGCAAGCTTATCTGTTCTTGCTATTCATTGTACTCGACAGACCGAGAAGTAGAATCCGCCTCTGGGGTTGTTTTCCAGTCGGTCTGCAGACGGAGTCGTTCGTTGTGCTGGCACGCGCTACGGGTCGATGAGCGTTTTTCGCTCCCACGCCCTGCTCCGCCAGCGGAAAAACATCATGATGCCCCGTATCCATTCATCGGTTGCGACTGCCAGCCATACCCCAGCCAAGCCCAAGCCCGCGTAAAAAGCGAGCACATAGCCAAGCGGCAAGCTGATCCCGATCATCGAGATCAGGCCCATATACACCGGAAACTGGGTATCTCCCGCCGCGCGCAAGGAATTAATCAGCACGATGTTGAAAACACGCCCCGTCTCCAGCAATATGCTGAGCAAAATGATCGTCGAGCTGATCTGCAAAACTTGCGGATCAGTCGTGAACATGCCCATAATCGGTTCGCGGAAGACGATGATGAGCGTATTGACTACAGCCGTGTAGAGCAAGCCCCAGCGCAAGCTTTTCCACACCCTGCCGTAAGCTTCGTCCGGCCTGCCTGCCCCGACCAGCTTGCCGGTAATGATCGCCGTCCCCATCCCGATCGCGACGCTGAACAAGTAAATGAACATGGAGAGCTGAAGCACGTACTGGCGGGAGGCGAGCGACGCTGCGCCCAGAAACGTCACGTAGTAAAAAAAGACGAGCTGACAGGCGTGGTACATGATTTGCTCGCATGCGGCAGGAATGCCCACCCGGCAAATTTTGCCGACGTACGACCGTTTGATCGCCACGTACTCTTTGAACCCGACTTTGACCTCGATCAGCCGATAAAACGCCCAGAAAAAGACGATCAGCCCCAACGCTCTGCTCAATACGGTAGAGATCGCCGCCCCCTCCACGCCCAGTTCGGGAAAGCCGAAGCGGCCAAAGATCAGCAAATAGTTCCCGATTACGTGAATCACGTTGATCCCGAGCGAGATGAACATGCTCTCCTTCGTGAAGCCGTAAGTGCGAATCATGCTCGCCAACGTATTGATGAGCGCCTGCAAAAACAAGCCGCCCCCGACGATGGCGATATACGACTGGGCCAGCGCCAAAATCTCTCCCTGCAAATTGACATGGGTAAGCAAGGCATTGCCAAACAGGACAAAGCCTACGCTAATGACGATGCCGATCAGCAGGTTGAGCGTGATGGCAACTGCCCCGACCCTCGCCGCATCGACCATTTTTTTCGAGCCGATGTATTGCGCGACGACATTCGAAGCGCCGTTGCCCACCACCTCCAAAATCAAAATCGCAATAAAGATCAGTTGATTGGCAGCTCCAACTGCCGATACTGCCTGATCGGACACCCCGCTCAGCATAAACGTGTCGGTAATGCCGATCAGGGAAAAAAGCAGCAACTCCAAAAAGATAGGCCAAGTCAACGCAAATAGATTGTACGCGCTGATTTCTCGTCGGCCTGTTTGCCGCTCGGCTATTTTCGCATCCATAGTGTCACCTTTCCTGTCATGTACCCCCTGTTATCCTAGCGACATTTTACACCTTACCCTTTCAGGTGCGGCGAACTCATCGCTTTTTTTACAAGATCATCACGAAAGAAATGTCATTCTGGCGAAAGGATACAACGTTTTCAGCCGCTCCTTTGCGGCAGGAGCGGCTTCACGGGAGCGATCCTGGCCGTCAAGGACTCACAGTTGACTGATTTGTGACGTTTCCGTCAAAGATCGCTCAAATTTTCTAATAATGGGATTGCGACCATTTTCCTAACAATGTTATGGTTAAGGCAGGCACACCATACACTACACAACACTATCACACCGCTTCGACACAGGAGGTTTTATGGCTCGTATATTAATTGCTGATGACTCGATTGTTGTCCGAGAATACATTAGAATCATCCTTCAACGGGCTGGCCATCAAGTCATTGCAGAAGCGGCGGATGGATTAGACGCCTACCATCAGTACATGACGCACCAACCTGACGTAGTCATGATGGATATCAACATGCCAGGCATGAACGGTATCGACACTGTCAAAAAAATTATTAGCGAATTCCCCAATGCCTACATCATCATGATTAGCACCTACGGTTTAAAGCATTTGGTCTTTGAAGCGATCAATGCGGGAGCGCGTCACTATATCACCAAGCCGATTGATGAAGAGCGCCTTTTGGATTCTATTCAAAACACGCACTGAACAGTCGGCCGGAGCACAAAAAAACTGAGGGCTTGTTCGCGCCTCAGTTTTTTCTTTGCTTCGATATTTGTGGAAGCTTGTCTTCCAGCGGAATCCGGAAAAGAAAGCGGGTGCCTTGCCCGGTCTGGGAAGTAACGCTCACTGTGCCCCGCAGTCTCTCGACCTCCCGTTTGACAATCGGCAGCCCTAATCCTCTGCCCGAATAAATGTCGGCCTCTTCTTTGACGCTGACCTGCTCGTAAAACAGGAAGCCGAGCTCCTCTTCGTCCTGCTCTGCCTCCCAGCCTTTTTCCAGCCCCTGCTGCTTGAGCCTGTCGATATCAATCCCTCTGCCGTCGTCCTCGATGGCGATCAGCAGCGCAGCGTCCTCCTGCCAAATCCGGCAACTGATCGTTCCCCGGCCTTCTTTGCCTTGCGCCAGCCGCTCACTTTCCGGCTCCATGGCGTGGACGATCGCATTGGAAAATACGTGCAGCAAGCTGCATACAAACGGCTCAAAGCGCTCAGGGTCCACCAAAATCTCCTCTGCCTCCAGCCGAAGCGGATGGATCGTTTTGTTCAGGCGCTGGGCAAGCTCCGTTACATACTCCTGATAGCGCGCCATCAATTCCTTGATCGGACGCTGGTGCAGCTCGCGAATGCATTGGTCGAGCTGGGCAGCAGAGCTGTCAGGCAACAGCTTGCTCACCTTTTCGACAAAATGCTCCCACCTGTCCTTGGCAATCGTCATGTCTCCGTCGCCACTTTCCAAAAAGCTGTTGCCCAATTTGTTGCGGATGATCTCCAAATCCTGCTCCATGGCAGCCTGGACTTGCGCAACCGGCAGTTGGCTCGGGAAATCTCCGTCGGTGAAGCGCTCCTGCTGCCTGTCCGGATCCATCAGCCACGTTTCCAGATCGTGCAGCTTTTGCGGCGTGTGGATCAGATGGAATTGACTGAAATCCCCTTTGAACTGATGGATTTGCGCCGCCAGCTTGAACAGGCTGTCGGACTCGTCCACGCCCGCGCTGAACAGCGTTTTCCAACCGCCCGCGAAGAAAGCCGTGAAGGAGCGATATACTTTTTGGAAAAGCGGCAAGCTGATCGCCACGGTCAAAATCATGTTCAGCCTTTGCCACTCCTGCTCCATTTTGCTTTCCAGCGCCCTTTGTTCGCTCAAGTCGGTCAAAATCAGCATCAAACCCTCGGGAGAATCGCGGCGATCCTCATGGATTGGCTTGCACTCCAGCTTGAGGGGAAGCTGGTTGATGTAAATTTCCGTAGGGAAGAGGCTCAAATACAGCTCTTTTTGTCCCTGGTCCTTCGTCTCAAAATACTTTTCCAGAAGCGATTCGACAAACGCCCGCTCTTCCGGACGGTTCGGGTACAAAAGGCTTGCCACCGATTCGCCTGCCAGCTCTCTGCCAAACATCCGCAAGCATTCGCGGCTGTATTCGGAATGGACGAGCAAATTTTTGGAAAACGACAGGAAGCCTTGGCCTGCGTTGTTCAGCAAGTTTTTGTTCGCCTGCAAAAGCGATTGAATCTCCGTCGTTCGCTCGGCGACGATCATCTCCAGCGACTGGTTCCATTGCTCCAACTGGTGATACAGCCGGGCATTTTCAATAAAGATCGCCATCTGCGAGAAAATGAGCCGCAGCGGCTCCGAGCGTTTTTCGTTGAAGACGTGCGTCGTCTCGTTGTTTTCCAGGTAAATGACGCCGATCATTTTGCCCTGCTGCCACAGTGGCGAACACAAAATCGACTTCGGCTTGTTTTTCGTGATGTACGTATCCCGGAAAAAGACGCCTTCGACCGAAGCGTTGTGCAGCACCAGCATTTCTTCAGTCCGGATCGTGTAGTTGACCACGGCGACAGAGAGCATCCCGCTGTGCTCGTACGGGACGGACTGCATGATTTCCACGTCCAGATCGACAGACCCGGCTGCCTCGATGACCCATTCGCTCTCGTTTTTCAGGATCAGGATGCCTTTTTCCGCTCCCGCGTTGCTCATGACGGTGCGCAGCATGGTCGCGAGCAGCAGCTCCAGCCTGATCTCGCTCGCCATTGTTTGCGACGCCTTAATCACGCTCATCAGATCGACCAGATCGGCGGACTGGTCTGTCGCCGCAAGCTCTGCCGATGCTTCCAGCCCTCTCCCCCGCTGCAAAAGATGCGGGTAGCGCTCTTCAATCTCTCTGGACTTGGCCAAAGCTCCCCACTGCAAGTACGTCTCATACGCTTCCGTCATGTACACCCTGGCGATTGTCTCCAGGCCCAATGCCAAATAATGATGGGCAGCCAGTTCGCTCGCCAGTGCCTCATTTTGCAAAAAGCCATCCTTTTTCGCCAGTTGCAGCGCCTGATCGTACAGCTCTCCCGCTGCCTGCCGCTTGCCGTTGACACGGCTCCACTCGGCGCTCATCAGCAAGTATTTGTGCTGGAAGTTTTCCGGGCAATTGTCGGCCCAAGTCTTCATTTTTTTCAAATGCGCCTTGATCTTTTTCGCGTAGCGCAACTGCTCGCGGCGATTGGCGTGCTCGTACAGCTTCGTCAACGACAGGGCGTGCATGAAAACATGCTGGCTGACCAGCACCTGGCCGCTGACCGACTCCATCCATTGCTCTGCTTCGCTCAGCAGTTGCGCGGCTTCCGCGTAGTTGCCGTACATGAGATGCGCCAGCGACTTGTAAAAGTGGTACATGTAGCGCTTGTAGCTGGTGCCTTCTGTTTGCAGGCTGCTCACGTATTGCGCCTCATCGAAGCCGTCCCGGCAAAACGCCGTCTTTGCGCCCTCTGTCCAGTGTGTAAACGTGTACAACGCTTGCCGCAACAACAAGAGCCGATCATCGTGATCGACCACCTTCATCTGGCAGATCAGGTCGGCATGCTCCTCGATTTGCTGCTCCAGCTCTTCCAGCGGCAGCCCGCAGTAGAGCATGGCTTCCAGCAAGCCGTGGGCATTGTAGGCAGCGTAAATGTTTCCTCCGCCTTCCATCCCGAGCTGGATCGCTTTTTTCAGCAGCGGAATGTTTGTCCGCGCATGGTCGCACCAGTGGTTGATGAGCAGGGCAAACGCTCCGTACGCCTTCGTCATCGCGATCGGGTCCGCAAAGCCATCCGCCACCCGGCAGGCCAGTTGCCCGAACTCGTACGCCTCCCGGTAGTTGCCGAGCTGCGAGCCGAGCACGATCCCGTAGCCGGTATAGCCGTTCGCTGACGCAACCGCATTGCCGTGTACGAGCGACAGGTGCAGCACGCGCAAGATCGTCAGCGCAAACCAGTTCGGATTGACGAAGTACGAGGAAGGTCCTGCGTCGCTGATGATGCTCATCGCCAACTGGTAGTTCTCATCCGGTATGTCCGGCAAATAGAGCAGCTCGTCAATTTTGCGCCCTCTCAGCCGCCGCTTGATCTGCCACATTTCCTTGATGATATCGAGCTTCCCTGGCTTGTGCGGAATGGGCACGCCAAGCAGCCCCAACGCTTCGCTCGCAATATCCATCACCCGCGAAAACTCGGCCAGGCGGGTGTACATGTGGATTTGCAGCTCCAGGACCCGCACGCGCTCACGGTTGGTCCTGGCATGCGAAAGGGTAAGGTCAAACAGCCGATTCGCGTCCTCCATCTGGTTGCACAAATACGCCGACTCGGCATAGAGCGTGTACAGCTCCATCGCCAGTTGATGGTGCTGCTCCCACGCCGCTTCGCCGATGAACATCGTCCCCCGCTGGAAATACTGCAGCGCCGCATCGAAGGCAGTAGAGGCCATCGCTTTTTGGCCGGCGAGCAGATGGCAGTGGGCGACCTGGATTCTTTCCGCCGAATCTTCAATCATGTCTGCGCCGCGATACATGTGCTCGCATATTTCAAACAGCAGCACCGATTCATACGAGTGGGACATGTTCCACAACATTCTCCCGAGCTTTACGTGCGCCTTTTTCTGTTCCTCCACCGACAGCGAGGAGTACGCCGCCTGCTGAATTCGGTCGTGAACAAAATTGAACTGGATCGTGACCTGCGCGAGATTTTCTTCTTCCTCAACGGCCGCATAGGCCAAATACTCTGCGCCTTCCAAGGGATAGATCAGCCCTTCCTCCATGGCAGGCCAAATATCCCGGACCGCTTCGGATTCACTCCGATTTTGCGCTTTTGCCAGCATCCCCAAATAAAAGGAGTTACCGAGGCACGCCGCGTAAGCCAGCAGCTTCTGGGTCACTTCAGGCAGGCGCCGCACTTTTTCCACGAGAAAATCAGCGACGTTCTCCGTGGTGCTGAGCTTCTCAATCTCAGCCAGATCCCATTGCCAGCCGCGCTCCTCCGGGACGTACCGCAGCAGGTTCTGATCGTACAAAGACTTAATAAACTGCCTGGAGTAGAACGGATTCCCTGCCGTTTTCCGCATTAAAATCATCGCCAGCGGCTGCGTGACAGCAGGGTCTGTATGCAGCGCGTCGGAGAGCATCGCGTTGATCTGGGCGAGCCGCAGCGGCAACAGCGTGATTTGGCGCAGCATCCTGCTTTTGACTCCCGCCTCCGTCAAAATCGCGATCAAAGGATTGATCGCGCCTCCATCCTGATCGCGATAGGCGCACATGAGCAAAAAATGGCTGAGCGGCAAATCGGCGACAAGCTCGCGGATGAGAAACAACGACGACGAATCCGCCCATTGCAGGTCGTCGAGAAAAAGTACCAGCGGATGCTCGGGGCTTGCCCAGATGCGGATAAACCTTTGCATGACCAACTGAAAACGGTTTTTGGCCTCTGCGGCGGGCAGCTCCGGCACGGGCGGCTGCTTGCCGATCACCGCGGCCAGTTGGGGAATCACGTCCATGATGACCTGCCCAAGCCCTTGCATCGCTTCGAGAATCGTTTCCCGCCACGTCGCCAGCTCTCTTTCATTTTCGGCCAAAAGCTGCTTTATCAAATCCTGAAAGATTTGAATGATGGCCGAATACGGCACGCCTTGGCGGTATTGATCGAACTTGCCGGAAATAAAGCGCCCTCTGCCCTTCAGGAAAACTTTTTGCGCCTCGAAAACGAGAGCGGACTTGCCGACACCTGCACTGCCGCTCAGCATGACCATTCGCGACGCGCCATTTGACGCCTCTTCAAACGCGTCGATCAGCATCTGGATTTCCTGCTCGCGTCCGTACAGCTTTTCCGGGATGTGCATGCGGTCCGCGCGGTCGTGCTGCGCCAGCGGGAACAGCCCGATCGTTTCGTTGTTCACAAGCTGGTCCAGGCAAAGCTGCAAATCGGCCACCAGGCCAGCCATGCTGAAATAGCGGTCTTCGGTATTTTTGGACAGACACTTCATCACGATGTCCGACAAAACTGGCGGAACAGATGGTTTCACCTGCACGGGAGCGATCGGTTTTCGGGCCATGTGGGCATGTACCAACTCAAGCATGTCCGATGTGAGAAAAGGCGGCTTTCCTGTCAGCAGCTCGTAAATCGTCACGCCAAACGAGTAAATATCCGTCCGGTAATCGACCGTCCGATTCATTCTTCCCGTCTGCTCAGGCGATACGTAGCGCAGGTTGCCTCTCCACTCCTTCGGATTCATAACGCCCTGGTGCTCCTGGTATCTCCTGGTCGCCAGGCCGAAGTTAATCAGCTTGACCTCATACGTCTCCGGGTGCACCAGTATATGGGCCGGATTGATGTCTTTATGGATAATGCGCTGCTGATGAATGTCCTCGATGCACGAAGCGATACGAATCGAAATGGTCAGGATTTCTTTTAATGACAGCTCTTTCATTTTGCAGAGCAGGGAGAGCGGCACTCCCCCGAAATCTTCCGTGATAAGCGCAGTTTCCCGATTGTGATCGATCAGCTCAACGGCAGTTTCCACAGCATGTGATTCGAGAGATTGCAAAATGCGATACTCGTGCTTCAGTCTCCAAAGCGACTCTTTGTGCGTGGGACCTTCACGCGGCTTCTTGATGATGACGGGCAGGTTGTCGCTGTTACGAAAACCGCGGTAAAATCCCATATTTGAATGTGTTGAGAGAAACTCTGTCACTCTGTATCCCGGAATCACGATCATGCCGCTCATACTATCCACTCCATCTAGGCAGAACATCCTATCATTTATATTGTTGCTTCAGGACAAATAATCTATATTGAATATATATTCTGTCATAAAATGCTATTTTTCTACTAATACTTATGGAGGTATCTCTATGGCAAATTTGAGTCGAGTTGTAAGCAACCCTTACACAAATGAAACGGTTACCTTTCTGAAGACGACAGAAGAAACCAATGGGGAATATTTGCTTTTCCGCACAGACCTGCCACCGGACAATGGAATTTTTCTACATTATCATACCGAACTTACGGAGACGTTTGAAGGGATAAGCGGAAATTTGGAGGTAAAAATTGACGGAAAAAAAATCATTTTGAAGCCTGGCGAGAAGCTGGACATCCCTCGCGACCATATTCACGGGTTTTACAACCCTTCCAATGAATTCGTCAGCTTCACCGCGGAGATCCGCCCTGCCGGCACTTTCGAGTCGTTCGTCCGCTGCGGATACGGCCTGGATACGGACGGACGGAGCTTTTACATGCCATTTTTGAAGCAGTACTTGCCGAAAAACATCCTGCTTTTGGGCACGCTGTTCAAAATGGGACAGTTCTACGTCCCCTACCTGCCGCTGTTCCTGCAAAAAGCGCTGTTTGGTTTGCTCGCCAAGCTGGCGCATTGGACAGGCTCCGACAAATCCCTGGAAAAATACTACAAAGGCTCCGTCGCCAAAGAAGCTTTGCCCCAAGAACCGCTGCAAAAAACACCCTAACTGTCCAATCCGGTAGGGTGTCTGCAAATGCTGATTATTTTCACACATTTTTTGCTCATCGAGCGCTACCCGTTCAGTGATTGAATTTGCCCCTGCACGTCTTTTGGCAGATACCTCCATAATAGCAAATCACTGAATCGTTTTCCATTGCTGCAAATTTTTTCTAGGACCGATTTACCAGCTTGCCGCTTGCAAAAGCGCGATGTCAGGGAAAATCGGTCCCGCTATTTATAGGGCCTGCGCTCTGCCCGAATGCCCGAAGCTTCCGGGAGCACGCGCACAAAAACCCGCTTCTACGGCGTAGCTGGCTGATCCGTTGCACCCGGGGCTTGCTGGCCGTTTTCCCCGGCAGCTTCTCTCACTGGCTGGATGTGCGGCTCCTCCAGCATGAGCCGATAGACAGGGACGAATTGCGCCTGGACCACATCGGGCGGCACGGGCTGCTGATCTCCCGGTTGCTCCTGCGGAGGCTCGGCCACCGGCTTTTGCTGCGAGAGCATATAGCCTGCCGTTCCACCAGCCGCCACGAGGACAACCATCGCGGAAATCATCAACGTCTTGTGGCGAAACAGCTTGACCAGCGGGTTGGCCGTCTCGCTGCGCACCTCTTCCAGCAGCTTGCGAAAATCGGCATGGCGGACCGTGTACCACCGCTTGCGCCACTCTTTGTTGCGCAGTCTTGCCGCCTTGTTTTCCAGGAAAAGCGACCGGAGCGCTTGCCGATACGCTGGCAGCAAACTTCTTCCTTCCACAAACATGCGCTGCGTCATCGTCCACTGGATGAACGCGTGCAATGTTTCCTCGCCGCCATTTTTTTGCACGAAGTCGAGCATCTCTGCAAACTGGAAGCCTTCCTGGCCAAAATGGTCCTCGCGATAGTAGACGAGCGGCACATGGGCAAAGCAGTCCGCGTCAAGCGGCCGCGCCAGCATGTTGGCGATCATCTGCTGCTGCACGCTGACCTCGTCGCGCTCCCATTTGCGGAAAAACTCCGCCGGGTGCAAGCCGCCTCTCGCTTCACGCAGCGTCGCTACATGCATGAGCATCTCTTGCTTTTGCCTGCTCGCCACATCAAGCGTCCCGAAAAAGCTCTGCGGCTTTTCCTCCAGAAGCGCGATCATTTTCTGAAATTCCTCCCTGGACAGCTTCTCCAGCTCTATCAGCTTCAAGAGCGACTTGTCCAGCTCGTCCAGCAACGGATCGGCATAGCTGCGCGCTCTGTCGAGGTTGTCAAAAAACTGGTGAATGGAAATCGCGGCTTCCAGCTTGTTTTTTTCGCGGGCGAACAAACGGAGCAGCTTTTCCGTCGATTCGGCGACAAAAAAAGGATGGCGCAAAGCTTCCGGGGCTGTTTTCGTCCAAAAGCGAATTTCCTCCAGCATGCCGGATAGCGCGGTCACTGCTGCCAACCGCTCGCTCGCGTACCCTTCGAAAAGCTGCTTCACCAATTGCTCCGAGTGAAAAATCGTCTTCATCGTCATGCCAAACAGCTCGGGATGGGCGGACAAATGCTTGTACACTTCGCTTGCCAGCCCGCGCTGCCCCGACGACTTCGCTCTCACCAACACATTCAGCAAATAGCGGACCATGTCCATGCGCATACGGTCCTGCTTGCTCAATCCGCAGGAGTCCAGCATCTGCCGGATCGTCTCGCCCCCGGGCAACTTTTTGGCGGCAAGCGCGCTTACTTCGCCGTGAAACAGCAGCACTTGCAGCTCCAGCAGCCGTTTGTTGTTCGCCAGCGCCGGCTGGCGCAAATAGCCGTTCAACGCCTGCCATACGCCCGCCGGATTGCGTTCGTAGACAGCCGTCCGGCCTTTTTCGATCAGGTAGAGGGCGCACAGCTCGTAATACGTGCGCACCTGCAAGGCCAGCGCCGTCTCCGCCCCTGCCAGCACTTCCTCGCAAAAAGCATGGAACGACGCCAGAGCCTGCGGGTCGTTCACGTACTCCCAGGCAAAATCGAGGTATTCGTGCGCCCCCTCCTGCAAGTCGACGTTCTGCACACGTCCGAGCGCCAGATCAAACAAAAAGTCTTTGTCACTGTGTCCGCCGCCGGGGCGAATGCTGCCTTTTTCCACAAACATGACGTGGATATGCTTCTTGCTCTGCGGCTCGCTGCTGTAGGTGAGAAAGCCAAAATGTCTGCGCAGCTCATACGGCAAGCAACTGTACAGAACCTCGAGCAGTTGGCTGGCGCTGGTTGCGGCCGCGCTGATGTCCACGTCCAGACTGATGAATACTTTCTTTTTCGCCGTAAGCGAAGTCATGACGGCATAGAGCAGTTGTTTGAACAGCCGCTCGTCGAACCCGAGCTGTCCGAGCAGCCGCTTCCGGTCTGCGGGCAAGGTCGACTGCGCCGGAAGCTCCGCTACAGGCGGCAGCTCCTTGCCCTGCGTATCGTCGTGACGGTCGGCAAAGGCGCGCACGCCGAAAATTTTCTCCGGATTCGTAATAAACTCGTCCCGCCGCCCCGCCGGAATGACGTAGTTGTGACTGAAAAACGTGTTTCGCTGCCCGGTAAAGTCCGCCCCGACAAACACGCTTCTGCCGAGCACCATCTCGCCAGATTCGGCGTGGAAGCAGACGAGCGCTTCCGGGTAGGCGGACAGGTCGCTCTCCGCCCGCTCCTGAAGCTGTCTGGGGGCATCGTACACGCAAAAAGGATGGAGTGTCTTTTTGATGAATTGGTTGTCCAGCCCTGGCGTCCTGGCTACCGTATCGTAGCCTTCGTTCGAGCGGAAAACCCCCTGTCGCCCGCGGGTGTAGAATTGCTGCAAAATGGGCTGACGGTTCACTACTGCTCCCTCCCCTCGATGTAATCAAGCTGATGCATCAACCAGATGAACGGCTCATCGACGCGAATCGGCGTCACGACGCCGCTCACCTTTTGATTGACCGGATTGCTGCCCAGCGCTGATACAGCGAAGTAGGCCGTATTGGTAAAGTAGACCTCCAGCGCGTCTTTGAACGGGCGATCCACTTTTTCGATAAAGCGGCTGATCTCTCCGTTGATGTTCTCGAATTCAGCCGTGTTCAAATACTGTTCATGGACGAAATTGCGGAACACATTGCTGTTGGACTTGATGTATTCGCCGTCGTCTTCCTTGATGAGATGCAGCATGTCGCTCTTCGTCAGCACGACCGCCGTCGGGATGTCCGTCTTGCTCTGCTCCTGATAGCCGATGAAGTTCTCGAACAACGTAATGACGACCTCGCGCGGCTCGTCGTACCTCGCCGTGAATTCGCCCGGCTCGTCGCCCGCCCGCAGCATGACCCGGTCGCGAATCGTCTTGATTTGCAGCGGATCGACCAGAAACAGGATGCCGGACGAGTTTTTCACATGCGCGGCGTACAGCTCCAAATACTCGCGATCGACCATGCCTTCGCCTGCGACGTCGAAAAAGACGAGGATGAGCGGCGCTTTTTGGCTGTCTTTGAAAATGAACTGAAAAATAAACGGTTCCTGACGCTTTTCTTTTTGCGTGGAATCGAGCAACTGGCCGCGCTCAAACAGCGGCGCTTCGTAGTTCTCGCGGAACTTGCGGCTGATCTGCGCATTGAGCGGCATGCAGGCAGCGTTGAAGCGGCTTGCCGTCGAGTTTTGCAGCGTATGAATCAACGACGTCATATACACGGATTTGCCGACCTGCGACGCCCCGACGATCGAAATGATGTTGCTCGGCGCTTTGCCCGCCGTAATCGGCAGCTCGTTGTGGCACTTCGGGCACAGCCTGCGCTTGGACACCATTCCGTAGCGGTCGGTCACGCCTGCCAGCACATTGTCGACGTACAGGTGATTTTCCGGCGGGATCGAGTCCGGGTCGATGACCGCTTCCAGCTCGTCGATGGCATCCAGGCCGAATTTGTCGCGATAGGCGTTGAGAATCTCATCCTCCTGCAAGGCGTAGTCCTCGTCGTCCTGGCGGTAGTGTGTCGCGCGGAACACCACCTCGTCCGGTCCGTACTTGGCAAAGCAGTACGGGCAGACAATATCGTAAAAAGGAAGCCGTTCGCTTACTTGCGGCTTTTTCTCAAACATGTTTTTCAAAAACGACAGCATGGCTTCACCCTCCTATTCCGGAATCAGTTCGTACATTTCCCCGTATTTTTTTCCGTCCGTAAAAAAGAGGCGGATGACGTCCTTTTTCCTGACCTCGATTTCGGGCAACAGATTGACGCCTGGCACCAGATCGCGAATGAACGGGTATTGCGTCCCGTCATCTTTGTGCGCGGGGGGCGAGCCTTCCTTTTTCACATAGCAGAGGACGTCTTTGGCGATCGGAATTTCGGAGAAAATGCGGATTTGCAACGTTTGCTGCTTGCGAAACCAGCTTCCGCTCCGCTTGAACGAGTAGTAAATTTTCGCCTTCCCCGTACTGACATGGATGACGTGCGCGTCGCCCTGCGGAATGAGCAGAATCGGCTTGCCGTCTTCCAGGCGGCAGGGAAAGATGCGGTACGTATATCGGCCGATGCCCTCGGCTTTTTCGCGCAGTCCTTTGTGTACCTTGTATTCCTCGCGCGTGTACAGCTTCAGCTCTTGATCCTCGATCAGACCGGCATCAAACGGAGCGCCGTACAGCGACTTGTGCACGTACACGCAAGGAATATCCTGCCCCCAATGCCAGGTCAGCACGAAGTCGCCTCCCTGCTGCTGGCACGAAACGTTCTTAATCAGCGTTTCAACTGTTTCCTCCCGGTTCATCATGGTTCATCAGGCTCCCTCTACAGATCAAACCGTTTGCTGGTTTCGTTCCCTGCCCCGAGAGCGCGCGGACTTTGCTGGGCGGCCAGCCTCCGCTTTTGAAAAGACGATCCGCCGCTGGCCGGAACTGGGATGAAGACTGTAAACAGCGTCAGAACGACGGCGAGCAAGGCGCCGGCGATCAGTCGCACCGCCATGTCGAGCAAGTAGATCGAGGAAAGCCCTGTCTCCAGCACGATCCCGGCCAGAAGACCGGATACCGCCCCTCCGATCGTGAAGCTTTTTGCCAGATGGCGATTGTCAAAAATCAGTCCCAGTGACAAGCCGAGCAAAGCGCCGATCACAAGCAGGCTCGCTACCCGCAAAATCGCGTAAAACGTGCTGTCTGCCGTGGCACCCGTCCGCTCGGAGACAAGATTGCGGTCCTGGCGGCTCATATCGTAAATCTGCCCAAAGATGCCTGTCATTTCATTGGCGTGCTCGACGTTGAAGTAGCGGCCCCCGGTTTCTGCCGCAATCTGCTCCAACAGACGCGTGCCTTGTTCATCAATATTCCGCATCCCGACTGTATGGACCAGCACCTGATGCTGCTTGAAAGGAGCCAGCGTTGCCGGAATATCCAGGCTGGTGTAGCCATCCGACATCAGCACGACGGTACTGTTCTCCACCTGCTGGGCTGCCGTTAGCTGCTCTAACCCCGTTTGCAGCGCCAGCTCGATCCGCGTCCCGCCGTCCGTCCCCGAATGATTGAGCAGCTTTTGCACGACGTCATCCTTGACTGCCTGGCTGCTGAGCGCCACGAGCGGCTGCAGCACGTACGTCTCGTCGTTGAACGTAACGACGGCAATCTTCATGTCGCTGTCCATTTTTTGCACCATGTCCGCTGCCGCCTTGAACAACTGGTTGTCCGGGTCAGACTGCCGCATGCTGCCAGAGGTGTCCAGCAGCATGACGATATTGTTGGCTCCGCTGGGCGCCTGGAACGACGATCCGTAGAGCAGTTGGAGCAGCATCGCTGCCACGCCTACCATCACAAACGTGCTGGGGACGAGCATTTTCCAGGAAAAACCTGCATATCTCTGCTTCCAGCCTGTACCGTTCAGGCGTGGCGAGATCATTTCCGCAATGAGGCACATCAGTCCAACGAAAAATGCATATTGACCAAAATAAAGTCCAATTAACAGCCATTGCGCGATCTCGCCAGCCAGGCGATCCAGAATGACCTCTCCTACCAAAAAGCCGATCACACCACCTACCAGGCTGCACACAACCATGAGCAGGCTCAGCTTTCTCTGGCTCATGACGCTCCCTCCTCTCCCGCACGGTCAAAGACAAATCCGCTCTCCACGTAGGAGGCGTGGTACTTTTTGTTATTGCGGTAAAACATCAGGTCCTCCATGCCGAATCCACCCATCAGGTTCATTTTTTCTATCCCGCTTTTTTGCTCTTCGTGGATGCAGCCTTGCTTGTACGTCCGAATGCCCTCATCCTTGCGCAGCACGTACTGGACGAAGTCGTTGTGAATATCCGCAAACAGATACTTTTCCTCGTAGCGGTGCTTTTGCAGGAAGTGAAACACTTCCATGTGCACAGCCGCCCGCTGTTCGAGCACCTGGGACAGATCGAAAAACAAATCCTCGCGGGTCAGCACGCTTCTGTTGTCGTAAGCGGCCCCGACGTTGGCACGCGCCAGCAGCTCCGCTTCAAAAGACAGGGCGAACGGCGAACGGGTCAAAATCTCGTTGCGGCAAAACTGGCACAGCCGCTCCACCAGTCCCGCTATCCGGTTCTGGAACAAAAGGGCACCGCTGCCGATGTAGCGCTGCTCCATGTAAAACCCGCTGCCTTTGGCCGCTTCCAGGGAACGCATCGTGTCGCGGACGACGGACTCGTAATACTCGTCCACGTTTTTCCCCAGGTAGTCGGTCGCTTCGCGGACGCTCGCCTGGGCGATCTCGCGCAGTTGCTTTTGCAGCCCTTCCAGTTGGTCGACCTGCTCGCTGATCTGCCTGTGAATGACCTCCGTCTGCCGCTCGTAGTCGACGAGCAGGGCGTGCAGCAGCTCCCACTCCAAAAGCTCCAGCTTTTTCTCGTACACGACGTGCAGCAGATGGCGGACGAGCGTGCGGACACGCTCCTTGTCGCGCGTGAAAAAGCCGCCAACGCGAATGTCCTGCCGATCTACCCGCTGCTGGTAAAGCTCGGCCAGCTCAGCGCGAATCAGCTCCACTTGCCGCGCAGCCTCCCTGATTCCCGTGCGCAGCTCGTCCAGCAGATTGGCTCCGTTGGCATGCTCCGCCGTCAACTGATACGCGGCGTACAGGCCGAAGCGTTCATCTGCCATGACGCGATCCTGAATCAAATCCGCCAGAGGCTCCTGCACCAGCAGGCGTTCCAGCCTCTCCTTCGCAACGGATGCCATATTCGTCTCGAAAAAAGCCTGGCTGCTGCCGTCAAACAGCGCCAGCTCTGCCTCGCGCATCGTCATGCCGGACAGCTCGCTGTAGCTGACCCCGGAGGTCATGAGGCCCGTCATTTCCTCCAGCATGTGCGGTTCGGGCATGATCGCCGCCATTTTCCGCTCCAGCTCATGCGCAGACAGCCCCAGCTTTTCCCGCGCTTTTGTCTTCGGCACCAGCTCTCCCTCTTTGAGCCGCTCCCAGTAACGGTCAAAAACAGCGGCAAGCACTGTCAGCGCAATCGCGTGAGTCGGGCGCTTCACCTTGGACAGCCCCGCAGACGCGAATCGGGTCTGCCCGCCGTCGCCTGCAATGCTGCGAATGAACTGCAGCTTGTTGTAGCCTTCGTTGCCCTCGCTGAACTCGTGCTCTGCCTGCTTGTTGTTGAGCAGCACGAGCTTGCTAATCAGCTCGTAATTTTCCTGCATCCCGCCTTCGAGAAACAGGCCGTGCTCCGTCTTGTCGCTGAGCAGATAGGCGATGGAAAACAGAGGCGCCTTCTCGTGCTCGACCGGCAGCTTGACGAGATCCTCGGTCACGAGCAAATTGGCGCGATAGCTGTAATCGCTTCGCTGATAGCGGTTCAGCTCCTCCAGGAAGCTGACGGAGAGCGCCGCCGAAAAGCCGAACGCCTCTCCGTTATTCCGTTCCTGCAGCAAGACGTACAGGTCAGCCGACACGTTTTTGAACAGCTCGTTCAGGTAGCTTTTCAACAGCAAGGTCAGCTCTGGCAAAAGAATCGCGGCAGGGTCGTCCGCTCTGGTCACGACGGCGATGTTCACCTGCTGAAAGGCAGAAAACAGCTTGCCTGTTTCCGCGATGCGCACGCTCGCCAGCTTCATCGCCTTGTTCAGTTCCATTTTGCTGGCTTCGTCCTCGACAAAACGCTCGTGGACCGATGAGCGCATCGTCTTCTTGTCCGCATCCGCCTGCGGCAGCCGGCAGCCGAGCACTTGCGGATGTTCCCACGTCTTCTCCTGATAGGCGTGCATGTAGAGGACGCCGCGGCTGTTTTGCCAGTCGCGCTCATTGCTCGCGCAGACTGCTCGCAGCGCCTCTACGCTCTTGTCCCCGATAAAGAGGAAAAGCACGGGGTTTTGAAGGCTGCGCTGCCCGTATCCGCTATCCAGTTGCCGCTGTAAATCCGCCACGTATTGGGTCGCGAACTCGTTAATCAAATCCCTCATGCTTCCTCCCTCGTTTATTGCAGCGTCTTGCGCATGTCGTTTACTTTTGCCCACACTTTTTTGTAGAACTGGTACATTTCCTCGCCGTTTACGTACTCGTCGCGGTCGTACTCCAGATCGTTTTTCACGCTCTGGAACGCCGTTGCGATTTCATCCAGCTTTTTCACGAGTTGCTCGGTATCCTCCGCCGAGACAAACGCGTCGCTGCGCTTGGCCGACTTGCGCTGAATCGCCGCCATGCTCTTGTGGTCGAGGGCGCGGAACTTTTCGTAGATGGCGAACTCTACGTGCTTGTTCACTTTCATCAGGTTGACGAACGGCTCCCACGCTTCTTCTTCCTCGTCCTTGTCGTAGACGTACAGGGCGCCGCGCTTGCAAATCGTGCCGGTGTACAGCGCCTCGATATAGCGGGTCAAAAGCTCCTCCTCGCCCTGGATGGCGTTGACGATTTGCTCCAGCTCCTGGATTTTCGCTTCGATCTCCGCGTATTTGCGCACCTCTTCTTCGAGCAAGCGAATGAGCTGCGGCGAGCGGATCAGATTTTCCTTCGCCAGCTCTTCGTTGATGCTGCCGAAAATGTCGCGAACGCTCTCCTGCGCAAGCCCGTCCTTCATGAAGCCTCTAAGCTCTGCCAACGCCCGCTTGATTTCGCCGGGACTGAGCTTGGCGGTGTCGCTTTGGTACTTCTCCATAAATGCGTTGATCGAAAACGGCTTGGACACTACGCACTCGTAACGGTTGCTCGTCTTGCTGTCGTGGCCTTTTTCCCGAATGCAGCCGTAGCGCATGGCCTGCGCAAACAGCTCGCGAACCTTGGCGTTGTAAGCTTTGATCCGCTCGTTTTGGTACGTGTCGCCCCACGATTTTTCCGGGATTGGCGACGGGAGGTACGCCCAGTTGTTTTTCTCCGTCTGCACGAGGTGGCGGCCGATGCCTTCGCGGTCGAGAATCGTGCGCTCGTAGCTTTCCTCGTACACCTTCAGCGGCGTGTAGGCAAACAGCGGCACCCCGTTTTTCGTATTCAGCCAGAAAATGCGGTTTTTGACTTCGCTTTCCTTAACCGTGAAGCGCGAGCCGCTAATCGCCGTATTCTGATAGTTTTTGATTCCTTTCAAAATCGACGGTGCTTTCAGCGGAACAGACACGAAGCCCCACGACGGGAAGTGCATGTTGCCGAGATTGTTGCTCAGATGGAAGACCGGAATCGCCTCTTCGTCCAGCTTGCTGGCGATCTTGCGCTCCACGATGCGATCGAGCGTCTCGTCCTGACCGTATTTGATGACGAGGAACTCTTCCATTGATTTGGTAATCAGCTCGCCGAACTTCTCCGAGAGAAATTCCGAGATCGAGCTGACGATATCCAGCTCCTGCTCCTTGACCCATTTGTCGGAGTGGCGCAAAAGCTCGCTCGTGAAGTCGCGGATCAGGTCGTCGGCGTCTTTTTGCTCCAGGATGTTTCCGACCACCTTGGCGATATCCGGCACGCTGACGATGTTCCAGTAGTACGTCTTGTTGCCTGTGCGGTCCATCTCTTCTCCGCCGTTAATCAGGATGTCGCCGTTTTGCTCGAAAATCTGGTTGAGCGCGTTCAAAACCTCCGTGAACACGTTGTAAATCCGGTTGTTTTCCGCATTCAGCAGGCGGTGCAGCTCTTCGTAAAACTCGATCATCTGCTCCAGCTTCTCCTGGTCGGCCAGGAGCTGGTACTCGTTGATTTTCGCCTCGATGTAGAGGTTTTTCTTTTTCTCCTTGGAGATGAACGCGCTGCGAGCATCGCCGAGCTTTTCGTTGGCGTTTTCCCGCGCGGCCTCGATCTCCCGCGGGTAGCTTTCCAGCGTGGCCTTCAAGCTTTCCACGTAGGAGAGGATCATTTTCATCAGGCAAAAGCCTTTGTCCGAATGAATCAGACGCGACGCGTAGAACGGCCCTTGCTGCGGGTGCAGGAAGACGCGGGTAATCATCTCCCCGAATACGCCGATCATTTCGCCTGGCGTCTGCTTCTTGCATTTGATGTACGCCTCGCGCGCTTTGGCGAGGTAGCCTTGCTCCAGCTCGTGGTCGATGCTCACGACTTGTTGCGAAATCACGTTGCTGTAGCTGAGGCGCTCGCTGTTCTCGTAGCCTGGCAGCGGCTCCGGCACTCGCTCCTCGAATTTGCGGGAGACCGAGTCGATATCAATTCCCAGCTTGCGGGCGAACTTCTCCGCATCCTCCTGCGTCGGCGCTACGTGGAACATTTTCTCCATCTTTTTGAACAGGCGGTACGCCAGGTAGGTCGTCATTTCCTCGATTGGCAATACTGCCGAGGAAGCGCCGATCACGTTGTACTGGTAGTTGGCCGCGTACGCTTTCGGCATCTGGTTGATGTTCGTCCGGATGTTGCTGATGTAGTCGTGAATGGCGAACTCTTCGCCGGAGCGCTTTTCCTCGCTCGCCATGAAGTTGGTGATGTTCTCCGCCGTCACGTTCATGCAGTAGTCGTAGGCGTTTTCCAGCGCCTTGCCTTCGAGGTTCGTCGCCGAGATCAGATGGCACAGGTTGAACGGCGGCATTGGCGATTGCACCGTCAGCACATTGCCGTACTGCTGGCGAAAGCGCTCCTGGCGCTCGTCGGCGTTCATCCAGTAGTCAAGCTCCTTGAGCGCGGCGTAGCCGTTTTTCATGATGTAGTCGCGCGTGTGCGAGCTGAGGCTTTTGTTCGACAGGTTGACGTCCGGCGTAAACAGGTAGCCGAGCGTATTGACCTTGTCCACCCCGGCGCTGCCGAAGTCGCGCTCCAAAATTCCGCGCACGATGTAGGCGATGTCGAGGAAGCAGCCGCTGCCTGTCCCGCCGGACAAGCCGCTCAACAGGAAGACGGTCAGCTTTTTGTTCGTGCCCTCGCAGAGCATTTTGATCTTTTTCTCAATCGTCTGGACGACTTGCGTGATTTTGGTAAACAGCAGCAGCCGCCCTGCCTGGCGCACGCCGGATGCCCCGCTGATGCCGTCTGTAATCGTCAGCTCGGGCGAGAGCCATTCCGTTATGTACGGCTCCAGAATGCTGCGGTTTTGCAGCACGCCCCCGATTTCCGGATTGGACAACAGGACGAACTCGGTCACCGGATCGAGTCCGATGCCTTTGTACTTTTTGTTGCGGTCGTGCTCGTTCGTCTCAAACGCGATAAATTCAATATTGTCCGGCTTTTCCTTGCGTTTTTTCGACAGCGCATCGACTGGCAGCTTGAAGCGTCTGTTCACCTGATATTTGAGGCGCAAGAGCGCGTCGATGCCTGTCCCGCCCAGCCCGATGACGAGCATCGGGTTGTCGATGGTGTCTACACGAATCTTGTCGCTGACGATACCGCCGCCAAGCGATACGTCCAGTTGCTGAATATGTTCTCTCACTACTGCTTTCATACCGATCCACTCCTAGACGATGTAGTCTACATAAACGGACTTGTTGACATTCGTTAACGAAATTTTGATGCGATCGTTTTTCTTCAGTTCTTTGCCACGGCTGACATCCAGCACGCGTCCCGCCTTTTCGATCCGGCAGGTGGAGCGGTTCTCGATAATCAGCGTATCATTTCTTCCCGGCAAAAAGATGACTTTCTCCGTCTCCGCAAACTCCGGTGCGAGCTGCAGAAGCTGGTGCAGCTTCACTTTTCCTTTGAACGCGCTCAGTTTTTTGTACTGCGGATTGGATTTGTCGCCTGTGTCCTCGTCCACGATTTCGATCGCGATCTGTCCGATGAAGCCTTTGTTGGCCTTGCGCCAGAGCGCCAGCGCGTACAGCCCGGCTCCGATCAGGAGGGTAAGGAGCACCGCACCTCCTACTACGGTCAGCCACGGAAATGGTTTCGATTGTTCGCCAGGCGCGGTCGTTGTCGGCTGCTGCGGCTTCGTCGTTCCTGCGCCAGCCGTCTGCGATGCATCCACGACCAACGGCTTCGTCTCGCGGTAAAAGCTCGTATCCTCCGCCTTGATTTTCAGCTCGTAAGCATGGTCGGCGGGAATCGTGAAGCTGCCGGCAAATCCGCTGCCAGTGTTATTCAAAGCAACTTCGCTCGTTTTGTTGTCCGTCTTGTCCTCCACGATCAGCGTCGCCTTCATCTGCTTGTACAGGTCGGGGCTTGTGATCGGCTGGCCGTTGGACACGAGAGCGGCCTTGATCGGCACGACGTCCCCGGCTTTGAAGCTGGTTGCCTGGAGCGGCTCTGCCTCCAGTTGCAAGTCGTAGTTGAAGATCAGATTGATGTCGATTTTTTCCTTGGGAGCGCCTTTTACCTGAAGCTTCCAGTCGCCCTGCTGCGGCTTCACCAGCTTGACCATCGTGTACGCGCTCGATTTGCTCAGCCGCACCTGATCGGACGGAATCGCCACTGGCTTGCCCGCCGGGTCAAACAGCTTCACTTCCACCGCTTTTGGCGACATGATCGAAATATTCGCTTCCAGGACGCTCGCGTTCGGGATGGAGATCGGAACTTCCTGGGCTTGGCCGTTCGCTGTAAAGCTTTTGACCGGGACGACCTTGAGCTTCAAATGATTGGCAAAAATTTCACTCAATATTTGCGGGAGCCTGTCCGCTGTGCTTGTTTCAAAAAACTTGCCGTTCGTCTCGGAGGCAATCTGCTGCAAAGTCGTGCGGTTGAGCTGGCCGTCCGCGTTCAGGCCGATCGTGTAGATCGGGTAGCCTTTGTCTTTTGCTTCCTTGACCGCTTTTTGCAGGTCCTGGTCAGACTGGGCCTGCGTCCTGCCAGACGCCTTGTTCAAATAGTTGTTGCCGTCAGCAAGCAGCACGATGATCGGCGCATTGGCCGGATCGCGCCCGGCGTCGAGAATTTTCACCGCTTCGGTCACCCCGACGGAAATATCGGTGTACGCCCCTTTTTGCAGGCTGTCGATAAACGCCTTGATATCGTTCTTGTCTTCCTCGGAATTGACCTGAATCAGCGCTTTTTCCCGCTCGATCTTGTCGGTGTACGAAATCACGCCGATCTTGTTCGCCTGAATCGAGGTCATGTCGACGAACATTTTCATCGCTTCATTGCTGACCTTGTTCTTGTCGCTCTGCGTCATCGAGTTGCTGACGTCCACGACGAGTACCGCATCCATGCTGTTTCCGGCGGTTTGCGCAAAGCCTGAGTGCGCACCGTAGATGACTGACACAAACAGAACCATGAGACACAATGCGTATCGATACCACAAGCCAAAACGTAACTTTTTCATGAGGACCCCTCTGCGTACAGAATTTAAGTACTATTGCAAACAAAGTAAGACTGTGACACTATACCACTAGATTAAAGAATAGTGAAAAAGTAGTAGATGATTGCGCTCCTACTCGTAATACGATACGACGTGATTCTTTGTTACAGATTTCGACACTTTTATGAGGGAGAATTTTTATGTTAACTTATTTCCTTCTCTTTGCCGCTTTTTTGCTGCTGGCAGTGCGTTTCTTCAAGCTGCTGCGACTGAAACGGCGCAACCTCTCCGCAGCCGAAATCGATCAGCATCTTCACCGTCTGTTAAATGAGAAGAGGAACCAGCCATGAGAAAACGAATCGGTGTTCAATTTCGAAAGAGTCGGAAAACGGCGCACGCTTTTGAACGGATCATGGCCTGCAAACGATGCCACACGTACCACGTCTTCTGGGATACGCACTGTGACGCGTGCGGCAGAGCCTACACCCCGGTTCGCGAAGTCTCCGCTGCCGTGACGCGCCGCTATGTGCAGACGCGCTTTTTGCTGCTCGGCCTGTTCATTTGCCTCGCGATCCTCTGTGCCGACACGCTGGTGCAGATAGCCGTTGCTTTTGGCGTGGGCTTGCTGCTCGTTTGCCTTTTTTTCGCGATGCAAAAAAAGTACGGTTCGTATGAGAGAGACGCCCAGTTGCTGACGTTTTTCACCCGCGAGGAAGAAGCGCTCAAAAAATCGCTGCTGCAGCATCTGGAACAGGTCGGAGCCGACGTCAAGGCCGGACGGATCAAGGAAGCCTACGAAAAAACGCGAGAAATCGGCTATTTTGTCGATTCTGATACGATCAAAATTCGCAAAATCATGTTTCTGAATCACTTCGTGCTGCGCAAGGACATGGAGCTTGAACTGGAAACGCTGATCCCCTCCACCTATGACAAAGACTTCATGGAATACGTGCGTGAAGTCGTCAAAGTGCAGCCGTCGCTGGTCAAAAAAGCCGTACTGGATTACGTCCGGCGCTACAAAAAGCAAATTTTGCTGCTGGAAAACGGGGAGCAACTGATTGGGCAAGTGGCTGGCGCGGCTTTGCGGATGAGGACGTATGTGGACGAGTATCAGGACCTGATTATCGAATTTATGGATTATTTGCCTCGCGAACGGCTGCTGCGGCTCGCCAAAATGCTCCAGACGCATCGAAGCGAAGGCTGGGAGCAACTATATCATTCTACCAAAAACAGGGTAGATACGCATTTCGCCTTTGATCCTGATTTTAAAGGCGTACTGTGAAGGAGCCGCCTTTGATGAAAATCTCATCCTATCAAAAATCGCTGTTTGTCCGAAATGTGGCGCTCATCGTGTTTTCCGTCGCGCTTGTCGCTGTTTGCGTCAAGCTTGTGCTCGGGTACAGACAGATGACCCTGTACGATCAGGCCAAAGCCTATTATGAAGCCAACAACCTGCTGCAAGCCGAGGAAAGCTTTGCCCGGGCCAGCGACATCGGCGCCATCTCCTACGGGGACGAGCAGTGGAGCGCGCTCATGTCGCAGTTGACCTCGATCCGTCTGGAAATGGAGGGGCTTCAGCAAAAAGCGCAAACCGCCATGCAGGCCAAACAGGACGCGGACGTTTTGGAGACGTATGAGACATACCAGGCCATGCGAAAGACATACGCGAACCAGCCTGGCGCAGCGGCTGCGTTTTTCCAGCAGTTGTCCGCTCATTTGCGCCTGGAAAAAGGCTGGTCCGACTATTACCAGCAGGCGATGCAGGCTGCCCGCGGCCAGTCGCAGGCGAATCTGGACAAAGAAAGCTATCGCGACGAATCGTTCATTGATACGCTGCTCGCCATTCCCGCGGAGTACTACGGCGGCCAGCCCCAAAAGCAGGAAGCGCTGCTGGCGCTGTTTGAGCACTATGAAAAAACGAAGCTGCGCTCCTTGATAAACAACGCCTCTTTTGAGGAAGTGATTTTCAGGACGGCGAGCAGTCTGCGCCACTATGCCGAGCAGAGCTTTGCGGCAGACTGGCTGCTGACGCGGCTGGAAAAGTACGCGCAGGACGAACTGAAAGAAGCAATTCGCAAGCAGGACCTCGCCTCGTTCGTCAAAATGGCGGCCGCTTACCGGAAAATACAGGATGTGCTCCCGGATGATTCCCGTGCGCTCGATACGATCAGCGACCATCTGAAAGCTCGCTTGCGGGAGGCGGAGCAGTACGCCAAGTCGCGCCAATTTTCCAAAGCGATTGAGTTGTATCAGGAGCTGAGCCCACTGGAAGACACGGCGACGCTCGTAGCGGAAGTGGAGAATCGCTGGCTCGACTATGACCCAGGCCGTTTGCTTGCGGTCAAATACCCGGACAAAATTTTTACAGAAATCTTCTCCGGTACCGATCTATGGGGAGCCAAGCTGTATGCGTATGGCCTCGTGGAAGAGGATCAGCGTCTGTACGTTGCAGCCAAGCTGCAGGATGATTCGCTCGTCTATCTGGAGCACAGCTTTGACGGCCTTGACATAAAATCGGTGCGCGTCCATATCGCGGACGCTCTGGGCGGCGCCAAAGCGCCTGTCATGCTCGTGCAGGCGGCGGGCAAAGAGCGGGAGTTTTCCTACACGGGCCTGCTGCCTGACTTGTCGCAAAAGACGATGGAGCAGCGCTTTGCGATCGAAGCGGACGAATTTGCGGTAGAAGATGCCGAGCATGCCATCATTAAGAATGCGGTAGGAAAAGGCAAGCAGGAGTACGCCCGGTTCAAGCTCACTTCCGAAGGGCTGGCCTACGTCGAAAAGGTCGCCGACATGGCGCCTGACGCGGACGAGGCTGAAACGGATACGGATTCCTCCGGCACTGGCACTGGCGTTGACGCCCCGGCCGCTGAGGAGCCTGCCGCCGAGCCGCAAACCGTGCAGGTGTTTGCGGGGCCAGGCGAAGAGTATGACGTGATCGGCGAAGTGGTGGCAGACGAGTCTCTCGCCATCGGCGCAGAGCTGAACGGCTGGTCCCAGATTACACTGGACGGACAAGAGGGGTGGATACGCACTCCGCAAACCGCTCCGTAAGGCGTTCCATCAGCGCACTAAGCAACTTGTCGCTGCTTCGGCCATGGCAGTCGGCACGGATATGAGAAAAGCTCCTGTCACCGATTTTGTCGTCAGGGGCTTTTTTTCGTACTCGGATTGAATTACGGGCTGTTTCGCAAACCATGTTGTTATTGACACAGATTTTGCA
Source organism: Brevibacillus sp. YAE8 (assembly GCF_057543335.1). NCBI lineage: Bacteria > Bacillati > Bacillota > Bacilli > Caryophanales > Paenibacillaceae > Brevibacillus > Brevibacillus sp. YAE8. The sequence goes on from NZ_BAAIYG010000007.1 coordinate 84,005, forward strand.
GTGTTGGCAAAATAAGAGCAGTTGTTTAAGCAAAAATAGGGGAACGCGCGCCCAGACAGGCATGGTGACCGTCCTGTCTTACGATGAATGGAGTGTGAAGAGAGATGTTTGGCATTGTTCATTACGAAGCGTTTGTACTGACAGCGATCATGCTTAACCTGATTCCCGGAACCGACACGATGTACATTATCAGCCGCAGCATTTCGCAGGGACGTCAGGCTGGCATCCTCTCTGTTCTCGGCATCCTGACAGGCTCGCTCATTCACACCGTGCTGGCTGCTTTCGGCCTGTCGCTCATCCTGGCCCAATCGGTCGTGCTTTTTAACATCGTCAAAATTCTCGGCGTCGCCTATCTCGTCTACCTGGGCGTGCGCATGTTCATGACCAAGGAAGCGCTGTCGTTCGACTCCACGGCCTCGCCTGGCCGGAAAGCGGGGAAGGTGTACGGGCAAGCGATTGTCACGAGCGTTACCAATCCGAAGGTCGCTTTGTTTTTCATCGCGTTTTTGCCGCAATTCGTCGACGCGACCCACACAGGTCCGCTGCCTTTTCTCCTGTTGGGCCTGACTTTCACGCTGACGGGCGGAATCTGGTTCAGCCTGGTCGCACTGTTCGCTTCGTTCGTCACGCAAAAGCTGCGCAACAATCCGCATTTTTCCTCTATCCTGAACAAATTGACCGGGATCGTCTTTATCGGGATGGGGTTGAACCTGCTGCGGGCCAAAGCTACTCCTTGACCACTGCGGTCATTGGCAAAATACATTTCGGACTTACACCGGGTAGGGCAAACTACCCGGTTTTTTTGCGTCTGTCCTCGTCCAAACGCCAGAAAAATTGGTATAATATTCAAAATGATACTTTTGGAGGATAGCCATGAAAAAAGCAGCATTTTTGTTCGCTCTCATTCTTGCCGTTATTTTATTCCCTCTTCAATCGCTGGAAGCGCATCCCGGTCGCACAGATGCAAACGGCGGACATACTTGCAGAACGAATTGCGAAAAATGGGGCTTGAAGTACGGCGAGTACCACTACCACAACAAAGGAAGCAACTCTTCCGGCGGCCGTTCTTCCGGCAACAGCCAGGCGAAGCCCGCCACACCCAAGCCGCCAGCGGCCAAACCAGTGCAGCAGCCGAAGCCAGTCGCACCCAAAGTCATTGTAGCGGTAGAGCAAGCGAATGTTTTTGCCGCTCCCTCTGCCGACTCGCCGGTGACCACGACGCTCTGGTATGGCTTTGAGCTTGTCGACTCCGGCACTCACCCGGAATTCGTCGCCATCGGACAAGGCTTCGTCTCCAAGAAAGTCATTACCAGCTATACTCCCATCACCCCTAAAACGGTCAGCATTCATGCAGAAAAAGGCTACTTCTTCGCTACGCCTTCTGCGGAAAGCCGCGGCAGAGGCTATGCCGTACAGCATGCGCTGGTCCAGGTCGTCGGCGAGCACGGCGACTGGTATTACGGCTCCACCCAGGACGCGCAAGGAAATGTCCTGGTCGGCTTCGTCTCCAAAAGCGTCGCTTACTGACAGCGAGCAGACGAACCACACATTCGTCAAAAGAAAACAGCAGGTCGGGCTGGAGATTTCCTTCGCCCGGCCTTTTTACTGTGCGCAGCCTGTCCGCCCCGATGCCAAAGCTGTCCAGACACATGTTGAGAATTTGTATGGGCCGAAAAATTACCGTAGCCTACGTTGCACGAATACTGGCTACGCCTCGCATCCATTCTGCTCTGCATTAGAAAACTTGGCTGCGCCAAGCCATTGACGCAGCCTTGGTTGCCCTTATACTGGAAAAAGAGGACTTGTGCCCGGTTCCCCCTGGCCCAATCCTCTTTTTTTGTCGAAAAGCACCTGCCACATTCGCTTCACGATCCCAGAAGCTGTCTCAGCAGCGGCTCGCTCTTGTACAAAATATCCAAATGAGTTGCTTCGACGTAATATTTGTCTCCCTCCAGCGTAAACACGCTTTTGGCCATGACGCTGCCGTCGCCTGCCGAGCTGCTGATGGAACCAACGACTCTCCCGTCGACCCATTTGGTCGGGGAAAGCGACGGCACCGTGCGCAAGTAATGAATCGTTTCTTGCCCAATCCCTGCCACAACCGTGATGCGGATGTTGCGCTCGTAAATCAGCCCCATCGTGCTGTTGAGCAGGTCCATGTAATGATTTTTGACCACCATGCTGCTGTACGGAACAAAGCTCTCCGCCCCGTTTTTCTTCTCCAGCAAGTAGTCCCCGTAGTCGGCGGCAGGCACCAGGTCAAGCAGGCTCGGAAAATGCCTCTGGATCGCCTGGACGCGTTTAAACGGCCTGCCCTGCTCCAAATAAGCGAGATATACGTTCATGTAAATTTCCAGCACATTTCTTTTTCCCGGAACCGGGCGCGGGAGCTTTCCTCCTGCCCAGTAGCAATAGCTGATCGGCGAGCCTGCGTTGGGCGTGGCAAAAACAAGCAGTTGGTCCACGTCGTTTTGGTACGTATCGCCTTGCACGTACGCTCTGGCTACCAGGCCGCCCATGCTGTGGCAGACGAGGTTGACATGGCTTGCACCCGTCACCTGCTTCGCCCATTGGATGACGGGCACGAGAGAGTGCTCCGCGGAAATGCCAATGGGCCTGCGCCAGTCATAAAAAGCGACAAACAACTGTTCATTCAGTCTGTACCCCATATTTTCCAGCATGCGAATGAACGGCTCGTATGCGGTTCGCGCAAGACCGAAGCTCCAGTCCCCCGTCCCCGGTATAATCTGATCGTTCATCGACCCAAACAGCCCCGGAACAAACACAATCGGCACCTTTTGCGAAAGAAAAGAACTCATGCAGCTATTCCTCTCCCTAAAAAACGGCCTATGTCTTTGCCTATTCCCCGTCGGCTTGGGTGGTTCCAGCCAGCTTTTTTGTCGAAATGAACAGAATCGAATCAATTCTCCTCCCACACCACCGTAACAAACGATATAATAAGACGTCTAACGATTAGCGAGAGTTTTGCAGCAAATAATACGTGTCGGAGGATTCACAAAATGAAGTTACGCAAGTGGTTTATGCTTTTGCTTACGTTCGTGCTGTGCATTCCAGCGATGGGGACATCTGTGCAGGCTGCGCAGGCATCTCCTGCGATCAGCATCTTTCTGGACGGGCAGCAAGTCAGAAGCGATGTCGCTCCGTACATCATCCCCAAAGTCAATGTCACGATGGTCCCTCTGCGGGTCATCAGCGAAAGTCTTGGCGCAGAAGTTTACTGGGATCAAAACTTGCAGACGGCCACGATTTTGAAAGGCGATACCGTGCTGTCCATGACGATCAACCAAAATTACGCGCTCGTCAACGACAGCACCGTGCCTCTCGATGCCTCTGTCCAAAATAAACAGGGCCGGGTCATGGTTCCGCTCCGCTTTGTCTCCGAGCAGCTTGGCCTGCAGGTAGGCTGGACGCAGGAAACGAGAACGATCACGCTGTCGACGGGAAGCCCCGTAGCCGTCACTCCGCCGCCGCAAGACATTCCGGGTGGAAACGACAGCTCCGTCGTCGTTCCGCCAACGCCTCCCGTCTCCAATAGCGGTTCGCTGCGCGGCGTATGGGTATCGACCGTGTACAATCTGGACTGGCCTTCGACTGGCTCCTACGGAAACCAGGCCAAGCAGCAGCAGGAATACATACAGCTTTTGGACGAGCTGCAAGCGATGGGAATGAATGCCGTGTTCGTGCAGGTGCGCCCTTCGGCAGACGCCTTGTACCCGTCCTCCCTCGTGCCGTGGTCCAAATATTTGACGGGCACCCAAGGGAAAAATCCCGGCTACGACCCGCTCGCCTTCATGGTGGCGGAAACACATCGCCGCGGCATGCAGTTCCACGCCTGGTTCAATCCGTTCCGCGCCAACGTGGACGCGAAAACAGACCAGCTCGCCGCCACTCACGTCGTGAAAAAACATCCGGAATGGATCGTCAATTCCAGCAACAAGCTGTACATCAATCCGGGCATCCCGCAAGCCCGCCAGCAAATCATTGCCGAGATCATGGAAGTCGTGCAGCGCTACGACATCGACGGCGTGCATCTGGACGATTACTTCTATCCGTCCAACGGCACCTTTAACGACGATGCGACCTTCAAAAGCTACAACAGCAAAAAAATCGCGACAAAAGCGGACTGGCGCCGCGACAACATCAACCAGTTCGTGCAGCAGCTCAACCAGGCGATCAAAAGCGCCAAGCCGCATGTCCAGTTCGGCATCAGCCCGTTTGGCGTCTGGCGCAACATCGCCGTCGACAAGACAGGCTCCGATACAAAAGCAGGCGTCACTGCCTACGACCATATGTACGCCGACGTCCGCACCTGGATCAAGCAAGGCTGGATGGACTATGTCACGCCGCAAATTTACTGGAGCCTCTCCTTTGCCCCGGCCCAGTACGACAAGCTCGTCACCTGGTGGGCGAACGAGGTACGCGGCACCAACGTCAAGCTGTTCATCGGCCATTCTCCTTACAAGCTGGGCACAGCCGAAGCAGGCTGGCAAAGCTCTCAGGAGATTATCAATCAACTGAATTTCAACGCGACAATCCCTGAAGTCCAGGGCAGCGTCTTCTTCAGCGCCAAAGATTTGCGCAAGAATCCGCTGGGCCTGCTGCAAGCACTCAGCAGCTACTACAGCCGTTAACAGCAAAAGACCCCCGAGTCAGACAGCGATTGTGCTGTTTCTGACTCGGGGGTTTTCTATTGATCGGCTTAGTTTTGCGTCAGTTTTTCTACGATGAAATCAAGCTGGGCCTCCAGCGAAATCGGGTCGTTGAAGTAAGAACCATCGCGGTCGAGCTGGAATACTTTGTTGTTTTTCACAGCGGGAAGTCCCTTCCAGACATTAGAGCCGTAGACAGCTTCCGGATCGGCGTCATCTCCGCTCCATGCGCTTGTGAAAATGTAATCGCCAGCGAAGTCCGGCAATGTTTCCAGCGAGACTTCCGCCCAACCGGTGCCGCTGTCAATGGCAGCCTTTTGCGTAGCAGCAGGAGCCTTCAACTGAAATTCGCCGTAAATGATTTCGCCGCCTCGGCCGTAGTTGTGTCCGAATGCATAGATGCCTTTCGCGTAAGGCTGCAGGATGGCAACCGTTTTGTCGCCTACCGCCGCCTGTACTTTTGGCTTCAGCTCAGCGATCTTTTTGTCCCAGGAAGCAATCCACTCATTGGCTTTGTCTTCTCTGCCCGTCATTTTGCCGAACTCTTGAAGCTGCTCGCGGAACGTTTTCTTGCCGTACGGAATCGCAACGGTCGGCGCGATTTTGGAGAGCTCCGCCAGATTTTTGTCGCCTTCGAACACGACGATCAAGTCTGGATTCATGGTGAGCACCTTCTCTACGGAAGAGCCGTCGCCAACGCTTTCAATGCCGTCCAGCTTGCCTTTCATGTACGGGTTTTTCATCACATGATCGGTAATCCCGATCGGCTTGATGCCCAACGCGAGAAAATCACCGACGTAGCTGTCTGCCAGCACGACCACCCGTTTCAAGTCTTTCGGGATTTTCACCTCTCCGTTTTGTGCCTGATAGGTGATAAATTCGTCGCTGCTCTCGGTTTTGGCTGGAGCAGCCGGTTGCTCTTGCTCCGTTTGGGCCGCATTATTGGCCGGAGCTTGTCCGCATGCCGACAGAACCCCGACGAGAACCAGCATAAATGCCAGTAAGATGACTTTGAAAGATCCGGTTTTGCGCAAAATGAATCTCCCCCACATTTTTATAATAATGATAATCATTATCGACTAATTTTATCACATCTTGCCGATTTCGCCACCTATTCTGTGCAAGAAAATAACTGTAAATCCTTTACAGGCCCTGCTTTTGCGCAAACTTCCTGGCGGGAGCTTGTGCGCCCATTTATCTGTACAAAAAAATGCCGCGAACCGTCGTCCGCGACATTTTGCCTGTTGTTTCCCTTATTTTTTGGGCAAATCCGGCTTCGCCTGATAGTGGAAATTCGGCGACTCCATCTTGTTGTCGTACGTGCTGTGAAAAATGTGGGTAGCCGCAGGAGAAATCGGCGGAATCAGCCACGTCCAGTCCCCTGTAATCTCCCGGCCGTTTTTGGCTTCTCTTTCCTCAAAGCGCTTGAACTGTTGACTGGCTGTGTGATGGTCGACAATCGAAACGCCTTTTTCCTTGAAGGAATGCAGCACGGCCACGTTCAGCTCCACCAGCGCCTTGTCTCTCCAGAGCGTCGCTTCCCGGCTCGTGTCTAGGCCCATGACCTCCGCGACTTTTGGCAGCATGTTGTAGCGCTGTTCGTCCGCCAGATTGCGCGCCCCGATCTCGGTCCCCATGTACCACCCGTTAAAAGGAGCCGCCACATAATCCAGGCCGCCGATTTCCAGACGCATGTCCGCGACGATAGGCACGCCGTACCATTGCAGGCCAAGGTCTGCAAAGCCCGCTATTTCCGGATGCGTGATCGGCACTTCGATGACCAGCTCTGGCGGTATCTCAAAAAATTGCGGCTGCCGATCCCCAATCTGCACGACGAGCGGCAATATGTCGTAGTGCGTGCCAGCCCCTTGCCACCCCAGGCTCAAACAGAGCTTCGTCAGCTCAAGCGAAGCCGGATCGCCCAGAATGCCGTACTCCGTCTCATACCCGGCGTAGCGAATCAACTGATGGTTCCAAATGCGCATCTGCGGCCGCCCTGGTATGGCAGGGGCAAAAACGGTAATGGTCGGACGCACTTTCCCGCCGTTCGTCGCGAACTCGATGTGCCGCAGCAACGCCTGGGCCATCTCCTCCTCTGTCTGGACATGGCGCTCGTCCATCACAATGAGCGATTCCCAGAAAAAGCGTCCAATACATCTATTGCTATTGCGCCAGGCCATCTTCGTCCCGTGGCGCAGTTCTTCCTCTGTGTGCTCGTAATAGCCTTGTGACTCGATCTGGTACCGGACTTCCTGCAAACGCTGCTCTGTCTCGGCCGCCGTCTTGTTCAACTCGCTGTAGCAGGTGCGGATAAAACGTTGAGCTGCTTCCATCAATTGATTTGGTTCCATAGTACCCTCTTTCCCGCTGAAAAGGCGCTTGCTCGCTGCGTATGTACCTTCATTATAATTTTCCCCAACTTGCATTACCAATCTCCCAGGCGTTTCGACACATAACTGTAAAACCTCGTGCCATCTTTGTGAACAACAACAGCCAGAACCACCTGACGTGACCCTGGCTGTTTCTATGCAGACGTCTACTGGTTTGCTTGGGCTGCCTTCAGCTCTCTCACCGCTGGAACGAGCGAGGTGAACACTCCGATAAGCACAATGGCAATACCGGAGAGCCAAAACCAGTTGTTGACCCCGATCACCTCAGCTACCGGGCCTGCCACCAGCAAGCCGATTGGCGTGGCAATCAGCATCAAGCTGTTGACGAGCGACATCACTCGCCCCAGAGCAGCGGGGTCAATCGTCGTTTGCAGCAGCACGGCAAATGGGCCGCCAAACAATGGCCCCGATATCCCCATCAGCCCCGACAGCAGCACAAACCCGACAAAACCGGACGCAGGCAAAAGCCCCGAGAAGAACAGTCCCAGCCCCAACAGCGCTATTCCGCCCGTCAGCAAGTACACGCGATTTTGCCTGGCCCCCCAACTACCCAACAAAATCGAGCCGACGAGCATGCCTGCCGCAAAAGAAAACTCGACCACTCCGGCATGCCACGCCCCTTTGCCAAAGTGGCTTAACACCATAAGCGTAAACAGCGCCCCTACCGGCACGTACACGAAGCTCGTGAACCCGATGGCGGCCGTGATGACCACCAAGCCTCTTGACTTCATCAGTTCCCGCAGCCCTGCCTTGATCTCGCTGCGCATGCCGCGCTCGCCTTCCTCCGGCACGCTGCGCTCGGGATTCGGGATATGCACGAGCAGCAAGGCGGCGCTTGCCAGCAGCGCCCCTGCGACATCAAGCAAAAGCACGGTTTCCATCGAAAAATAAGCCAACAAAAACGCACCGAGCATCGGGCCAGCCATGCTGACAGCAGAAGTCAGCGTCTGAATCCAGCCCTGCTGACAGCAGAAGTCAGCGTCTGAATCCAGCCCTGCACCTTCATGAGCTGATCCTCCGGCGCGATCAACGGAATCGAAGCCTGCATTGACGGCATGTGAAACGCCGTACCAATCGAACGCAAGCCAAGAACGGCGTAAAAGACCCAAACAGGCGGCTCGATCCCGCTCAGGAACAGAATCGCCAGGGCGAGACTGACGAGGGCGATGAACATATCGGCGGCAATCATGATTTTTTTGCGGTCCAGCCGATCGACAATCGTTCCGGCAAAAGGGCCGACCAAAGCCTGGGGCAAAAAGCCGGCCATCGAAGCGATGGTCAACACCAGCGCCGAGCCCGTCTTCTCTGTCAGCCACCAGATGATGCTGAATTGCACAACGGCACTGCCCAATAGCGAAAAGGCCTGCCCGGCAAAAATCGTGTAAAAGGTTTGCTTCCAGCTTTCTTTTTTCGTACTCATATACATCCTCCTCATGTGGACATTCATGTGCGACATCCGTTTTTGGACGCAAAAAAGCACGGAGAACGTCCCGTCCGAGGGGATGCCATCCGTGCAAAAGCTTGCTCAATCCAAGCACATGAAACCGACTGCCTGACGAATCAGAATCAGGCAGCGAGGAGCTTTGGAGGTACATACGCAAGCTAACTATGCAGGCATGACAAATAACCCATCGAAAAACGGGCGAGTCGTCCGTGCCTGATTAGCGCATGCGTACAGAGTACATAAAAGAGCCTCCTTGAAAAACCGTAGTGAATTATGATTTATCGTAAGGGAAAGCCCGCTTCGCTGTCAATCCTTTCTGTGCTTGCAGATTTATCCTGGCTATTGGGGGTTAACCCACAACCGTGGTCACCTTTTAGGAAATTGGATTTCTATAAATTGGAAAAGATACGTTATTAACAATAGACAGATACTAATCCACCAATACGCTGGATCAATCACATAAATAATGATTGAGAGAACTCCGCCATTAATGTACCCAAACAAGTTCTCTTTTTTTACCATGGATACTAAAGTGGACACAATCATTATTCCAAAGATAATGTAGGTAAAGTAGGCTTGAATAATAAATCACCCCTGTTTATCTAGCCCTGCAATAAATTCCTCCACTGTAGGCTCGAATGTAAATGCCCTTTCCCTCATTTTTATTGCTTAGGTAAGCAGCACCTGCCCCACACATAAATGTAATTACATCTGCTGACAAAGCAAGGCCTTTAGTTTGTGGGAACAAAGAAAGCACTTTTCCTAGTACGTAAGAGAAAACCGTACTAGCTATCAATACATTGACAACCCATCTAGTATCTTCGTCACTAAGATACAGCCAATCTCCAACATCCCAATTACTTCCTTGAAAATAGTAGGTTTTTGAATGGTATCCATAATATTTCGTTGTTTCCCCAGGATCAGGATAATAGACAGGTCCTTCTACTTTAGAACTCGATATCTGTTTCACTTTCTTTGCTTCGGGTTTATTCAATTCCTCGTTGGCCGATTCGAAAGTTTCTGACATAAGTTTGTAAACATCGGCTGGAATATATTTATCTGCCTCTTTGACAAAATGATATCCATTACTGTCAACTTGATAATAATCGCGATACGCTTTTTATCCATCGATTAATTTTTTCGCATCCTCAGATTCAAGCATTTGCTTAAACTTCTCAAAAGCAGCTTTTTCTTGCGGGTCTTTGATTTGAGAAACGTCTATGCTCGAAATATCGAGATTATACGATTTTACTGTGGCAGCATGAGCGGAACTAGCGCTATAAAGAGAGCTGGAAAACAAAGAAATTGACAATGCTAAAAATATCGCTTTTTTCATTTTGAAACTCCTTTACCATAATTGAATTTTTTCAGGATAGTAAAGGTTAGCCAACCCATCTCACGAAGATACTTACAATAATAACATTTTTTAACAAAAATTCAACCAAATAACATTGTCAAAATCTTGTGTTCACAAAAAATTCATCTATAAGTATTGCAAGAAGTACAAGGAAATATATTTTTGATTCCAGCTCTATTAAGTTGCTTTTTGTTTTATGGCGCACTTGGCATGTCATAAAGTAGCTCAGCTTAATTTGACATAGGGCTGCCAGAAAAAAACAGGGGGGCCTCGCTTTCCGAAGCCCGCCCGTTTCCCGTTCGCGTTCGCTTTCACTACGTCAACACCATAGCAGCGGCGTTATTTTCGTCTCCGCGCAAAAAGCCAGCCCCCGACGAGGGCGAGCAAAACGACCGCCACAACCAGCGGAACCATTGACGCCCCTGTCTCGTCGCCGCTCGCTGCCGCTGCGTGATCGGCATGGCCTGCGTGCGCGTGATCGGCTGTCGGCGCCTTTTCTGGTCGCGCGGATTGCCCGGAAGCGTCTGCGCTTTTGGCAAACAGGATCAGTTGAAGCTGTGGCTTGCCTGCCACGTTCATCAGCCACGCTTCCTCAACCGTTTTTCCTTCCCACTGCGCCGGATCGACCGCAGCCTGCAGCACGCGCGGATGCGCAGAGAGATCATGCACGGTGCCGGAGATAGTCAGCGAGTACACCTTGGAAGTTTTGCCTGCCGTATCTTTTTCTTCCCGGACCGCGACTTTTTCCACTTTGCCTGTCGGCCCGGCCACAAAACCGCCCCGGTCGTACAGGCTCTTGCCCTCGACGGCATCGTTTCTGTGCTCGAAGACAAACACGGCAAATTCTTCTTTGGTCAACTCGCGCGCGGCATCCTGCTCAGGTACAGCGAGCTTGCCCGCAAAATACGCCTGGTTGACATCCGCATAGGTGGCATTGCCGTCCAGCGAAGGCACGAGCCCTTTTTCCAGCGCAGCCGCCGTCACTTGCTCGCGGGCAGCCCCGCTCTCCTTCAGCTTCCAAAAAGCTCCTGCCCAATGCGCCAGTTCCTCGCGCGTCAGCTTTTCCTGTGGCGAAAACAGCGTGGAACCGTGATCGTAGGCAATGACCCCAAGCCCGCTCAATTGCACGATCTGCGGCGTGGCCTTGGAATATTGCAGGTCGTCGTACAAATTTTGTTCGTTGACGATGTGCGCCGATACGACCGTTGGCAACAGCAGCAAAAGCATCGCCAGCAAACACAAGCTCCTTCTCATGTCTTTCTCTCCCATCCAGATGGTGTGCCCGTTGCGGCTACTCTTTTGTCCGTACAATCAGCCCTCCGCTCGTTTGCTGGAGGTACAAAGGCACCTGTGCGTCCGGCAATTGCCCAAGCTGCGCGTACGGAATGCGGAAGCCTTGCAACTCCTCGATCAACGTCTCCGGCATCAAAAAGCCGTTGAAAAATCCCGCCTCAAAAACAAGCGCAGCCGCAGCGGGCGACTCTTCCAGCACCTGCCCGATCAAAATGACGTGCAAGTCCGGCTTTTGAAACACGACGTACACATGATCTGAGCGGAAAAAGTAGCGCAGCTCGCTGCGTTCGTTAAGCCAGCTCTCGTCCAGCCGATACGGATTCGGCCCGGAAACGGCTCGCGCAGAAGCCCAGGCGGCTGCCTCGTGTTCGGTCAAGGCGCGGTCTTTTGCCAATATCGCAAGCAAAGCCGGCTCGACCTCGGCCATCCAGTCGATGTCCAAATAATTGGCCAACTGCTCAATCGGCAGCTCCGGATTGTCCGCGAGAAACGCCCCTCTCGCTTGCAGATTCTCCTCGATGACGGCGAGCAGCTTTTCGTGTCCTTCCAGCGTCTCTTTGGTCGCGACCAGTTGCTTGTAAGCGAGGTACAGCTTGTCCAGCTCCGCCATGTAAGCGTCCAGATTGCGCTCGATCAGCCATTGGCTGCCGAGAATATCGACTGGCTCCTGCTCCTGCAGCAACAGCGTGACCCACGTATCCAGTCCCAGCTCGCTGTAAAATTGCAGCTTGTCGACCGCTACCTGCTGGTCGGCCTTGTAGCTTGCTTCCAGCTTCGCGATCTGCGGCATTAGCTCGGCAATCTGCTTTTTCGTCTGGGCTACTTCCTCTTTCAGCCGTTCGGTGGTGCTCTCGTCGTTGACCGTGACGAGAAAATTCGCAAACGCCCCCGTCAAATGAGCGTACGCCCCTGTGGCGCACAAAAGCAGCGCGACTGCCGCTGGTATGAACAGCTTTTTACGCATGATCGATCAGCTTCCTTGTCGACACGTAGCTGGCCGACAGTCCCACGAGAGAGCCTGCGACCGCCATGCCGCCCATCATTTCGTACACCATGCCCTGCGAAAAGTGGAACACCAGCGGAAAACTTTTTTGCAAAGGTAGCAGTATGCTCGAAAACAGCGCGTAAACAGCCAGCGCCGCGGGCAAGCTGCCGACGAAGCCGATCAGCCAGCCCTCAAACAAAAACTGCCCCCTGACGTGCCACGGATTCGCGCCGAGCAGCAGCCGGACGCGAATCTCCTGCTGCCGCTGGTACAAGGCCAGATTCATCGCGATAAACACCATGCCGAACGCCAGCGCCGCCATGCCGAGCAGAAGCCCCAGCCCATAGCGGTTCAGCTCGCTCGACCAGTGCAGGATCGTTTCGGCGAATTGCTGCGGATAGACGACCTTCGTGATGCCGTTCATCGCCTGTAGCTGCTCCGCGACGAGCTTCATCTGCGTCTTGTCTCGCAGCTCCAGCCGGATGGCGTCGGGAATCTGGCTCTCCTGAAACGAGACGAGCAGGTGCTCTCTCCCGGTAAAAAACGCCGCCAATCGGTCCAGCATCTGCTCCTTCGTCTCGATCTCAGCCGACTGGACGAAGCTTTTCTCCCGCAAAATGGTGGCAATCGCCTTCGTGTCCGCGGCAGGGTCTACATACAGCTTCATCGCTACCTGTGACTCCAGATAGCCCAGCAAATCCCCGACGCCGAACCGTCCGAGCAGCAGGATGCCCGCGATGAGCATTGCGACAAAAATCAGGACGGCTGCTGCCGCCGCAGCCCCGATGTTTCGCTGAATGCCTTCGCGCGCATCCCTGAGCATGTACATGCACGACTGTCTGTTCATACGACACGTACCCGCCCCTGCTCCATGATCCACGTCTTTGCCGGAAATTGTTCAATCAGACGCTCCGAATGCGTAACGATCAGCATCGCCATGTTTTCCTCCACGTGCAGCTCCTTTAGTAATTGCAAGACTTCAAAAGCCGTCTCGTTGTCCAGATTGCCTGTCGGCTCGTCTGCCAACAGAAGGCGCGGGCGATTCAGCAAAGCCCGCACGATGGCGACGCGCTGCTGCTCGCCCCCGGAAAGCTGGTCAGGAAAACAATCCTTCACGTCGGACAGCCCGACCCGCTCCAGCAGCCGGTTCGCCTCAGGCTCGATCTCCGCCCATGTCTTGCCGACGACCTCTCCGGCAAGCGCGACATTTTCCATGACAGTCTTTCGCGGGAGCAGTTCAAACGATTGAAAAATGACGCCCATCTTGCGCCGCAGCTCGAATTTCGGAATTTGCCCGATCGGGACGGCATCTATTTCGATGCGTCCCGCAAAATCGGTTTGCTCCCGGTACAACAGCTTGAGCAGCGTGCTTTTTCCCGAACCGGAGCGCCCTTGCAAAAAGGCGAACTCCCCTGCTTCCAAATGCAGGTGAAGGTCTTGTAAAATCACTCTTTTCCCATAGCTCTTGTACACATTTTCTAGCAAAATCATCAGACGTTCCCCTCTGCCAGCCACGGGAGGAAGCCGTCGAGGAACCGCTCTGTCGCTGGCATGAAGTACGAGCCGAAGTGGAAGTCCGGGTCGAGCGTGGTGACGATCCACGTCCCCGCCGTGCTGACTTTGTCGACGTAGAGTACAGCTCCGCCATCCTCGGTCGAGATCAGCACCTCCGCCCCTTCCGGCGGCCAGTAGACGCCGTGCTGGTGCCAGGTCGCATCCTCTAAGGTAATGTAGGAAAACAGGTCGTAGTCCGGCTTTTGCAGCACCAGTCCGCTCTTCGCGTTTTTGTCCAGCCACCACCAGAAATTCGTCGGGCGCAGCTCCCAGTTTTGTCCGGGAATCCATTCGCGCGGCTGCGGCCCGAATGCGACGACGATCCCGTCCCGCTCGGAAAACTCCCTGATTTTGTCGCGCGATTTCATCACCAGGCCCATGTGCAACTGCGAAGGGACGACTAATGCGTCAAATTCATCGAGAGACGTACGCTCCAAATCGGGCAGGTAGATGAGCTTTTCGTAATAGCGGCGGTATTTTGGTTCGTTCAGGCTGCGAAAATGCTGCGAGCTGCCGCCGTACAGGGCTGCGATTTTTCTCATACGTACGCGCCTCCTTCTTGAAGTTGCTGAAGCTGTCGGTATTCATCCCGCACCCACTTCGTGAGCTGGACCGCGATGCGTCCGGTTGATTTTCCCGGGTGGTTGTAGCCGAACAGGTCGTTTCCGGCATGGACGAGAATCGTTCCCCGCGTGCTGTTCCGGTCGATGTACGTAATCGGTTCGCCGCCTGGCAAGGTCAGCAGCACCTCGGCGCCTTCCGGGAGCGGGTGGTGTCCTCTGGCGAAAAAGCCTGCAACGCCTTTGTTGTACGTCATATCGTACGTCTCTACCCCGGCAAAAATCGGGTGTTCCTTGGCAATCCGCACCTCGTAGTCGGCATGGCTGCGAATTTGTTTCGGCACGAACCGAGACCCGCCCGGCAGCCAGGGCAAAAACAGGTTGCCGCTGAAAACGAGCACCTTTTTCTCGTCGAGAAAGCGGCGAATCTTGTCTTTTTGCCTGTACAAAAGCTCCTGGTCGATCAATCCGGTAATCACGAGGCATTTGTACGGCGACAAGTCGTGCTCCGGCAAATCGTACACATCAATGAAGGTAAAAAAATCCTGATAATTCGGGTCTTTCAGACGCGGCTCGCCAAAGCAGCAGCCCGAATCGAGCATCAAAAAATCGGTTGGTTGATTCATGTATGCCTCCTCGATCGTCGTTGTATCCGGTACAGCCGTTTCGGTTAAAACTGGTCAAGCTCCCGCAATGCCCCGATCAGCCGCAGCGTAAAAGGATGCTGCGGATTCTCCGTCACTTCCTCCGGCGTGCCTGTCTCCACGATCTGGCCCTGGTCGAGCACAAGCAGCCGATCGCAAAAGCCCCGCGTCAGCGCCAGGTCGTGGGTGATGAACAAATAGGCGATCCCGTGACGCAGGCTCAGCTCGCGCATGAGCCGCAGCAAATCAAGCCGCAGGGACGTGTCCAGCATCGAGGTCGGCTCGTCCGCCACGATCAACTGCGGGCGGGTGACAAAAGCGCGCGCCAGGCCGACACGCTGCCGCTCCCCGCCAGACAGCTCATGGGCATAGCGGTGCATGTAGCGCTCAGGCGGCAGCGCGACTTCCTGCAACGCTTCCCGAACAAGCTCTGTCCGTCTTGCCGGGTCATTTTTGTACAGCCGGGCGATGACCAACGGTTCCGCGATCAACTGTGCAATCGTCATGCGCGCGGACAGCGACTCGTACGGGTCCTGAAAAATCATCTGGATAGACCGCGTGGCCTCCCTGCGCGCCTTGGGCTTCATCGACAGCAGGTCTTGCCCCTGGTAGATGAGCTTTCCCCTGTCAGCCTGCTCGATCCCCGCGACGATTCGCCCGATGGTGCTTTTTCCGGCGCCGCTCGAACCGACCAGCCCGACCGTTTCGTTTGCCTGTATGGAAAAGCTGGCCCCATTAATGACAGGCGCTGCCTGTTTGCCGGAGCTTTTGCCCTCGTAGGTCTTGTACAGTCCGGACACCTGCAGCAGTTCCTTTTGCCGCAGCATATCCCGCTCTTGTTTTTGCGCTTCCATCCTTCATGCCTCCGTGAGATTATCGTTGCTCCTGCAAGGAACGCTCCGGCGCAGGCGTCAGCCTGGGGATCGAATCGATCAGCCGCCGTGTGTACGGATGGGTGGACGTCTTCGCCAAGGCGAGCGTGTCGCCCTGATCGACAATTTTGCCCTGATTCATGATGATCGTGCGGTCAGCCAGGCTCAAAACGACAGGAAGATCGTGCGAAATGAACACCATGGACAGCCCGAGCGTGCGCTGCAAGTCCTTCAGCAGCTTGATGATCTCCACCTGAACCATGACGTCGAGCCCCGTCGTCGGCTCGTCGGCAATAACCAGATCGGGCTTGTTCATCAGCGCCATCGCGATGACGACCCGCTGGCGCATGCCGCCGCTCAGCTCATGCGGAAAAGCGGCCGCCCACTTCGGAGCGAGTCCGACTTGCGCAAGCACCTCGTCGATTCGTTTCTGCAACTCGTCCTTGGGCATTTGCTGATGCGAGCTGACCGCTTCCGCCAACTGCTCGCCCACGCTCATCACAGGGTTGAGCGCGTTCATAGCCGCCTGGGGAATCAAGGCAATCCGGTTTCCCCGCAGTTTCCTCATCTCTTCTGGGGAAAGCGCAGTCAGATCACGGCCCGCAAAATAAATCGCGCCGTGCGAAACGAGCGCTGGCGGCTTCAACAACTGCATGACTGCCGAAGCTACCGTACTCTTGCCGCTGCCCGACTCTCCGACCAGGCCGAGCACCTCGCCCTTGGACACCGTGAAGCTGACCTGATCCACCGCATTGACCACTCCGCTCTCTTTTGGATAGCGAACAGTCAGATTTTGGACTTCCAGCAGCGCCTCTGCTGTCGCGATCTTCGCAGCGGACGCGGACGGTCCGTTTTGCGGCGTCGTCTGGCCTCCCTTGGCAGAAGTCGCCTGATAAGCGCGCAGCCGCGGATTTACCCGCTCCTCCAAGTAGTAGCCGATCAACGAAAAGGCGAGCACCGTCACGACAATGCACAGCCCCGGCGGAATTACCCACCACATCCACGCCTCCGTCAAAAAGGCGCTGCGCGAGTTGGCGTAAAACAAAATGCTGCCCCAGCTTTTGGACAACGGATCGCCCATGCCCAAAAAGCTCAGCGAGGATTCCATCATGATCGAGACGTTGACAGCCTGCACGAACTGCGGAATCACCAAAGGCAGGATGCTGGGAAAAACGTGCCGACGCAAAATGTAGAGATGCCCTGCGCCCATCGACCGCGCAGCCTGGACCGGGCCTCGCGTGCGCAGCGACAACGTCTGCGCCCGGATTTTCCGCGCCTTTCCCGCCCACATGACCAAGGTAATCACTAGCACCTGCGTAAACAGGCTCGGGCCGATGTACACGCCAATCACGATCATCAGGGGCAAAAACGGCAGCGTCAGGCAAATATCCACGATTCTCATAAAAACAGCGTCCAGCCAACCTCCCGAATAGCCGGAGACCAGGCCGACCACCGTGCCGATCAGCGTAGCCAGCAAGGCGGCGACAATCCCAACCGTAAGCGAGGTCCTCGCGCCCACTACCAGCTCGGCCAGGATGTCCTGCCCCATGTCATTTGTGCCAAGCCAATGCTCTCGGCCAGGCGGCTGGAACGGGGCGCCAGACTGCTCGCTGGCGTCGTACGGAACTGCGTAAGGTCCCACGAGCGCGAGCAGCAGGACGATTGCCAGCAAGACAACGCCAAGCCAGCCAATCATTTTGGAACCAATCCGACTCATGGGGACTCCTCCACCTGCTTTCTTTGGCGGGCGCGCGGGTCAAACAGCGGATAAGTCACATCCGCCAGCAGGTTGGCCGCAATCACACCCAGCGTAATGATTAAAAATACCCCCTGCATCATCGGGTAATCCCGTGCGATCACGCTCTCATAGAGCAAGCGGCCGACGCCCGGATAGGAAAAGACCGTCTCCACGACAACAGCGCCGCTCACCAAAATACCGAGGCTCATCGTAATGTGCGTATAGACGGGCAAGAGGGCGTTTCGCAGGGCATGATTGAAAATCAGGCTGCGCTTGCTCGCCCCTTTTGCCTCCGCCATCAGCACATAATCCTGGCCCAGCGTGTCGAGCATCGACGACCGGGTCAGCAAAAAATTGCCTCCGACGGTAGCGACGGTAATCGTCATCACAGGCAGGGTCATATGCTTGAGCACGGCCAGCGCGTAGTCGGCACCGCCTCCGGAAAAGGCGATCGGCACCGCGCCAAAGGACGGGAACCAGCCCATGCTGACGGAAAACACCGCAATCAGCAGCATGCCGATCCAGAAGCCGGGAATGGATTCAATCGTGAGCATCCCCGTCAAAAAAAGCAGGTCGCGCCGCTTCCCCCGGCTCCACGCGGCATAGGCACCGATAGCAATGCCTATGACCGCGCTCAGAACGAGGGAGGGAGCTACCAGCAGGAAAGTCCACGGCAGCCTGTCTGCCAATACTTCCGTCACTGGCTTTCCGTATTTGATGGAGCTGCCGAGATCAAACCGGAACACTCCTGTCATAAAATCCGCGTATTGCTGCCAGAGCGAGCGATCCAGCCCAAGCTCCCGCTCCACTTGCTGGCGCTGCTCTGGCGTCAGCTCGTTGATTGTCGTTTCGCCAAAGAAAAATTCCAGCGGATCGCCGGGTGCGAGCCGCGGCAGGGCGAAGTTGATCGTCAACGCCACGGCGAGCACCAGCACATATTGAATCAGTTTCTTGCCGAATGCCGCGGAGAACCCGCTCCCACTCATCACAGCTCCCCCCGTCTTACTCTTTGGCTACAGCCTTTTTCGCGCCGTCTGGCAGCATGGAAAACTTGTTGATGACGCCAAACCCGGGCGACTCTACCCATTTGTCAAACTTTTGCGCGTTGTAGGCGAACTTCTCTTCCGGGTAGTACAGCACGATGCTGGTCGGTTGCTTGTTGAACAGCTCCTGCATTTTGAACGCGATTTCCTTGCGCTTGTCTACGCTTGTTTCCGCCATCCACTGCTTGGTCAGCTCGTCCATCGCCGGATACGGAATCGTTTTGTTCCACAGGTAAGAAGAACGGTGAGACATGACAAACTGATCCGGGTCTGCTACCCCGTGCGCCCCGATGGTTCCGATCACGAGGTCAAAGTCGCGGGTTTGCGATACGGTCGCCATCGTGCCGGAGTCGAGCACTTCGACAGTAATTTTGATCCCGACTTTGGCGTACTGCTCCTTGAGCATCTCGGCCGCGCGAATCCACGCCGGCTCTGTGGAAGGCACTTTCAGCGAAAAGGCGAGCGGCTTGCCGTCTGCCATCTCGCGGACGCCGTCGTTGTTTTTGTCTGTCAGCTTCAATTCGTCCATGACGGCTTTTGCTTTTTCTGCGTCATACGGCGTGCTCAAGTTCGGGTTGGTCCACGGCGAATCCGGGTGAGGATAGCC
The DNA here is from genome assembly GCF_057543335.1 of Brevibacillus sp. YAE8. Classification (NCBI taxonomy): domain Bacteria; kingdom Bacillati; phylum Bacillota; class Bacilli; order Caryophanales; family Paenibacillaceae; genus Brevibacillus; species Brevibacillus sp. YAE8. The sequence goes on from NZ_BAAIYG010000007.1 coordinate 103,162, forward strand.
TTTTAAGCCCGGACGCCCTTTTCCAAGCAAGACCGTATCCGTAATCGCCTGGCGGTCCACCGCGAGCGACATGGCATTGCGGAACGCTTCCTGGTTGAATGGCGCCTTTTCGTAGTTGAGCTTCAGCTCGACCAGCGACAGCGGCGCGGTTTGTACCACTTTCATGTTGGCCTGGTTTTGGAAGGATGCTTCCAGCTCGGCCGGGACAGGTCTGGCGGAAATGTCGATCTCTCCTGCACGCAGTGCGTTGAAGATCGCGGTCGGGTCTTTGATGACCGGCATCACGAGCGTGTCGACGAGCGGGCTGCCCATGAAGTAGTCTTTGTTCGCTTCAAACTTGTAGTATTGATCGGCTTTGTACTCGACCAGCTTGTACGGCCCGGTTCCGATCGGCAAATCTGTATATTTGCGCGGGTTTTGCACCTTTTCCCAAATATGCTTGGGCAAGATCGGCAGGTCGGCAAAAGTAATCCGCTCCAGCGTCGGGCACGCGTAGGCGCAAGTGAAGCGGACCGTCGAAGGGTCGTCCAGCTCGATTTTGGAGATGTGCGGCACTTCGCTTACGTGGTGCGTGTGGCGGTTGGCTGGACCGTCGCGATAGTATTCGTACGTGAATTTGACGTCCTCCGCAGTGAATGGCGTCCCATCATGCCACTTGATGCCGGAGCGGATTTTGACCACCCAGGTCACATCGTCCAGTTGCTGGGCCGATTCCGCCAGCCACGGCTGCGGCTTTTCCACGTAAGGCGACGGCGAGAACAATTTGTCAAACACAAGCTCTGTCAAATAGTCGATGTTTCCGGTGTAGATGTTCAGCGGGCCGGCGTCGCTCGGCAAGCCGATTTTCAACTCTGGCACTGTTTGCGGTGCGGCGCTCGCGGCTTCGCCGGATTTGGCCGCGTCGTTCTGGGGCTGGCTCGGTGCGGCGCCCTGATTGGACTGGCAGCCAAGCACGAAGGTCGACAGCACTAGCAAATAACTGAGAAAAAGTCCGAAAGACTTGCGCTTCAACAAGGAAATAACCTCCTACATTCCTGATTTGTGATCCGTTCCATCAAGCGATTCGTTTGATCGCCAACAGCTCGTCCTGCGGCAGAGCCAGTGCCCGCCTGGATAAAGCCAGCTTCAGTTTGTCGAAAGCTTCGACGTCCTGCTCGGTCATGGCTTGCTCCCGGCCTTTTTTCAAGTAGTCGTAAAATTCCGCTGGCAAAAAGCTGGCGGAGAGCGACACTTCTACAGCCCGTCCGTCTGCGGCAGTGATGACAAACGCGTACGACTGCGGGCGATGCGGATCGTATTGCGCGACGGGATAGTCCACATCTACACGGTAGGCTCCCCGCGTCACCGCCCGGGTCACATATTCAAACACGTCCCGAAACCCTGGCCCGGCATGGCCGGAGAGAATGGACAGCTCTTTGCGGTCTGGCGCCTCCTCGCCAAACAGCTCGGCAAAAGCAGCCTGCAACGTGCGGAATCCAACCGCGACGGCCATCAAGGCGAGACTTCCGTGGTATTTCGTCACATCCTGAAAGCTGAGTTCCAATACTTCGTTGCGATCCCGTACGTAGATCACAGACATGAAAAAACCCCTCCATTGTTGACTGTATGTGTTTGTATCCGAAAACTAGGTCCATCTTAATTTAATTGATAATGAATATCAATCCCACTTAAGAGGGGCCCTTTTTGAAAATCCGCGCGCTTCAACCGCGCCTGTTCTCACATAATATTTTTGAATCTATCTATTCATTTTCTTGATAGCATAAATCTTTCCAACGCTTGTCCCGCAAGCGTCGCGCATTAGCAAACCCGGCTGCGCCAAGCTACTGGCAAAGCCTTGGTGCCCACAGAGCACAAGCCTTGCTTTTTCGCTTCGTTCGCAGTCTCGCCATGTTGCGCTTATGAAAAACAGCCTGTCCCCCACACCGATACGTGCGGGAAACAGGCCGTCTTTTTTATGGCAATGCCAATGTCCACTAAACCTAAACCGTCCGCAAATACTGCTCGACGTTTTGGCAAAAGGCGCGATCCGCCTGGCTCAACTCGGCATTTTTGCGGAACACAAAGCCGTTTTGCCGTCTGATTTGCAAAGACGAGACGGGCACATTGACCAGCTCGCCTCTTTTCAGCTCTTCCTTTACCGCCCCGGATGGAAGGAAGGCGATGCCGTGGCGCGACTTGACCGCCTGCTTGATCGTCTCGAAGTTGCTCATTTGCAAAAAGCGCGTTTTCACCTGGCGGCTGCTCAAATGGTTGATGACGTATTGCTGCAAATACTCGCTTTTCGGAAGCAGCACGGTTTCGTTGTGCAAGTCGCGCGCGTACAGCAGCCTTCTTTTGGCCAAAGGGTGGTCGACAGGCAAGATGAGCAGAAGCTCCTCCTCGAACAAAACAGAAGTCTCAAAGTTTTTGCGTATATAATCATCCTCGGGATAGATCGGCATTAACGCGTAGTGCGTCCGGCCCTCCTGAAAGCAGCGGATGAGGTCGCTGTAGCAGTACGTATTGATCTCCAACGGCTTGTGCGGCAAAATCGTATGAAACTCATTGAGAATGTCGGAGAAAAAGTACCCGGCAATGTAGTTGCTGACGTAGACAGACAGTACCCGCTCCTGCTCGCTGATGCGCTTCAGCTCCACAGCCACCTCCTCGACCAGATGCGAAATCTGCTTGGCATAGCGGAGCAAAATCTCGCCCTGCCGCGTCAGTTGCACCTGCTTCCCCGACCGTTGCACGAGCGGCGACTCAAACAACTCTTCCAGTTGTTGAATATGGTGGCTGATGGTTGGCTGTGAGCAAAAAAGCCGCTTCGCAGACTCGGTAAAAGAGCCGCATTCCGCGAGCACGATGAAGGTTTCCATTTTTTCCAGCGTATTCATAAGCAGCACCCCGCGAAAGACGCACATAAAAAGTAAACTGGTTATTTATTGAAAATGATTATTGTTATCAATTATCAACAATTTTACCTGATCCGCCAGCAAGTGTCTATGCGCAAATGTGCATATGTGTACCGGAAAACTGCGGCTTTCCCCCATCCTACTCGGTTATGTCATTCCACATCTCCGCCCTGCTCAAAGAAACGGCATCCGCGCCATTCGCCAGCGCTTCCGCGACCTGCTGCCTGTTCCAGATCAGCCCGCCCAAAATGATCGGCTGCGGCAAATGCTCCTTGATGTACGCAATAATCGACGGGGCGATGCCCGGCATGATTTCGATGGCGTCCGGCTGGTTTTCCAGCACGTTTTTGATCGTCGTCGTAAGCGAGGTCGTATCAATTAAAAACACGCGCTGGATCGTCAGCATCCCTTCTTTTTTTGCCGCGCGAATCATCGGGCCTTTCGTCGTGACAATCCCGGTCGGTTTGATATACGCAGACAGGAAGCGGAACGACTCTTTGTCATTGGACAGGCCGTTCATCAGGTCTGTGTGCAAAAAAATCGGCTTGCTCGCCTGGCTGATCGCGTCCGCTTCGGCCATCAGCCGAGTCAGCTTCCCGTACATGAGCAAAATCGCGCAGGCCGCCGAATCCATCGCCTCTGCCAGCCGATCCTGCTCCGTCGCAGCGATAATCCGATTCGTTTTCAAAATCGTCTCCATATCCATAATAGGAGCCTCCTGTTCGTTTAAAGCTGCGCAATGATTCGCTCCACGCTGCGCCGTGCGCAGGCGAGCTGCTTTGTTTCGATCACCCGGCTTCCCGCAAAGCTTCCGGCTTGCAAAGCCGACCACACCTGCGCATACGGAATCGTCCCCTCCCCTACCGCCAGATGCTCGTCTGTCTCGCCGCCGTTGTCGCTGATGTGCAAGACAGAGACGTAAGGAAATACCGTTTCCAGCGCTTCAAGTGCGTACCCTGGGCGGATCAGGTGGGCGTGTCCGACGTCATAGGCAATTCCCAGATGCGCAGAATCGACGGCCTTACACACCGCGAGCAAATCATCGACATTCCAGCCCAGCACGCGAGGATAAGGCGGCACGTTTTCCAACGCCAGCGTCGTTCTGCCGTCGCTGACTTCCGCCGTCAGCAGCCGAGCAGCCTCGCTGACATGCTCGACCCCGCGCGCACGGCTGTCCGCATCGTGAGCGTCGGCTACTTCCCCTGCGTGCATGACTACGTGCGTGCTGTCCAAAAAGCGGGCAATCGCCAGACACCGCTTCATCGTCTCCAACGTCTTTTCCCGGCTTGGGCCTGTGCCGGCGGCGAGGTTGCAGCCGCTGATCGGCGCGTGAATCGACCAGGTGATGCCCCGCTTTTCTCCCTGCTTTTTCAGCTCGGCAAGCTGCTCCCGGGACCAGGCCAACAGCTCGGCATGGCCTGCTTCGCACATGATCTCGATCGAAGTCCAGCCCGCGTCCATCAGCCTGGCGACGGCTTCGCGCAGCGGCAGGTCAAACAAGGCGTAGCTGGATATGGCAAAAGCACTTTGCTCCTTCATGGATCGTTCCCCTTTCCTTTATTTCACCCCGGAATGGATGAAGCTGTTGATGAACTGGCGTTGGAACAGCAAAAAGGCGAGCAGCAACGGAAAAATGACCATCATCGTAGCCGCGCTGACCTCTGCCCACTGTGCCCCGGTCTCAAACGACTGGGCAAAAATCGCCAGCCCTACCGTCAACGGGCGGTTTTCTACCGAGTTGGTGACAATCAGCGGCCACATGAAGTTGTTCCAATGATAGCTGACCGAAACGAGGCCGAACGCAATGTAGGTCGGCCGCGCCAGCGGAACGTACACCCGCCACAAAATTTGCAGCCAGGAGCAGCCTTCCATGCGCGCGGCTTCCTCCAGTTCGTGCGGGATCGTCCTGAACGTTTGCCGCAACAGGAACACGCCAAAGGCGGAAGCGAAGTACGGCAGCATGATGCCGATTTTCGTATCGAGCAACGCCAAGTCGCGCAGCACGTTGTAGTTCGGGAAAATAAGGATGTCAGCCGGAACCATGAGCTGCACGAGAAACAACACGAACAGCACATCCCGCCCCCAGAAGCGCAGCTTGGCAAAGGCATACGCCGCCAGCGTAGCCGTAATCATTTGCGCGATCAACACGCCTGCGACGATCAAAAACGTATTGAAGTAATACTGGGCAAAAGGAGCCGCGTCCCACACCTTCGCGAAGTTTGCCAGCGTAAAGTCGGCGCTGAGTGTCCAAGAAGTCGCCAGCTCTCTCGGCCGAAGCGACGTCCAGAGCACCCAGAGCAAAGGGAACAGCCAGAGTACAGCCAGGACGTACATGCCGACGGTTGTAATTTTGCGGGCCATCTGCTCTCCCCCTCAGTTGTAGTGAATTTTTTTATCCAGACCAAAAAATTGCACAGCAGCCACCGCGAGCAGCAGCACGACCATCACGATGGTCAAAGCGGACGCCATCCCTTGATCCCAGAAGGAGAACGCCGTTTCGTAAATGTAGTACAGCAGCAGGTTGCTGGCATTGTCCGGGCCGCCCTTTGTCATGATGACCAGGTGATCGACCAGCTTGAACGAGTTCGTAAACGCGATAATGCTGACAAACATCGTCGTCGGCATGAGCAGCGGAAACGTCACGCGGCGAAACACCGTCCACGCCGATGCTCCTTCCATCGCGGCAGACTCGTACAGCTCCTGAGAGATGTTTTGCAGCCCCGCCAAGTAAAAGATCATGAAGTAGCCCGCTTCCTTCCAGATCACCATGAAAATCATCGCCCACATCACGTTCGCCTGATCGCCGAGCCAGTTGATATCGCCTTTTCCGAACCACTCCATCACGTGGCTGAGCGCCCCGTACTCCGGCGTGTAAATAAACAGCCAGATGTTGGCGACGGCAATCATCGGAACCACCGTCGGGTAAAAGTAGGCGGTGCGGACGAAGCTTTTGCCCCGCAGCGCTTTGTTGGCAAACAGCGCCATGCCGAGCGCCAGAGCCACGCTCGTCGGAACCGTTCCCAACGCAAACCAGAGATTGTTGGTCAGCACCTTCCAAAACACATCATCTTCCAGCATCTGCTTGTAGTTGTCTACCCCGTTAAAAAACGGCTCTGGGGAACCCAGATCCGCTTGATGAAAGCTGAGAATGACCGTTTGCCACACAGGGTAGAAGGTAAACAGCAGCAGGAAGATGAGGGAGGGAAGGAGCAGCAACCAGGCGTACATATTCACTTTCCATTTTGCTCGTAGTTCCCCCATCGTCGCTCCTCCATATGCCTCGCTCGATTTCGCTTATTTGTTGAATGGCGCAAGCACTTTGTCTGCCTCTTCCTGCGCCTTTTTCAGCGCTTCCGCAGCACTCGCCTTTCCGGTAATGACCGCTTGCAAGTTGTCGTTCAGCGCTTTTGTCACCTTGCCGTTATTGTGCGTGGAAAACTCGGCATGGCCGTACTCCAACTGGTCGCGCGCGACTGCCGCTGCCGGGAAGTCCTTGACGTACTGCTTCATGATCTCTTCCTCATAGGCAGATTTGCGCGTCGCGACATAGCCCGTGTCGATGCTCCACTGTGCCGCGCGCTTCGGCTCGGTCATGAAGCGGATGAACTTCCAGGCCGCTTCCTGCTTCTTCGTATCCGTTCCTTTGAACATGTAGAAGTTGCCGCCGCCCGTCGGACTGCCGAAGTTCTTTTTCGCTGGCAAAAACGCTACGCCGAAGTCAAACTTGGCGTTGTTTTTCACGTTGGTCAAGTTTCCGGTCGTATGGAACATCATCGCTGTCTTGCCTTCGAGGAAGTCGGAAGGAACGGTCGCCCACTCGATCACGCCCTCCGGCATCGCCTTATGCTTTTTCGCCAGGTCGACCCAGTATTGCAGCGCTTCTACATTTTCCGGCGTGTCGAAAAACACTTTTTTGCCGTCCTCGGTCATCAGGTTTTTGCCGTTTTGCAAGGCCAGCGCCTGATACATCCAGTAGGTGAAGCCGGAGGAAGGGATTTCCAGACCCCAGCGTCCGTCCTTGGTCAGCTTGCTCGCGTACTCGGCCAACTCCTCCCACGTCGCAGGCGGCTTTTCCGGATCGAGGCCCACTTCCTTGAACGCTTCCTTGTTGTAATACAAAACGATCGTGCTGCGCTGGAACGGAATGCTGTACGTCTTGCCGTCGACCTGGGAGTTGGCCAGGAAGCCGGGGAAGAAATCGTTCACGTACTCGCTGCCGCCGTCTTTGGCAATAAATTCGTCCAGCGGCAGGATGGCGTCCATGTCCATCATCGTGTGCAGCTCGGTCGAGAGCATGACAGCTACGTCAGGTGGCGTTTTTCCTTGCACGGCCGCCTGGATTTTCGTCGTCGTGTCCTGGTAGCTGCCTGTGTAGACCGGCTTGACGGTAATGCCCGGGTTCGCCTTGTTGAACTCTTCTGCCATCCCGTCGACGATTTTGGTCAGGGGACCGCCGACTGCCACCGGATAAAAGAAGGACAGCTCGGTATTTTCCGCGGGCTTTGTCTCCGGCGTCCCCGTCTGCGCAGCTTGTCCCGTCTGCCCCGACGAATTGCCGCTTGTGGTGGAAGTCCCGCTGGAGCACCCTGTAATAAGCGCCAGACTCATGGCGACTGAAAACAGACTTTTCACTACTGTACGCATCGCAGTATCTCTCCCTTTTCTGTTCCGGCCGTGATGGCCAAATTTTTTCCCGATTGCGAATCAAACAGGCTGACTTGCTCTGCGGCAAAGCCGACGCGCAGCACATCTCCCCGGCGGCACGGCCATTGCCCGTTCCATTTTGCCTTCCACAGCTTGTCGCCCAGCCTGAATTCCACAATCGTCTCGGAACCGAGAATCTCCACGCCCTGCACGCTGACAAGCAACGAACGGCTCTCATCGAGCGGGCTGCCTGCCTCCAGCGGCTGCAACGCCTCGGGGCGCACGCCGAGCACAACGGGCGTCCCGCCCTTGATGCCTGCCTGTAGACCGAGCGGCAAAAACCGTCTACTCGGGTCATTCGTCAGCTCGACGCCGGACTGCGCGCCATTGCTTCGCCAAACGCCCTCTGTCGTATTCATCGGCGGCGCCCCGGTAAATTCGGCCACAAACAGGTTCGCCGGACGGTTGTACACGTCGAGCGGCCTGCCTACCTGCTGCACCTCGCCGTCGCGCAGCACCATCATCCGGTCGCCCATTGTCATCGCCTCGACCTGGTCGTGCGTGACGTAAATCATCGTGATTCCCAGCTCCTGTTGCAGTTGCCGAATCTCCGTCCGCATATGCCCGCGCAGCTTGGCATCGAGATTGGACAGCGGCTCGTCCATCAGACAGATCGGATGCTGGCTGACAATCGCCCGGCCGAGCGCCACCCGCTGCCGCTGACCGCCCGACAGCTCTTTTGGCTTTCTGTGCAAAAGCTGGGCGATCCCGAGCATCTCGGCCACCCGCTCCAGCCGCTTGGCCTGCTCCTGCTTGTCCACTTTGCGAACCTGCAAGCCGAACAAAATGTTATCTTTGACCGTCAAATGCGGATACAAGGCGTAATTTTGAAAGACCATGGATATATTTCGCCCGCTCGGCGCGACTTCGTTGACTCGCTTGCCGCCAATCAACAGCTCTCCTTCGCTGATGTCTTCCAGTCCGGCAATCATGCGCAGCGTCGTCGATTTGCCGCAGCCCGAAGGACCGACCAGCACAAAAAACTCTCCCGGCGCAATGAGCGCGCTGACTTCATTGACGACCTTTTGCCGCTCGTACATTTTGGAAATGCGTCGCAATTCCACTTCTGCCACGACAATCCCCCCTGAACCTCTGGCGTTGGTGCTTCATCACCCGATCATATCAACCGCTTGATAAGCAAATATTTGGAAAATGTAAAGCTTTTATCTACATTGCTGCTGCTCTTGCCTGTCGTGCGCGCTGCCATCCAGCGTAGGCAGGACAAAATCCGGCCGGATGCCCGCACGCTCCAGCTCATGGCACGTCGTCACCCCTGTCAGCACGAGCGCGGTTTTCATTCCGCTGTTTTTGCCGAGCAAAATATCCGTCTCCAGCCGATCGCCTACCATCAGGCACTGTTCCGGCCGGACGTTCAACTGCTGAAAAACTTGCTCCGCATAGAAGCGGGACGGCTTTCCCGTCATGGCCCAGACAGTCGCGCCGCCTGCGGTTTCAATCGCCTGCGCCAGCGCTCCCGTATCCGGAATCGCACCGCCTGGTACGGGGCATACCGGGTCAGGGTTGGCTACAATCAGCTTGGCTCCGTTTCGCAGCGCATCGGCCGCCAGCAGCAATTTTTCGTAGGTGAACGTTCTGTCCATGCCGACCAGCACATGCGTAGCTTGCGACGGCGCTTGCACCTGCCTGATCTGAAAACTCGCCAGCTCTGCGGCAAGCGCGCGCTCCCCGACAACCAGCACACGCGCGCTGTCTGCCTGCTGCTGAAAATACAGGCCCGCCGCATAAGCTGCCGTCATGATTTCCTCGCGCTCCACGCAGAGGCCAAGCTTTTCCAGCCGCGCCTGGCAGTCCGCTCTCGTCTGCACCGTGGTGTTCGTCAAAAACATGATCTTCTTCTCGTTCGCACGCAAGGCGGCAAACGTTTTTCCCACGCCGGGCAGCAGCCGATCCCCAATGAAGATCGTCCCGTCCAGATCAAAAAAATACGCGTCATACAAAGCGGTATCTAACAAAGCCTCCTGCTCGCTCCTTTCTTTTTGGGGAAACACAAAAAGCCCTCACGCAAGACAACAGCATGCAAACAACAAACCGATACCATCGGTCCGCATTGCCAAAGCTGTCGCTGCATGAGGGCTTTCTCCACGTCTCGGCCCACTTACAGACGTTATTCACTTGGTGACTTTAAGACAAGCATAGCAGGGAAGTGTTAAGAGAGTGTTGAGCTTTGCTCTCGTTTGTGTAAATCGCGCCCGACTTTTGCCCCGTAGCCTTCCAGCATCACCTGAAAAATCAGGCGATTCCACTCTGTCTCGGCCACTCCCGGATGCTTGGGGATTTGGATGGCCTGAAACAACAGACTGGCGATCAGCTCGCTCGGAATATCGCCCCGAATCGCTCCGTCCTGCTTGCAGGTGTCAATCAGCTCGATCAGCCGCCGATTCAGCAAATGATGCTGCTGGCGCAGTGTCGTCATCGCCTCGTTCACGCCGGGAGACGACTCGCCGTTCACAAACGGAGCAAACAGCAAAATCTGGTGAATGTCCGCGTACTTCATAAACGAGTCAAACATCTTCCGCAATCTCGCCAAAGGAGCCGGCTCGCTGTCTGGTCGCTCGTATTCGCTCATGACTTTTTCCATCAAATGGACCATCAAAGAGGCGATCAGCTCGTCCTTGTTGGAAAAATACTCGTAGATGGTGCTGCGGCTCACATTCAATTGATCGGCTACCAGCTTGAAATGAAAGCCAGCGTAGCCTTTTTCCACGAGTATCTTGCCCGACACTTCGTACAGCTCGTCGATGTGCAGTTTTTGTCTCGCCATGCGCAACACCTTCTTTGCCTGCTTTTTTCGCTGAACGGCTTCCCGCTTTCGTCGCTTCCTGCCGCTTAATTATGAACAGTTTACACAAGCTGCTACCCAAGCTCAACCCTTGCGGCAGCACAAAAATCAGGCAGGAAAAAATCCCCTGGTCGCCCCCTGCCCCGGTACGTCCTGTGCGCATCCCAACGCCCAATACGAACGCTTCTGCCAGCTTTTCCGCTTTACGCGTCGATCGTTTCATTTTTCAGACTATTAACCTCCCGACATGTATAATAAGCTGATAAGTAAAAAATTGGTTTGAGAAGGTGATCGCGTGAAAGTCTCTCTGTTCATTACCTGTTTGAGTGACGCCCTGTATCCGCAGGTGGGAGAAGCGATGGTTCGCCTGCTTGCCGGATACGGCGTGCAAGTGCAGTTTCCCGATGTACAGACGTGCTGCGGTCAGCCGGCCTTTAACAGCGGATACTGGGACGAGGCCAGAGCTGCGGCCAAAACATTGCTTGCGGCTTTTGACGACAGCGACTTTGTCATTTCTCCGTCCGGCTCCTGTACGGGCATGATTCATCATTACTACCCGAAGCTGTTCGAGCACGACCCTGTGTTGCGGCAAAAAGCGGAGCAATTGCGCGACAAAACGTACGAGTTTACCCAGTTTGTCGTGAACGTGTTGGGCATCACGGACTTGGGGGCTGTTTTTCCGCACAAGGTTACCTACCATCCCTCCTGTCACGGGAGCCGCCTGCTCGGCGTCAGCGAGGAGCCGCTGCAACTGATACAGCAAGTTCGGGGACTCGATTTGGTTCCGCTTCCGTTTGCCGAAGATTGCTGCGGCTTCGGCGGTACTTTTGCCGTGAAAATGAGCGAAATATCAGGGGCGATGGTGACGGAAAAGGCCGATCACGTCCTGGAGACAGAAGCAGAGGTGCTCGTTGGCCTTGATCTGGGCTGTCTGCTCAACATCTCGGGCAACCTGCGCTTTCGCGGAGAGCCTGTGCGCGTGATGCATCTGGCTGAATTACTGTACGAGGGAGTGAAAAACGGTGAAAAGCGCTAAGGAAGCATCCGTTGCAGACAGGGCCAGGGCGGCTTTGCAGGACGAATTTTTGCGCAATGCGGTCAAATACACCACCGAGCGGCTGCGGGACGGTAAGCAGCTAGCAGCGTCAGAGCAAGGCAACTGGGAGGAGTGGCGCGAGCGCGGACGGCAAATTCGCTTGCATACGATCGCCCACCTCGACTATTACCTCAATCAGTTCATCGACAACGCCCGCGCGAACGGCGCCCAGATTCATTTTGCCTACACGGCGGAAGAAGCGGCGGCGATCACGCTCGCCATCGCCGAGAAACGCGGAGCGCGCACCGTCGTCAAGTCAAAGTCGATGGTGTCCGAAGAAGTACACATCAACGAAGCGCTGGAAGCACAAGGCATCGAGTCGATCGAAACCGATCTCGGCGAATACATCATTCAATTAGCGAAAGAAGGACCGTCGCACATCATCATCCCCGCCATCCACAAAAACAGGACGCAAATCGCGGAGCTTTTGTCGAAAGAAGCAGGCGAGGCGCTGCCCCCCGATACGGCCGTGCTCGCCGGGTTTGTGCGCCGGAAGCTGCGCGAAAAGTTCCTCGAAGCAGACATCGGCATGACGGGCGTCAACTTCGCCATCGCCGAGTCAGGCTCCATCGTCCTGTTTGAAAACGAGGGCAATGCGCGGATGGTCAGCACTGTGCCGAAAACGCAAATCTCGCTCATGGGCATGGAGCGCATCATTCCGACCTGGGCTGACTTGGAGGTCATGGCTACGCTCCTGCCGCGCTCCGCCACCGGGCAAAAGCTGACCGTCTACATGTCCGGCATCAGTGGACCGCGCCGCGCCCTAGACAGCGACGGGCCGGAGGAAATGCACATCATCATCGTCGACAACGGCCGCTCGCTGCAGCTCGGCGACCCGGATTTTCAGGAGCTGTTGAACTGCATCCGCTGCGGAGCCTGCCTCAACGCCTGTCCCGTGTATCGGCACATTGGCGGACACGCTTACGGCGGGCCGTACAGCGGGCCAATCGGGGCTGTACTCAAGCCTGCCTTGCAAAAAAACGTGGCGGAGTGGGACGACATCGCCTACGCCTCCAGCCTGTGCGGCGCCTGCTACGAAGCGTGCCCGGTCAAAATTCCGCTGCACGACATGCTCGTCTACTTGCGCAAGCGCAAGGCAGAAGCAGGCATTACCGCCCCCGAAGAAGCATGGGCCATGAAAGGCTTTCGCTACATCATGTCCGACCACAGACGGCTGCGGCGAGTCCTTACGCTGGGCAGGCTCGGGCAAAAGCTGGGGCTGCACGACTTTGCCATCAAAGCGAAGCGCGGACCCTTGCAAGGCTGGAGCAAGTATCGGCACACGCCTGCGATCCCTGCGCAGTCTTTTCGCGAAAAGTGGCCTGCCCTGGCGCACGTGCTCGGCGACGAACGCAAGGAACTAAGCCCGCAACTACAAGCCCGGCTGGAAGAAGAGCTGCGCAAACGCGAAAGGAGAGTCGACGACCATGAGTGACGCGCAAAAAGCCTTCATTCAAATGATTACAAACCGACTGGGCAGGCCGATGCCCGCTTCGCCGCCTGTGCACCCGTACAAAGGCGCTCCTGATTTTTGGCGAACCCACGCGCTTGCGCTGGAGGACAAGATCGCGCTTTTCCGCGACAATTGGCAAAAAGCTGGCGGACACTTCTGCCGTTTTGCGACCATGCGTGAAGCCAAACAGTTCATCGTGGAAAAAGCGGCCGAACTGAAGGCCCGCCAGTTTCTTGTGCAAAACCAGCCAGAGCTGCTCGCGCTCGGGCTATCCGAGAGCTTGCCCGACTCCACCTTCACCGTCTGGCATCCAGCCAATCGCGACGTGCTGCTGGCACAGGCAGCCCAAGCCGATATCGGCATCGCGCTCGTCGATTGCGGCGTCGCGCATACCGGAACGGTCGTCGTGACCTCGTCGGAAAACAGCGGACGCTCGGTCAGCCTGCTGCCTGCCGTGTTTATCGCCATCCTCCCCGCAGAGCGGCTCCGGACAAGGCTCGGGGAAGCGTTGGCTGCCTACGACGGACGCGAGCTCGCAGACTTTCCTGCCGGGATTCATTTCATCTCCGGCCCCAGCCGTTCCGCCGATATCGAAAACGATCTGACCATCGGGGTGCACGGCCCTGGCGTCGTGTTTGTTTTGCTCGTCGGCTAAGCACCCGGTCGCGCCCTGGCCAGCGGGAAGCGCGCTCTTTTTCCGGCGTCGTCACGTGTTACAATAGCTTTTGGAAAAAACCGGATCGTACAGGAGTGTTGAAATGGATCTCTCTAGGCTCGCCAAAAAAACCATTACGAACACATCACCGAGCAGTTAAAAGCGCTCATTCTCAACGGAGAGCTGCCACCCGGAGCCAAGCTCCCCTCCACCAAGGAGCTGTCGGAGCGATTCGGCGTCGGCCGCTCCACCACGCGCGAGGCGCTCAGTGCCTTGAAGGCGATGGGGCTGATTGAGATTCGCCAGGGCGGCAATTGCACGGTAAGAAGCATCCCCTCCCCTGCGCACAGCCTGCTGCCTGATCTCAGCGGCTTGCAAACGAACAAACAAACCATTCTCGAACTGATCGAGGTGCGAAAATCGCTGGAAGTCTCCAACGCCGCCATCGCTGCACTCAAGCGTGACGATCACGACCTGCACTCCTTGGAAGCCATCCTCGCGGAAATGGAGCAGCACGTCGGCGCCGAGGAAGTAGGCGAGCGCACCGATCTGCTTTTTCACCTGACACTCGCCAAAGCCACCCACAACTCCATCCTGGCGCATCTGTTTGAATCGCTCTCCCACCAAATGGAAATCGGCATTCGCGAGACTCGCAGAATGGAAATTTACTCGAACCACTCCGTCTCCGCGCAGTTTTTCCACGAGCATAGAGCGATCTACGAAGCGATCAAGAGCAAAGACCCCGAAGCGGCCCAGTCCAGGATGAAGGAACATCTGCTCCACGAAAAGAGCATTCTCCTGAAGTATTTGGCTGATTGAACCCCGCGCAAAAAGGCTTGTCGAGCAACGGACTCGGCGGCCTTTTTTTCTGTCTCGCTCCCCCCTCGTTCCGGCATGCAAAATAAACCGGTAGGCAAGCCTGTCAGAAAACTTGGCGCAGACTTAGTTGCGCTGATACTGGATAAGAATCTTATACATTCTTCTCTGTACAAAAAAATATTGCAAACCGCCAAAGAAAGGTTTACATTTTTCCTGAATGATAATGATTTTTATTATCAATGTATAAGAATCTACTTATATGGTAATTAAGGGGATGTTTTCAGATGATGAAAAAATGGGGTTACCCGCTGTCCGCCGTTGTGCTCGGATCTTCTCTCTTGTTGTCTGCTTGCGGCAGCACCGAGACGGCAAAGGAAGAGAAAAAGCCTGAAGCCGCTCAGCCGGACAAGCCGGCCGCTGCCGAAACCGCCGCGAACACCGCTGCCGTAGACCTGCAAGCTCCCATCGACGCCTACCGCAAATGGGTCATTGAACAGACAGACCAACTGGTCAAAGCGACAGAAAGCTTTACGGCCGCCGTCAAAGCTGGCGACATGGAAAAAGCGAAAAGCGAGTACGCGCCAGCTCGCGCCTACTTTGAACGAATCGAGCCGATCGCGGAATCGCTCGGCGACTTCGACCCGTGGATTGATGCCCGCGAAGGCGATGTTCCCGATAACGAATGGCGCGGCTATCACAAATTGGAAAAAGCTCTCTGGGAAACCAAGTCCGTCGCTGACCAAGGCCCGGTGGCAGACCAGCTTCTGCAAGACGTCAAGCAACTGCGCGTGAAAGTCGAGAGCGTGGATATCGACGTGAAAATGCTCGTAACAGGCGCAGTAGAGCTTTTGAACGAAGTTTCGACCAGCAAGGTGACAGGCGAGGAAGAGCGCTACTCCCACACCGACCTGTACGATTTCGCGGCAAACGTAGAGGGCGCACACGAGATTTTCAAAGTGCTCAAGCCTGCTGTCGATGCCAAGGACGAAGCTTTGTCCAAAGAGATCGAAACCCGTTTTGCCGAGCTTGACGCAGCGCTCGCGCCTTACCGCAAGGACAACGGCTACGTGTTGTACACCGAGTTGAAGGAAGACCAGGTGAAAAAACTGAGCCAGTCTCTCGATGCCCTGGCTGAACCACTGTCCAAAATGGGCACGATCATTGGGGGCTAACCTGATGGAAAACAAGCATCCCGCAAGCGACAACACAAAGCTGACACGTCGCGAGGCACTGAAGCTGGCGGGTGTCGGCGGACTCGGGCTGATTCTCGGCGCCACCGGCGTGAAATCGCTGCTGCCGTCCGCTTCTTCCAGCGAAAAAGCCGCTGCAGCGCCTGTGCTTGCCGACGGCATCATTCCTTTTTACGGCAAGCATCAGGCCGGGATCATTACACCTATGCAGGATTTTATCTGCATGGGTGCTTTTGATTTAACGACGGCCTCGCTCGACGATGTGCGCAAGCTGTTCCAGAGCTGGACCGCAGCAGCAGCCCGCTTGACGGCTGGCAAAACCGCGGACGAGGAAAGCGGCAGCCCTCACCTCCCGCCCGCCGATACAGGCGAGAGCGCGGGGCTGAACCCGATGCGCCTGACGATTACGTTTGGACTCGGCGCTTCCTTCTTCGACGAGCGCTTCGGACTGTCTGGCAAACGGCCCGCCGCTCTGGTCGACTTGCCCCGCTTCAACAGCGATGAAATACGCAAGGAATGGTCTGGCGGCGACGTCGTCGTCCAGGTGTGCGCCAACGATCCGCAGGTGGCTTTTCACGCGCTGCGCAACCTGGCCCGCATCGCGCGCGGCAAAGCTGTCCTCCACTGGGTTCAGGAAGGCTTTCAGCGCACGGGCGCAGCCGATCCGAGCGGTTCTACCCCGCGCAATTTGATGGGCTTCAAGGACGGAACCAACAACCCGAAGGTCAGCGACCCGGCTGTAGCCGATGAAGTCGTCTGGGTGCAACCTTCCGACGAACCGGCCTGGATGACTGGCGGCAGCTACATGGTCATGCGTAGAATCCGCATGCGGATCGAGGTCTGGGACCGCTCTGCCCTGGACGACCAGGAAAATACGTTTGGCCGACATCGCGACTCCGGTGCGCCGCTCGGAAAAACAAACGAGTTCGACGATCTGGAGCTGGACCGCAAAGACGCTAACGGCAATCCGGTCATTCCGGCTGACTCCCACGTCGCTCTCGCCCACATGGAGGGCAAAGTCAAAATACTGCGCCGCGGCTACTCTTATTCGAGCGGACTGGATGCGCGGACCGGGCAGTTGGACGCCGGACTGCTGTTCATCTGCTTCAACCGCGACCCGCGCAAGCAGTTTATCCCGATGCAACAAAAGCTCGCATCTGTCGATTTGCTCAACGAATACATTACCCACGTCGGCAGCGGCCTGTACGCCTGTCTGCCGGGCGCCAGCGAAGGCGGCTACATCGGAGACACACTGTTTTAACCAACTAGCAAGGATGGAGTGAATCCCTTGATACGCTATCTTTTTTCCGTTTTCCTCTGCCTGCTGCTGCTTCTCTCCGGGCTGTCGTCTGCCTTCGCAGCGCCACTTGCTTCCGAGCAGCTCAAACAGTTGATCGCCCTCTCCAGCGACGCGCTCATCAGCAGCGGCGATAAAAATTGGGACGAAGCGACAAAAGCCGTTGCCAGCATGAAGACGATCTGGGCTGCGAACGCAGAGGATACTTCAGCAGACGCACAGGCGCTGTCGGCTGCCATCGCGCAAGCCGAGCAAGCTCTCGCCCAGGTACAGTCCAAGCCGGAGGACGCGGCCGCAGCCATCTCCAACCTGGCCAAAGCCGCCGATCGCTACGTCACGGCCCAGGAATCACCGGCACAGCCAAAAGAAAAGGCGCACAAGCAAATCGCTGCCCTGCTGCCTTTTCTGGAAAAAAGCCTGGCTGCAGTCGAAGCAAGCGACTGGACACAAGCCAAGCAGCAGTACAACAGCTTCGTCGAAGGCTGGTACAAAGCCGAAAGCCTCGTTCGTTCGGAAAACGCCGCCGTCTACGGCGATATGGAAGTGAAAATAAGCGGCGCACGCATCGCCTTGAACACCGAGCCGCCCAATCCGCAAAAAAGTACGGAAAAGCTGCAATCGCTGCTGCAAGCGGTCCAAGACTACGTGTCAGGAAAAGCCGGGCAGCAGGCGGCGGGGGCGACAGACTCCACAGAGCAGCCGTCCATCTCCACCCTGCTTGAACTCATCGGCTCTGTGGAGGCGGACATCGCCAGCCAGAACGCGGAGGAAGCGGCCGGAAAAATGGACACCTTCATCGCCACATGGCCTCTGGTGGAAGGCGTGGTCATGACCAAATCGCCCGCGACCTACAGCAGCATAGAAGCCAAGATGGTCGCCGTACCGACGCTGATTTTGTCTAGCCCGCCACAGTGGGACAAAGCAGCCGCCCTGCTCGCTGAGATGAAGGCAGAGCTGGAGCCGTTCGCCACCGCTTCCTCCTACACCGCCTGGGATGCGGGACTGATTTTGTTCCGCGAAGGCTTGGAGGCGATACTGATTATCGTGTCGCTGCTCGCCTTCCTGCAAAAATCAGGCAATGCGGACAAGCGCAAATGGATTTGGTCAGGCGCCGCGCTCGGGGTAGCGGCTTCGGCGATCCTCGCCGTCGTGCTCAGCATCGTCTTTTCCAACCTCACGACAGGCAGCTCCCGCGAGACAATCGAAGGCATTACCGGACTCATTGCCGTGTTCTTCATGCTGACCATCGGCGCCTGGCTCCACAAAAAGTCGAATTTGCAGGCGTGGAACGATTTTGTGCAAAAATCAATCGGCTCCTCGCTGGCAAAAGGCGCGCTCTGGTCGCTTGCTTTCACTGCGTTTCTCGCTGTCGTCCGCGAAGGCGCGGAAACGATCATTTTTTACATGGGGATGGCCGCGACGATTTCCATGACCGACCTGATGCTCGGCATCGTCGGAGCGCTGGTCGTGCTCGCCGTCATCAGCTTCGTCATCATCAGGCTGAGCGCGCGGATTCCTGTCCGTCCGTTCTTCCTCGTCGCCAGCCTGCTGCTTTACTACATGGCCTTCAAGTTTATCGGGGTCAGCATCCATGCGCTACAGGTCACAGGCACCCTGCCTGCGCACAGCGAGGACTTCCTGCTCCACCTGCCGGACCTCGGCATTTATGCGAACTGGGAGACGACGATTCCGCAGCTTGTCATCCTGGCCGTCATTTTGCTCAACTTGTCGATTTACTCGTGGAAAAGGCCAGCCAAAAGGGTCCCACGCGTAAACTGACCGGAACAGAAGGGAAAAAAACGCAGCTTGCTGGCACTCCGCTTTGCCAGAAGCTGCGTTTTTTCGTGAGATCGCAACCATTTGCCCCACCGTCCGCCGCCTCCGAATGACCAGTTACAAAATTTTACAAAATCTCCATAAGATATGGACAAACCACAAATTTTACGCAAAAATGAAACGTTATATTGGCGAGGTGTAACTTTCAATTTACATTTTTCGTCATTAGGAGGATAGCAATATTCTTTTTGGATTGGAGAGAAATATGGGGGTAACATCTAATTCCGTAAAAGTTGACGTGAAAACGGCTTCCCGCGTCCGGCAAAATATCGTCTACCTGCTGATTCGTCAATTGCGCCCACACCAGTGGACGAAAAATTTGCTCGTCTTCGCAGCACTGCTCTTTTCCTTGCACAAAGTCAGCACGGATGTCATTGGCAAATCGTTGTTCGCGTTTTTGTTGTTCTGCTTTGTATCCGGCTGCGTCTACATCCTGAACGACTTCGTGGACATCAAAAACGACCGGAACCACCCGGAAAAGCGGTTTCGGCCCATGGCCTCCGGCACCCTGCCGCCTGCGCTTGCCCTGGCGTTTGGTGCGCTGCTGTTGGCTGGCTCGCTTTTTTCCGCCTTTTACTTTGATCGGTTGTTCGGGGTTGTCCTCGCTGTTTATTTTGTGCTCAATGTCGCCTATTCGCTCAAGCTCAAGCACGTAGTCATTCTCGACGTCATGATTATTTCCGCAGGGTTTGTGCTGCGGGCCATCGGCGGCAGCCTGATGATTAACACGCCGTTCACGCCGTGGTTTTTGCTCTGCACCATGCTGCTGGCCCTGTTTTTGGCGATCAGCAAACGGCGCCACGAGCTGCTTCTGCTGCAAGCGGACAAAGGAACGCATCGCAAAGTACTGGACAGCTATTCGTCCGAATTGTTGAATCAGCTCAATACAATTGTCACTACGGCGACGATTATCAGCTACAGCTTGTTCACCTTTACTTCGGGACGCACGATTCATCTGATGTGGACAATCCCGTTCGTGATCTTCGGCATTTTCCGCTACCTGTACCTGATTACGATCACAGACAAAGGCGGCAGTCCTGAAAAAGTGCTGCTGCAGGACAAGCCGATTCTCATCACAGTCGTGCTCTACGCCATCACCGTAGCGGGCATCATTTACACCTTTGAATATTAATCACACAGACAGGTTGTGGATCACACTATGCCATCTATCGTTCTCATCCTCATCTCGGTGCTGCTCAGCGCCAGCGGTCAAATTGCCATGAAAATGGGGGCGTCCTCGCTGTCCGGCAACAATGACATGCTGCTGTTGAAGTTTCTGCATTATTTCACCAACCTGCCGATCATGGCGGGGCTTGCGCTTTACGGACTGTCTGCGTTCATCTGGATCGCCGCGCTGGAAAAAGTGCAGCTTTCCTACGCGTATCCCATGGCGGCCCTCGGGTACGTGCTGGTAGCCGGGCTGTCCTTTTTGATCTTTCACGAGCCGCTGTCGCTCACACGTATCGTCGGGCTGGCGATCATCGTCGTTGGCGTGGTTGTCATTTCCCAATCGTAATCACCAAGAAAGAGGAGCTTGCCCATGTTTTATGCGATCGCGCCATTTATTGGCTGGCTTGTGTCCGGAGTAACCAAATTTTTGATAAATTACCTTCGCTTTGGACCAGAAGCGAAAAAGATGGTCGGAAACGGCGGCTTTCCCAGCACGCACACGACCGTCATGGTCACCACCGTGTTTTTGATCGGCTTGCAGGAGGGCTTCACTCATCCTGTTTTCGGTCTGGGCGTGGCGGTGACGTTTATTGTCATCATTGACGCAACCGGGCTGCGCCGAGCCGTAGGCAAGCATGCCGCCGCACTCAACAAGCTGGCAAAGGAGCACCCTGGCAGCCTGTTGCCCACGCCGCTGCGCGAGAGCATGGGCCATACCAGATGGGAAATTGCCGGAGGGCTGGTGCTGGGGATCATGCTCGCCACGCTCCTGCACCTGTTGGCTGGCGCCTTCCCAGTCCTTTAGCTTGCAAAACAGGAGACATACAGATGAATAACCGTACTGCAACGTATTCGTTTTTGATCGGGGCCGCTTTGCTGTTTTTTATGGCCGCGATCGTGCTTTGTACCTCGATTTTCTTTTTGTTGGGCATCCCGGTCACGGCCGTCAGCTTCTGGCTCGCCGTCTTCGCCGCTTTGGCCTGCATGCTCGCCATGACGGCCGTATTTGTGCCTCTCCGCCGTCCAACCTGGCTGCTCGCCCTGCTCGCGGGACTTGGCCTCGTCGTCGGAAGTAGCTGGTACATCAGCGCCAATACGTTCGACCTTTCCTTTGACGGGCAGACCTATCACCAGGAAGCGATCATTTTGCTGAAAAACGGCTGGAATCCGGTCCACGACGCGCCCGTGCTCAAGCCGCTCGCCAAGCCAATCGAGGAAATGGACAACAAGGAGATTTTGTCCGCGTTCCACCTCTGGATCAATCATTACGCCAAAGGGCCGTGGATGCTGGATGCCGTCATGTACAAGGTGACCGACCAGATTGAAGTCGGGAAAATATTCAACCTGCTGCTCATGGCCGCTTCCTTTTTCTTCAGTCTGGCTGCCATAAGAGTCGCCTTTCCCGCGAAAAAAGGGCTGGGGATCGTCCTGGCGCTGCTTTTGGCCGGCAATCCGGTCAGCGTCACGCAGGCTACGTCCTACTACATTGACGGACAGCTCGGCTCGCTCGTGCTCATCATCTGCGCGCTCGGGTACTTGCTGCTCAAGCGCTATCACACCTGGATCATGCTGGCTCTCTGCTCGGCGCTCATGCTGCTGGCACAGATCAAATTCACGGCGCTGGTATACGCCGTGCTGCTCGGCTGCGCCTTGCTGGTGCTCTTCTTTTTCTACGATCGGCAAAAGCGCTGGAAAAGACTCCTGACGTGGCTCGCGGCGAGTCTGGTTATCACCGTCCTGGTAGTGGGCTACAATCCGTACGTCACCAACACGCTCGCCAAAGGGCATCCGTTTTATCCGCTGGCGGGCAAAGGAGCGGTCGATATTATGACCTCGAACAGCCCGCATGATTTCAAAGGCATCAACCCGGTGAGCAAGCTCGCGATTTCGCTGTTCGCCAAATCAGAAAACATCGCCACGCCAAAAGAAACGACGCTGAAATGGCCCTTTACCGTCTCGACTCCGGAGTTGAAAGTGTTTCTCTCCCCGGACGTCCGCGTGGCAGGCTTCGGGCCATGGTTCGGGGGAGCTGTGCTGATCGCCCTCCTGCTCGCGCTTGGCTTGCTTGTAGACCCGGAGCGGAGAAAAGCCGTGCCGTTTTTCATCGCGAGCGGCATCCTGCTCGCCACGGTGCTCGTCAACCCGGAAAGCTGGTGGGCGCGGTATGTTCCCCAGCTCTGGCTGATTCCCGTTCTCGTGGCATTGGCAGGCTGGGAGGCGCGCTCTGCCTTGTTGCGCTACGGAAGCACGCTCCTGGTCGGCGTCATGTTCGTCAACATGCTGCTGGTTGGCAATGCACATCTGCTGGCGCAAAAATCCGTCAACGAAATGGCGCGGCAGCAGTTACAAGACATCAAAGCTGCGAACAAGACGATGGTCGTCGATTTCCGCCACTTCAACGCCAACCGCGTGCGGCTGCAGGAAGCCGGGATTCCGTTCGTAGAGCAAAAAATCAGCGACGAGCAAAACGTCAAAGGCATTGTCAGCTCGCGGGCGATCTACTACTTGCAGTAACCCGCTTCGTATGCACAGACGGGATCAAACAAAAAACCTTCTCAGCGACGCTGAGAAGGTTTTTTCATGTGGTGCTGCACTCTCCTGTTTACTCGTGGAAAAACAGCGGCAGCTACAGCTTGATCGCAATCAGTTTCAGCTCTGTCAACTCTTCGACGGCATACTTGATGCCTTCGCGGCCAAAGCCGCTGTCCTTCACGCCACCGTATGGCATGTTATCCACCCGAAAGGTCGGGATGTCGTTAATCATCACGCCGCCCACTTCCAGCTCTTCTGCTGCGCGCATGGCTGCATGAATATCGCTCGTGTAAATCCCTGCTTGCAGGCCGAAGCGGGAGTCGTTTACTGCCGCAATCGCCTCGTCCATCGTCTCAAACGGCGTGACGACAACGATTGGCCCAAACACCTCCTGGCAAGACACGGAGGAATGGCTGCTCACGTTGGTCAGGATCGTAGGGGCAAAAAGTCGGTCGCTCACGGCTTTGCCGCCTGTTACGACGCGCGCTCCGGCGTCAACCGCTTCCTGTACCCACGCCCCCATCCGCTCATGATCTTTGGCGGAAATGACGGAGGACATGTCGGTTGCCTCCTGCAGCGGGTCACCCAGCACGAGCTTTTCTGTCGCTGCCTTGAACTTTTCCAGAAACTGTTCGTACTTGCTCTGGTGAACGTAGACGCGTTGCAGCGAGATGCACACCTGGCCGCTAAAGGAGAAGGCTCCTGTCACGCAGCGATCGACCAACGCTGACGTGATCTCTACGTTGTGGTCGATAATGACCGCGGAGTTGGAGCCAAGCTCCAATGTCACGCGTTTCAGACCTGCCTTGTTTTTCATCGCAATCCCGACCGCAGGACTGCCCGTAAACGTAATCGCGGCGATCCGGCTGTCGCTGACGAGCTTTTCGCCTACGACCGCGCCTTTTCCCGGAAGGATGTTCAACGCGCCGGCCGGCAATCCGGCCTCGGCAAAAATATCGGCCAAAATCAGCGAGCTGAGCGGAGTCTGACTGGCTGGCTTCAGTACGACCGTATTTCCTGCCGCAATCGCCGGACCTACTTTGTGGGCAACCAGGTTAAACGGGAAGTTGAATGGCGTAATCGCCCCGACCACGCCGATCGGCTTGCGCACGGTAAAAGCGAGTCGTCCCTCGCCTCCCGGAGCCGCATCGAGCGGTACGGTTTCCCCGTGAATCCGCTTTGCTTCCTCTGCCGCGAATTTGTACGTCTGAATCGTGCGGGCGATCTCGACCCGTCCCGTGCGCAGTGGTTTGGCAGCTTCCTGGGCGAGAATCACAGCCAGCTCCTCTTTGCGCGCTTCCATGATCGCCACCGCTTTTTCCAAAATCAGCGCCCGCTGGCTCGCTGGCAGCTTCGCCATCACTTTTGCTGCGGCGCTGGCCGCGCGGATCGCCTCGTCGACATCCGCCTCGTTCGCCTGGGCGACCTCTGCCAGCAGCTCGCCGGAATAAGGCGAGTACAGCGGCGCGTATTCCGTTGCTTCTTTCCATTGACCGTTGATATACAGATGCTTTTTCATGCGTACCTCCCAGATGAATTAGTGGGTCACGTATTGGCTTTTCAGCACATCGGTCATGATGTCCAGCGCTTCTTGCAGTTGCTCGTCGGTAATCACCAGCGGAGACAGGAAACGCAGCACGTTGCTGTGCACACCTGCGGAAAGCACGATGACGCCGGACTCGTAGCAGCCTTTGGTCAGGCCCGCCACAAGCTCTTTGGCAGGCTGCTTCGTTTGCGGGTCGATAAACTCTACCGCGCACATTGCCCCCAGTCCGCGAATTTCCGCAATCACAGGGAACTCGGCTTGCAGCGCCTGGAAATGCGTCTTGATCGCCTTGCCGATCTCTTTTGCGCGCCCGGACAAATTTTCGCGCTCCATTTTTTCGATCACAGCGAGCGCCGCTACGCAACCGAGCGGGCTGCCGCCGTAAGTGCCGCCGATTTCCCCCGGATTTGGCGCGTCCATGATCTCTGCGCGACCTGTCACAGCAGAGATTGGCAAGCCAGCCGCAAGCGACTTCGACATCGTAATGATATCAGGCTCGATTCCGAAGTGAGTCGAAGCGAACATCGCTCCGGTCCGGCCGAAGCCTGTTTGAATTTCATCGGAAATGAACAAGATATTGTGCTTTTTGCAAATTTGGAAGACGCCTTGTACGAATGCTACTGGCGGCACGATGAAGCCGCCTTCGCCCTGGATCGGCTCCATGATGACAGCCGCGACTTCTTCCGGCGCGACTTCTGTCAGGAGGAAGTCTTCGAATTGGCGCACGCAAAATTGCGCGTACTCATCCTCTGTCATGGAAGCAGGCTTGTTCAGCGGATAAGGGAATTGCGCCTTGTAGGTAGCTGGCGCGAACGGCCCCATCTCGAATTTGTACGGCTTCACTTTGGAGGTCAGCGACATGCCGAGCAGTGTGCGTCCGTGGAAGCCGCGGCTAAACGATACGATACCGGGACGTCCGGTGTATTTGCGGGCGATTTTCACGGCGTTTTCCACCGCTTCCGCTCCGCTGTTGGCAAACATCGTTTTCTTTTCGAAGCTGCCTGGCGTGATTTCGGCGAGCTTTTCCGCCAGTGCCACATACGGCTCGTACATGCCTACGTGGAAGCAAGGATGGATGTATTTGTCCAGTTGCTCTTTGACCGCGTCGACTACTTCCTGCGGACAATGCCCTGCGTTCAAAGTGCCGATCGCGCCTGCCAGATCAATGAACGTGTTGCCATCTACGTCTGTCACGAGCGCGCCGGAGGCTGTCTCTACAAAAACCGGGGTGTTGTTGCCGATGCCTTTTGGCACAAACTGTTTTCTTTTCTCGATCAGGGCGGACCCCTTCGGACCAGGTACACCAGCGGCTACATTGACGAATTTGCGTTGTTTGGACATATCGTGATCTCTCCTCGTATGAGATTGATAACAGCAAGGTGATGCCTTCGCTGACGATATGTAGCAATACTCGTGCCAAGCGAAAAAGCTTGCCGGAAGCGCATTTGCCGCACGCGCGCGGTGTACGTTTATTCAAAAATGAATTGAAGACCACGAAATTCCCGATTCATTTTTGAATGAAAAATTCATTTTTGAATCAAGTGGAACGAATCCGGTATTTTTGCAGCTTGCGCACGACAGACGGCTGGCTGATGCCGAGAAACTCCGCCATCTCTGCTGTCGTCCGGCAGCGCTCTGCCGCATGGCGCAGCCATTTTTCCTCCACCTGCTCCAGCGCATCCCGCAGCGACATTCTCGATGCCGCTACACTCGGCTCCATCGCTGCCTGCTCCTCTCCGACCGCCCGGATTTCGGCAGGCAGGTGCTGGGGCGTAATCACGTCTTCGTCCGCCGTCACGACCATCCGCTCCAGGACGTTTTCCAGCTCCCGCACGTTCCCCGGCCAGGCGTACTGCATCAAGGCGTGGGTCGCCGCTGCATCAAGCCGCTTGTTCATTCCGTACCGCTCATTGAGCGTGCGCACGACAAGCTTCAACAGCGCGGCAATATCCTCTGGCCGATTGCGCAGGGCGGGCACATGAATCGGCACGACGTTCAGCCGGAAATACAGGTCCTGGCGAAACTTGCCTTCCTTGACCATCTTCTCCAGGTCGCGGTTGGTCGCGGCAATCAGGCGAAAATCCACGTCCCGGTACTGCATGCTGCCCACTCGCTGCAGCCGTTTTTCCTGAATTACCTTCAGCAGCTTGGCCTGCAAAGTCAGCGGCAGCTCTCCCAGTTCGTCCAAAAGCAGCGTCCCCTGATTCGCCATCTCGATAATCCCTTGTTTGCCCTGCTTGCCTGCGCCCGTAAACGCGCCTGCCTCGTAGCCAAACAGCTCCGACTCCAGCAGCCCTTCCGGAATCGACCCGCAGTTGATTTCCACGAACTGTCCGCCAAAGCGGCGGCTGTTGCGGTGAATCTCGCGCGCGATCACGTTTTTGCCGACACCCGATTCCCCCAGAATGAGCACGGTCGAGTCGACCATCGCCACCTTTTTGATGAGGCGGTCAATGTCGCGCATCGGCTGACTGACAGCCACGAAGCCATCCTGATTTTTCTCACGCAGCTCCTCGATTTCTGATTCAAACTGCTTCAATTGCTCGGTCAGGCTCTCGTAGCGACGCTTCAATTCCAAAATTTCCGTCAAATCGTGCGAATAGCTGATGACCGAATGCATGCTCCCATCGGCATTCCACAACGGATAGGCCGTCACCATCAGCTTGCGGCCCCCGGGGATTTCCTGCATCATCGTCTGCGGGGTCTTCGTATCCATGACCTTGCGCGTGACGGAAGGCGAAAATACTTTTTCTTTTTCCAGCTCGATGACGTTTTTGCCCAACAGCTCGTCTTTGCCGATCCCGTACATTTCGTAGGACGAATCCCCGACTAGCTGAATGTAGCCTTCCGGGTCCGTGATGAGCAGATGATCGCGCGACGTCTCCACAATGCCTTCCAGCACGCGGCTCATCCATCGCGCCCGGCTCTCTTCATTATTCATTCGTCCGCCTCCTTTTGGCCTCAGGCTGCTGTCGCCGCTCCCGCTTGCTTGCCCGCCCGTAAAATCTGCCTTGTCCCAAAAGCCGTGTCTGCCTTCACGGTTGTCTCTGAATCCTGTTTTTTACTCTCATTATAGAAAATAAAGCTTGCCAGAACAACGAATGCCCAGAAAGCTGAGATTTTATCCACCACACACGTGTTCATGCAGCATCGCAACTGCTCAGCAAAAAAAGACAGCTTTTCAAGCTGTCTCAGATTGTCGACAAAGTACCTGCCGGCAGTTTTTATTTTGTCAAGTATCTCCATTTATTCACCGCGTTAATATGTTATAATTGTATAAGATGTACCTTATGGAAGTGATTACGGTTGTTGCGAAAGACAGGCTACGAAGGACGGACTCAAGTTTCGTTCGTCTCTTTGGACGAACTTGTTCCGCAAGATCATCTTGTACGGAAAATCGAAAACGCAATCGACTTTCGTTTCGTCTACAATCTCGTTCAAGATCTGTATTGTGAAGATAACGGAAGACCCAGTATTGATCCGGTCGTGCTTATCAAAATTGCGTTTATTCAGTGTATCTTTGGGATACGTTCTATGCGTCAGACCATAAAAGAAATCGAAACCAATGTCGCCTATCGATGGTTCATCGGCTATGACTCCAGTCAACCTATTCCCCACTTCTCGACACTGGGTAAGAACTACGTTCGCCGCTTCCGCGATAGCAATTTGTTTGAGACAATCTTCGCTCGCATTCTGGAAGAGGCCGTCAGCCATGGATTCGTGGAGCCGGAAGTGCTTTTCATTGATGCCACACATGTAAAAGCCAACGCGAACAAGAACAAATACCTCAAAGAGATCGTGCAAGAGCAAAGCAAAAAGTATCAGGAACTGCTGGACGACGAGATCAATCAAGATCGAATCGCACATGGGAAGAAACCACTCGAAAAAAAAGACAGAAGCTCACAGAAGGAGGGGAAGGTCAGTACGACTGATCCCGAGTGCGGATTGTTTGTAAAAGGAGAAAAAGAGCGTGTCTTTGCCTACAGTTTCCATACGGCTTGTGATCGAAAGGGGTTTGTCTCCAATCTGAAACAACTTCCGCAGAAGTTGTTAAGAGGCGAATGAATACTCAAATAAGCATGCTGATTGTCCAAATCAAAAACACGCCTATCCATTTCGCACTTAACACCCCCTATCCTCGTAGGTATTGATGTTGTGCTCAAACAGGCAGGTCTCCTGGCTTATGTTCATCGCTTTTCGAACCTTCCCATTTTCGGCTGGCGAAAACAGTGGCATCTTCGAATCGCTCCCAATTACAGTTGCGGGACAGCGTCGGATTCTAACCGAACTTCCCTTTTAAGCAGATAAAAGATGGTGAATTTATCTGCACCTGTTTGTACACGTATTTAGTTTGTCTCGAATATACCACCGATTCAGAAAATTAACAATTGGATTCTTTCCTAAAAATTGGGTAATCCGACTGAACGCACACGAAAAAACCAGCCAATAACGATGATTGGCTGGTTACTGATGGCTTACCCGATAATTTTTGTCTTCTTGGCATTCTCCATCGATTTTTGAATCAGGCCGCTCAACGGACGCTTCAGGGCGAGCGCGATGAACAGGCTGATTCCGATGAAGCCGAACAGAAAGAGAATGTCCCGGGTCGCCGTCTCCCACAGCACCCCGCCTACGCCCTCACGCAGCAGGCTGATCGCGTAGGTGAACGGCATGAACGGATTCAATGCCTGGAAAAAGGGAGCGGTCATGCTGATCGGGAACGTCCCGCCCGAGCTGGAAAACTGGAACACCATGAAAATGATCGCGATGCCTTTGCCCACGTTGCCGAATACGGACAGCAGCGTGTACGTGATCGTGACGAATACCATGCTGACGAGCATCGCGAAAAGCACAAACGGAACTTTATCCGCAACATAAGCTTCCAGAATGTAAATGTCTCCAAGCGTAATGCACAATGCCTGAAGCAGACCGATCGTCACAAACGTGCCCAAACGCCCCAAATAAAGCTGGTACGGCTTGTAGCGGCCATCCGGATTTTCCGCATCCGGCTTGAGCAGGGAAATCAGCAACGTCGCCCCGACCCATAGCGACAGGACGCCGTAAAACGGAGACATCGCCGAGCCGTAGTTCGGGATCGGGTATTTGCGGTTTTCCTTGATCTGCACCGGGCTGGCGAGAAATTCGCTCTCTTTTTGAATATCCCCGCGCAAAAGCTTGGCGAGATCGGCGAAGTTGTTGTTCGCCTCTACCTCTCTCAGCTTGTCTGCCGCCTGCGAAATCGCGCTCTCCAGCTTGGGCAAATCGTCGCGAACCAGCGCCGCCACTCTGTGGACGCCGTTCTCCACCTCCGGCAGCTTGTTGCGCACGAAATCAGCCAGCTTCACAAGTTCCGCTTCTGCCTGCGGCAAATCGTTGCGAATGAATGCCGCCGCCTGGTCGAGCTTTTGCCCGATGGCTGGCAAGTTTTCCTTCAAGAACGGAGCCGCCGTGCGAATCGCTTTGGCAAAAGCGTCCGACTTCGCTTGCAGCGTTTGCGCCAACTCGTGAACCCGCGCCTGAATTTGCGGCAGCTCCTGCTCGATTCGTTTCAGCTCTGCCAGGCCCAGCTCCAGCCCCGCCTTCGTTTCCTTGAGAATCGCCTCGATGTCCGGGAGCTTTTCCTGCGCTTTGTGCAAAAGCTCGGCGGACGTTCCCGTGATCGTCTTCAGCTTTTCAATGCCTTCCTCGATTTTCGGAACGATTTCGCTATCGTAGCGCCCGAGAATATCGCCCAGTTCCGCGCTCGTGTTTTTCGACAGTTCGTTCAGGCTCTCGACCAAGTCTCGCGCTGGCTTTTTCCCGTTTTCCAGCGCGTCTGCAATCGTGCCGAGAATTTCGATTTGCCGATTCATCCTGTCCTCGAGCCCGTGCAGCCGCTCTGACAAACGGTCCAGCGGCTGTCCGGGGATGTAGCCGTTCAGCTTGTCGACCAGCGCTGCGGTATGTTCCAGCACGCGCACGACTCGGGACAGCCTGTCCTGGACGGCATGAACCTCTTCTGCTGTCGGCAAGCGCTCCGGATTGAGCTGCAAAAGCCTGTCTGTAAGCTGCGCAAGCGCATCGGCAGCTTGCTGGGCCAGCAGGAGATTTTGCTTAATCAGCGGCGCGATTGTGTCCCATGCGCCGTCATGGGTTGCAAAAAACCGATTCAGTTGATCGGCCAAATCGGCTCCTTTGTCCGTCAGCTCGGCAATGCGCGGCAGGGCGTTTTGAGCCGCCGAAACAATCTCAATTGCCTGACTGGCCTTCTCTGTGGCCGTGGTGACCGCGCTTGCGACTTTGCCGAAGTTTTGATCGAGCTCGGCAATGCGCCCAACCGCCTGCTCGATTGTCGGCAGCTTGTCTTCCATGCCGATGATAACCGATGCGGCTTCGTTGATTCGCGGCCAGTTTTGCTGGACTTTCAGCACGGCATCGGCCGCCTGGTTGATTTCCGGGAGGCGCTTTTCCACTTCCGGGATGATTTGCGCCTTCTCGTGAATTTCCGGCAGCTTCTTTTCAATCTCCAGCACCTTTTGCCCCGCTGCATGAATCTCGGGCAGCTTTTTCTCCAGTTCAAAAATACCGCTCTCGATTCGGCGAATGGTCGGCAGTTGCTCCTCGAGCTTCACACCGATTTCCGTCAGCTTTGTCAGCAGAGCCTCGCTGACCTCTTCCGTGAAGCTTTCGTTGATCTGCTTGGCGATGGCCGAGACGCCGGAAGAGGTGATTTTGGGAGCCACGGCGTTGACTTTTTCGTTGACCGTATAGATCACTTCGGGCCTGTCCAGTCTGCCGTTGACGATCCCGGTAATTTTCTCGGAAAAGTCGGCCGGAATCAGGATGCTGGCGTAGTAATCGCCCCGATCCACGCCGCGCTCGGCCTCCTCCTTCGTCACGAAGGTCCAGCCCAGCTTATCGTTGTGCTGCAAGCTCTTTAGCAGCTCGTCCCCGATGTTGATCTGCTTGTCCATGACCGTCGCGCCCTGGTCCTCGCTCGTTACCGCCACTTTTACGCCTTGCGTATTGGCGTACGGGTCCCAGACCGACTTGATGTTGACCCAATCGTACAGGCATGGGAGCAAGATGATCGCGACAATGAGGAAAATTCCCGTCGGTACTTTGAATATGTTGATCCAGTCCGTTTTGTAAATCTGCCATATGGAACGCATGCATGTACCACCTAATTTTGGAGGAATGAGGGCCATCTGATACTTCCATGACAGTCTACCATAAAAGGAAATAAGCAGGAAGGAAGCTGCCAGTAGTAGCATGAGCCGCTGCCTGTCATTTTATGTTTGGCCTGTCCAGCCGCCGCGCTGCCCTCGCCCTGCGCCAAAAGCCACCTGCCCTGCCAGACATGCAGAACGGGTGGCTTCCTTTTTCCAAACGGGTTCGCAAGCGCTATGCCTTTTTCTTCTCAACCCGCACCAGATACAAGAAGTACGGGACTCCAATGATCGCGGTCAAAATCCCCGCGGGAATCTCGACAGGCGGATTCACTCCCCGCCCGATCGCGTCTGCAATCACCAAAATCAGCGCGCCAATAATCGCTGCGCCCGGCAACAAAATCCGGTGCTGGTTACCGAACAGCTTTCGTGCCATTTGCGGTGCCAGCAAGCCGACAAAGCCAATCGAGCCAATCGCAGCGACACACGCTCCGGCCAGTGCCACCGCGAGCAGCAGTACGTAGCGGGTCTGGCTGACCTTCAGGCCAAGCCCCATCAAGCTGTTTTCGTCGAGGCTGATAATGTCGAGCTTCCGATACAGGGCGAATGCGGCAGGGATCAGCACGCACAGCCATGGCAGCAAGCCGTAAACTTCATCCCAGCCCTTTCCCCACAGGCTTCCCGCCAGCCAGACGAGCGAATCGTTGGCTTGCAGCGGGTATTTGACCAAAATAAACTCCGTCAACGCCTGGCAAACCGCCCCGACGCCCAGTCCGACGAGGGCAAACGTGCCAGGCTGCGCCCCGCTTTTTTGGGCAAACGCGATCAGCGCGACCGCAACGGCAAGTGCCCCCAGAAAGGCAAAAACCGGCAGCAGCAGCGGCGAAGCATGGGGAAAAAGAATGATGACGACAACCGCAAACAAGCCTGCTCCCTTCGTCACCCCGATGACACCAGTGGACTTGGCCCTGGATCGTCAGGAGGTGGCGGTAGCGGAGCTGGGTCTGGATCTGCAATGGTGACGCCATCCGAGCCTTGGCCGACAGTCTGGTCAAATTCATCCTTTGCCAGCACAGTCACTTCATAGGAACCAGCCGGCAAATCTGCAAAAGTATGTGCCAGGCCATTGCGAACCTCTACGCAGGAGTCTGGGACAGATGCCAGGCAAACCACATACACATCGGCCACGCTCACTTCATCCCAGGTGACGGCGATGGACAATCCGTCGGCCGTTGCTTCCACCGTCATCCCTACCGGCTCTGCCACGACCCTGAAAGACTCGCTGCCTTCCGCGATCACTTGATGAGCGGCGTTATAGGCGGTAACTGTCGCTGTATATTTGACCAAATATTCAAAGTCTGCGAATACGTATTCCAATTGATCGTCATTGTCAGGCTGCAAAAGCGTCTCGCACCCTTTTCCGGTCAGGCAAAGCTCGTAGTTTGCTGCCCCAGCCACTTGCGCCCATCTGATATAGACCGAACCGTCCTCGCCGATCTCCAGTCCGATCGTCTCGACCTCCGGCTCAGGCTCCGGGTCAGGCGGTGTCGGCACGTAGCCAAGCAGGAACGAATTGCTCTGCGCCGCATAGCTGCCAGCTTCGTCGTAGAATCTGACGACAAACGCGTTTTGCAGCATCGTCGAAGTATCAACTGCCAGCGTCAGTAAAACGGTGCGCGCTGACGTCTGCGTCCCGCTGGCAACGCCAAGCGCTTGCCCGCCGCTTGCAGCCGGAATGTCAAAACGGTAGGATCGGCCATTTTGCAAAGTAATCCCCGCTCCCGAGCCGCTTTGAACCGGTTCGGAAAAAGCGATCTCTACATGCTGGCTGTCTTTGACGCTCGCGGACACTGTCGTGTAGGCGTACTTTGCCACCTCGCTGTCCCGCATGTTGTCAGCCGTGGCATACGCCTCGATCGCTCCATCGGACGGCCGGATCGACGCGCCGGATTGGTAGCGCACGTACTCGCCGCCGTCCCGGTAGTAAATCGTCGCGCCCGGCGTCTCTGTCTGCAGCGCAATGTCAGGGGTGCGATCAACCAGTCCCGCTTTTGGCGACGGGATCACTGGCGATACTTGCGGAGCGTGAAACACGCCATACGTGAGAAATGCTCTACGCTCGCGACCGCTCTGCCGCCAGACACGCTCGTGCTGTGTACGTATTCCCAACGGTCAGCGGACCGCTCGTAAAAGACTCCCACGTCACTTGCGTCCTCTTCCGCTTCCAGCGCATATGACAACTGACAGGCCGCGTCAGTTCGATTCCGGCAAAATCAAAGCGCAGGACGAGCCCTGCCTGCGTCAGCGCCGTTCCCGGTTCCGCTTCGGTTATCGTCACAGTCGCATTCTCCGGAATCTGATTCGCGCCCATGTTCAGCTCGAAGCCTTGGTCAAACAGCATGGTTCCCTCGTGCAGCTTGACTGGCTTGCCAAACGGCGCATAAATGTGCAAGGTCAACGTAACACCCTGCCCGTATCCGCTCACTTTTCCATGAAAACGGAACGTTCCGGTCTTTGTCGTGTCTGCCTTCTGCTCCCACTTCACGACTTCCCAGCTCTTGCTGCCATCGTCCATTTCGGCCAAAACCTTGCCGGGCAAATAGTAGATGGCGCCTGCCCGAACCGTATTTTCCAGATCGGGAATGCGCACAATCGTCCCCGGTTTGACTGTCCAGTTTAGACGTTGTATCAGCGACGAGGACTACGCCGAATTTACGCTCTGCTTTCTATAAGAAAGGAGGACGTACTCATGGTTATGATCCCTTCTCTTAACAAAAAAGGGCTGAAAAAACCGTTTTCTGCCTCTATTCAAAACTTCTCCACACTTCTGATGAAAAACGAGCAGTTGCGCGTTGCTGCTACTACCGCGAAGTAACACCCAAAACCGGAACAAGCTATGCGTGTCGTAGTTGTTCTGACTTTCCTTAACCGTTCCAATTGAAAAAAGTGGTTGGCAACGGGAAACGTTGCTCAACCACTTTTTATATGCCCGCAAATCGTGATTGCCCGCCACCCCGACTACATGCCCGAACTCGCGTTGAAAAGCCGTCCATACAGCTAAAGGATCGCCGCTACTCCCTCGTTTCAGCGGATCCGCATACAAATCCCCGCACAGCAAGACAAGCGTGCGCTCTGGACGTACCGACGGCTTTTCGATTTGCAAGAGCAACGTGACAAAGGCCGGAAGAACTTCCCCAAGCAATGCCTGCTCTTTGCTTTCAGCCTCTGTTACTCCCTGCAAATCAGATGTCACGATCACAGCATCGCATCCATTCGGCATGTGCGCCATTTCCCCGAAAAAGATCGGAAGCCAGCTCGGGATAACCCCTTTGTCGCCTGAACCAGCAGCCAAATATGGAATCTGCTCGATGCTCCTGTGCGATTCGGATGATTCGCATTTCCCTACTCCTTCCCGGATACGGGTCACGAAAGCCTGCCGTCTACAGGCAATCCCACGTATAGAAGACGCGAGAAAAATTGAGCCTTGCCAAGTCGTCTTTGCGGATAAAAAAATTCGCCACTCCGCGCCCCGCTGGCATCTGTCAGATCCCAATATTTCGCATAGGCGACTGGAATTTGATAGGTGTATTTTATCTGAATGGAACAGCAATTCGCAAATGATGAGAAAAAACCAGCTTCTCTGGAGAAGCTGGCCTCGCGTTTCTATACCTTTTTCACAAACTCTGACTTCAGTTTCATCGCGCCGAACCCGTCGATCTTGCAATCGATATCGTGGTCGCCGTCCACCAGGCGAATATTTTTGACCTTCGTCCCGATTTTCACGACCAGCGAGGTTCCTTTTACTTTCAGGTCTTTGATGACCGTTACGGTATCGCCGTCTTGCAGGATGTTGCCGTTCGCGTCCTTGATTACTTTTTCGCCGCTGTCCTCGGCTTCTGCTTGCAGTGTCCACTCGTGGCTGCATTCCGGGCAGATCAGCATGCTTCCATCCTCGTACGTGTACTCGGAATTACATTTCGGGCAATTTGGCAATTTACTCATGCATTTCATACCTCCATCCAATTACGGCTCATTTTAACACAAATGCCCGTTGGATACATGTCTTGCCGCCCAATTTCTTAACGGTTGGCAGAGGTACAAAGGTTATCCATGTCTATTCGCTTCTTCTTGGCGGACTCGATAAATAGCATAAACAGCTTCAGTTGTTCCTCATCTGTCTGAAACATCATCTCGGGATGCCACTGAACAGCCAGTAAAAATGGATACTGCGGATGTACAATCGCCTCAATGATGCCATCCTCTGCGGTTGCAATCGCTTCCAGACCTTCTCCGAGTCTTTCGATCACCTGATGATGAAAGCTGTTGACGTCCAGCTCCTCCTTGCCAAAACAACGATAAAGAACATGCTCCTTTGAAAGCTTTACCTTGTGAGCAATACTGGATTTTGGCCCTATATACCCGGCGTGGTTGATCTCCGTGGAATAGCCTCGCTCAATGTCTTGCACGAGCGTCCCGCCAAAATACACATTCAGAAGTTGAAGTCCGCGACATATCCCGAATATCGGCATCTTTCTTTTTACCGCTTTGTCCAGCAGCTTCCATTCAAACTGGTCCCTGGCCGGATTGATCTGACCAAGACCTTTTTTATACGGCTGCCCGTAGAAGCTTGGGCTAATGTCGCTCCCGCCAATAAACATCAGGCCATCGAGACGATCCAATAGCGACTCCAGATAACTGTCATCATCAATGAGTGGAATCGGTACAGGTATTCCGCCTGCACGATGAATACTCTCAGGATCGTCTATCGCTGACATAAAGTGGTCCTGGGCAATGACAAATCGATGTTTGCTTTCCTCAAAGGCACTGACGTAATAGGTTGTACAACCAATGAGAGGCTTCGTCACATTCCATTTCTCCTTCATCTGCTGATCTTATGTGACCGATTTTAGGGGAAAAATTCTGGAGAAAAATCAAAAAATTATGTGATCGCTCACTCAATTGTCTTTGTAGCGCTGGCCATTCCCTTATCTTCATAAAACAGTCGGACATCTTCGTCAATCTGCCCGATGTTCAAATATCTGGCTTTGTAATCTTGCAACAGCTTTTTAAACTGATGGCTGAGAACCAGCAGGAAAAATATGTTGATAAAGGTAGGTACAGCAGTCATGATGCCTGTCATCAACCATACATCCTTGTCGGGAAAGTGAAAAGTGACGACATAGACGACAAAGAGAAATTCGGGAAATGCGCAAAATATCTTCAAATATTTCAGTACATGTTTTTTAGCGACCTTCTTTTTATTCAGCAGGTGTTTTACCATTATTTCCCTGCTCACATACCAGCCGCTTGCCGACGTTAGTGCAAACAAGAAAATGATGACCGTCACCATGTATTTGCCCGCTAACCCCAATGTTTGTTCAAACGAATGCAAAGCCAGTTCAATCCCCGTTCGTCCGGAAACCCAATCATCAGACAAAATCACCACGAAAGCCGTAATTCCACAAATCACAATGCTTGTAAAAAACACCTCAAAACCACCCCACAGCCCTTGCTTTACCGGATGGTCGACATTGGCCGTCGAATGAACAATCGGTGTAGTGCCCCAGCCGAATTCGCTGGTGTACACTGCCTGGGATACCCCGATCGTAATGACCTGGGCCAAGGTTGCTCCCGTGAAACCACCGATGGCGGCCGAGCCATAAAAGGCGTGCCGAATAATCAATTCCAGGGTCGGGATGACTTTTTCCACGTTCATCAAAATAATCAGGAAACCTAAAGCAAGATAAGCCACGATCATGAACGGCACTATGAATAAAAATATCCTTGCCAAATACGGAATGCCGCGCACAATGATGAAATAAACCAAAAGCGCAAACAAAAAGGATACGCCAAGAATGTTCATATGAAACGTGGTGCTGATAGCGACGGAAGCCACGTAGTTTTGGATCGAGAGAAAAATGGGCGCGATCATGCCAATCACAAACAACACGACCAGAAACATCCAATTTTTTACATTCATTTCTTCACCGATACCTTTTTCGATGTAAACAGTCGCCCCCCCGATGAATTGCCCATCCTCGTCTCTCGTTCTGTAATAGACGGATAAAGTTACTTCTACCATTTTGATAATCATCCCGACTGCGGAGGCAACCCACATCCAAAATACCGCTCCCGGACCGCCGATGGAGATGGCTGTAGCCACCCCGCCTATACATCCAACCCCTACCAGACAGCCAAGGGCAATATTTCCGGCGATGTAAGAAGGCAGTCCTCCTCGTTGGCTTGTTTTTTCCGTTTTTTGGCGAGTGGAGCCCCAAATGTGGCGAAATATATGCAAAAGCTGACGAAGCTGAAAAAACCGATTATCCACCGTAAAAAAGAAGCCCGCGAAAAGAATAGCAAAAGGCATGGGGATATCCCAAAGGATGTTGACGATGGAGTTTGCCATTTTCTCTATCAAGACGACCAAACCTTTCACGAATTTTCACACATTTCTTTGAAATTTATTTTACATTATTTTTTTATGATATAGGCACAAAGTACGTATCTTTTTTCAAAGAGGAGGGTTTTTATGCTTCGTCGTAAACATTGGATTTCCTTCGTAGTAAGCTGTTTGACAGCCATTGGATTGGTAGGGTGCGGAGCCCAAGAGACCGGGGGCAGCGCAAACAATACTCTCATTTTTGCCGTCGCTCCAGATGGAGGCGCTTTCAGTTCCCGAGACAGCTCCGGCAAACTGACCGGATTTGATATTGAACTCGTTGAGTCACTCGCTGCGAAAGAAAACCTCAAAGTAGAGTGGAAAGAGATGAAATTCAACGGAATTATCCCTGCCTTGCAAGCGAAACAGGTTGATGGCGCTGCAGCTTCAATCACCATTCGTGACGATCGTAAGGCAGTGACGAATTTTACCGACCCCTATTTTGATTCCGGCCTTGTGATGGTAGTGAAAAAAGATAGCCCGATCAACTCCGTCGATGACTTGAAGGACAAGACAATCGTCGCCAAACAAGGAACATCCGGACTTGAAAAAGCAAACGAGCTCGCCAAAGAAAAAGGCGCCAAAGTAAAGATTTTGGAAGATGAAGCCACACTCTATATGGACGTGGAAGCGGGAGGCTCCGATGTGCTGATTAACGACTTCCCTTTTGTCGCCAATAAAATCAAATCCGGAACAGCTACCAACTTGAAAATCGTTGGAGACAAATTGACAGGTGAAGAATACGGGATCGCCATTGCAAAAGGAAAAGAAGACATTCTGGAAAAATTCAACAAACACCTGAAAGAAATGAAAGAAAACGGCGAGTATCAAAAATTATACGATAAATACTTCGGTTCAAACTAACGGGTGCAGATTGCACCTTATTTCTTTCAGGAAAGGAAGCGAAGCATGGACACATTAAACCTGATTGCAGACGCATCTCCCCTTTTGCTGAAAGGGCTTGAGAATACGATAAAAGTAGCTTTTCTTTCTTTGCTTTTTGCCACTGTTCTCGGACTTTTCTTCGGCCTCTTGCGTGTATCGAAGCGAAAGTCGCTACAAATGATTGCGAAAGTCTATGTAAGCATCATTCGGGGCACCCCGCTGTATGTACAAGTTATTTTCTTTTACTTCGGCGTGTTTCCACTACTGTTTGGACGAGCTACCGATGCGGTGTCTGCCGGCATCTTCGTTCTCAGTCTTAATGCAGGGGCGTATTTGGTAGAAATATTTCGCGCCGGCATAGAATCCATCGACAAGGGCCAAAT
This sequence comes from Brevibacillus sp. YAE8, assembly GCF_057543335.1. NCBI lineage: Bacteria > Bacillati > Bacillota > Bacilli > Caryophanales > Paenibacillaceae > Brevibacillus > Brevibacillus sp. YAE8. Next base: position 142,012 of record NZ_BAAIYG010000007.1, read on the forward strand.
GGAGGCAGGCCGAGCCATCGGCTTTACCCATGGCCAAACAATGGCATACATTATCATGCCGCAAGCAATCAAGCGAATGATCCCCGCAATCGTCAACCAGTTCATTATCAGCATTAAAGATACGTCACTGCTTGCCACCATCGGAATTGCGGAGCTTACATTCACGGCTCAGACAATTTATGCGGTAAACTTCAAAGCTTTCGAGTTTTTAGGTACAGTTGCCGTCATTTACTGGGTTCTGATCTATGTGCTCACATGGTTCTCCCATTGGCTGGAAAGGAGGTTGGCGGCACGATGATTCAGGTGAATCAGTTGGCAAAATCATTCGGGAATCTCCATGTACTCAAGAACATCAACGCCCATATCAAACGCAAAGAGGTCGTATGTGTCATCGGCCCCTCGGGCTCCGGCAAGTCTACTTTTCTCCGATGCATGAATCTTCTTGAAGAACCTACAGCCGGTGAGATCATCATCGACGGGATCAACATTATGGATAAGCAAACAAATATTAACGCCCTTCGGCAAAAAGCCGGAATGGTATTTCAGCAATTTAATCTCTTCCCGCACAAAACATCATTGGAAAACATTACGCTGGGCCTGATTAAGATCAAAAAATACAGTACAGCATCTGCCGTTGAAAAAGGAAAAGCCCTGCTTGCGAAAGTAGGTCTTCTAGAAAAAGCAGATGTCTACCCGCGAAATCTGTCTGGCGGTCAGCAGCAAAGGGTGGCGATTGCAAGAGCTTTGGCTATGGAGCCGGAAATCATGCTGTTTGATGAGCCTACATCAGCACTCGATCCCGAAATGGTCGGGGAAGTTTTGCAAGTGATGAAAGACTTGGCCCAGGAAGGAATGACGATGGTGATCGTCACACACGAAATGGGTTTTGCCAAAGAGGTAGCTGATCGAATCCTGTTTATGGATCAAGGAATTGTTGTAGAAGAAGGCACGCCTGAACAGATGTTTTTCCACACCCAACAAGAAAGAACGCGGGAGTTCCTGAACAAGGTTCTGTAGCTCGCTTCTCTTTTTCAACCTCTGGATTCTCTTGAATTCAGAGGTTTGCTCCATTCCGGTATAATAGTATGTATTACATCGTGAGGGGGAGTTTTTGCAGATGGCGTACACCGTCTTTTTAGTTGAAGATAATCAGGATTTAAACTCCATCTTGCAGAAGTATCTGGAAAACGCAGGCTATACCGTGGAAGCATTTCTGGACGGCTTCTGTGCCCAGCAAAAAATCCGGGAGACACCTGACCTCTGGATCTTGGACATTATGCTGCCCGATACGACCGGATACACCTTATTCAAAGAGATCAAAGCAATCCACCCGGATATTCCTGTGATCTTTATCTCTGCCAAAAACCAGGAAATCGACCGGGTTGTCGGTCTGGAACTAGGCTGCGACGACTACATCTCCAAACCATTTTTACCGCGAGAACTGATCTTGAAAACGCAAAAGCTGCTGGAACGCAAAAACGGCACAAAGCCTCATCGGCACGCTATAAACAAAATAAACGACTATACCATTCACCGCGAAAACCACACCATTCATCACGAAGGTGTTTCCATATCCCTGACCAGCAAGGAGTTTGAGCTATTGCTGTTTTTCATTGACCATCCAAATCGTGTGTTCTCTCGGGAACAAATTTTGGAACGATTGTGGGACAAAAACTATTATGGCTCTGATCGTGTAGTCGACGATACTGTGCGGCGCATACGAAAAAAAATGCCAAAGCTGTCCATAGAAACTGTCTATGGCTACGGTTACAGGTATAGGCTGGTGAATGGATGAGAGACAAACCGTTTGGACTCCAAATATGGGTAATCATGACCGCTTTTCTCACTTTTATTACGGGGATCATCACGGTTGTACTCGTCACATATGTCTCGGTCGATGTCCTAATCAATCTCGTTCGGCTTCTCGTCATACTCTCTATCATCAACATCTGCATAGCCAAGTTTATCTCGAATAAAATTACCGAGCCATTGCGCTACTTGGAAAAGAAGGTTCGCAAAATTGCAAACAAGGAGTGGGAAGAACCGATTGATCTAAATCGCGGAGACGAATTCGGCAAACTGGCTTCCTCTATTAACATGATGCAAGAATCGCTCAAGAAAATGGAGATGGAGGAAGAAATTTTTTTACAAAGCGTTTCCCATGATTTGAAAACACCTATCATGGTCATCCACAGCTATTCCCAGGCGCTTTTGGATCGAATCTATTTGAACGACTCTTTTGACGAGACGGTTGCTGTCATTATTAAAGAAGCGAAGCATCTCGAAAAAAAGGTAGAAAAACTGCTGTACCTCAACAGTCTCGACTATATATTAGAAAGAAAAAGTGAATGTAAGCCCACGAACGTCCAAGCAATTGTTCACAATCTCATCGAGAGATTTTTACTGGTGCAAAACAATATCGTCATTCACAACCAGTTGAAAAATGTGTTTGTCTGGGGAAACGAGGAAGAGCTTACGGTAGCACTAGAGAACATTTTGGAAAACAATATGCGCTTTGCCAAATCTTCTATCTGGATATCGGTGAACCGCGTTCTCGTCCAAGAAAAAGAACTCGTGGAAATCATCCTGGAAAACGACGGTCCCCCGATCGAAGCTGAACAGCTAGATCAGTTGTTCAACCATTTTTACAAAGGGATGAACGGAAAATTCGGACTTGGGTTATTCATCACGAAAAAAATCATCCAATTCCATAATGGAGAAGTACACGCAGAAAACAGGGGAAAACGCGTGAGGTTTACCATCTTGCTGCCAAGCACGACCAACTGACGCTGCTTCTTCTCGATAAAAAACAGATAGCCCTCCCTTGGCTCGGTGGAGGGCTATCTGTTTCACATTTTTGCATCGCTTGCAGTCATCGACTTTTGTTCCGCTATCCGTGAATCGCATGTCCCAATGCCCCGCGGACGGCCTCGTTCAGCGCCTCTGAAAGCGTAGGATGCGGAGCGATAAAGTTCTCCATGGCATCTGCCGTCATTTCGGCATGCAAAAGAAGCGCCGCCTGCCCGATCAGCTCTGTTGCCAGCGGCCCCACCAACGTCACGCCGACGATCTCGTGGTACGCCGGCTCCACCAGCACTTTTACTTTGCCTGCGGCTTCCTGCAAAATCATCGCCTTGCCGTTGGCCGAAAAAGAAAACTCGCCGACGAGCAGCCCTGCGTATTGCTCTCTGGCCTGACGCTCCGTCAATCCGACGGAAGCCACCTCCGGCGATGTATAAATGCAACGAGGCACAGCGCGCAGGTTGAGCATGGCTTCCTCGCCGCATGCGTTGCGAGCAGCAGTCTCGCCTTCGTGAAAAGCTACGTGGGCAAGCTGAATCGTTCCGCGCGCATCACCTGCGGCATAAATATGCGGCTGGCTCGTCTGCAAGCGCTCGTTTACCTCGATCCCGCGCGCTGTCGCTTTTACCCCGGCTCGATCGAGCGAAAGTCCGTCCAGACGCGGCTTTCTTCCGATCGCTACCAGGACGGCATCTGCCTTGAGTTCCTTTACCCCCTCCGGAGTACGGATGCGCGCCAGCCTGCCCGTGCGATCCAGTGCTTCCACGCTGCTCCCCAGATGCAACTGCACGCCCTCCTGCTTCAAGCTGCGCTCCAGAAATGCCGCGATGTCAGCGTCTTCTCCCGGCAATAGTTGCTCCGCCAGCTCCACCATGACGACCTGGCTGCCCATTCTGCTGTAAACGGAAGCAAATTCGCAGCCGATCACTCCCCCGCCCACGATGAGCAGCACGGGCGGAGCCTTTTCCAATGACAGGCAGTGACTGCTGTTCAAAATCCACTCCCCGTCGAATGGAGCAAAAGGAAGGGCGATTGGCTCCGCCCCGGTCGCTACAATAAATTTCTCTGCCTCTACGCTGCTCGTGCCGTCTGCCGTCTCTACCCGCAAAGAGCGCTCGTTTTGAAACGTCGCGCGTCCTCGCATGACCTGCACCTGATTGCGCTTCATCAAGTACTGCACGCCGCCAGTCAACTTTTGAACGATGCCCTGCTTGTAGGCGTGCACTTTCTCCCATTGGACTCGCGTCTGGTCCACAGGGCTTTCGATGCCGAAGCGTCCTGCATGCAAGACGTGCTGATATGTGTCCGCGCACTCCAGCAGCGCTTTGGTCGGCATGCAACCTTCGTTCAGGCAGGTGCCGCCCAGCTCCTTTTGTTCGATCAGCACAACCTGCTTTCCGGCACGCGCCGCCGTAATTGCCGCCACGTAGCCCGCTGGTCCTCCGCCGATAATCGCGATATCGTACATGTTTTTCCCTCCCTAGACCAGCAGGCTGTGCGGTTCTTCCAGGTAAGACCGGACTGTCGCCAAAAACGCCGCAGCCGGAGCGCCGTCGAGCACCCGATGGTCAAATGTCAGGGAGAGCGGCAATATGCTGCGGCGTTGCAGCTCGTCGCCGACAAATACAGGCGTGTCCTTCGCCGCGCCTACGCCCAATATCCCGGCTTCCGGCGGATTCAGCACAGGTGTAAAGGTGTCTACGCCATAGCTGCCCAGGTTGGTGATCGTAAAGGTAGAGCCTTTCATTTCTTCCGGCGCAAGCTGATTTTGTCTTGCCCGTGCGCTGACGGATTTCAGTTGGCTGGACAGCTCGGCAAGCGTCTTCTGCTCGGCCTGGCGAATGACGGGGACGACCAGACCTTTTTCCAGCGCGACGGCGATTCCGAGATGAACCTCTTCGTACAGCTCGATCCGGTCTTCCACATACGCGCTGTTCATCTGCTTGTGCCGCAAAAGCGACAGAACGACCGCCCTGGCAATCAAATCGGTAACGGACAGCTTGAGCTGGTAGCGGCGCTCCATTTCTGGCGAGAGCTTTTCCTTCAGTTGCAAAAGCTCGGTAATGTCCGCCTGCATCGTGATCGTCAGTTGGGCGCTTTGCTGCAGGCTCTGGTACATCCGCTCGGCAATGACTTTGCGCATGCCGGAGACAGGAATGCGCTCAGGCTGCTTTTCGGCTGTGTTCACGGCCGCTGCCGCATGGTCGCTGCTGCCCGCGACAGGTGCAACGCTCGTTTGCACGCCAGCAACTTGTGCCGCCGCATTCGTCTCTTTTTCCCCGCCAGCCTGAATGAAGCGCTCCACATCTTCTTTGGTGATTCTGCCCTGCGGCCCTGTGCCCGTCAGCTTTGTGTAGTCAATGCCCGCTTCTTCTGCCATCTTGCGCGCTACAGGCGAGATTTTGATCCCATCCCGCGGACGATCCAGTACGGCAGTTGCAGTTGTTGCCGCTGGCGCTCCTGCTTTTGTCCGCTGCTCATCCGAAGCCGCCAGCGCAGCGGCCGACTCGGCAGTCGCTTTTGCCGACGCGGCGACAGAGGCCGTCCCTGCCAGTTCCCCTGGCTGTCCGATCACTCCAAGCACGGTGCCGTAGGGGACCACGCCACCCTCGGGAACCTCGATTTTCAACAGCACGCCGTCTGCAGCGGCCTCTACTTCCATTTCAATTTTTTCCGAGCTGATGTCGACGATGCCCTCGCCTTTTTTTACCGCCTCTCCCTCGCGCTTCTTCCAGGCGATAACCGTACCTTCCACCATTGCCATTCCCAGCTTGGGCATAATGATATTTTCTGCCATTTTGCTCTCTCCTCTCCTGCCTTGCCTATGCGCTTGTGTTCAGCCGAAAAAGCACCCGGCATTTGCTCGTTGCCGACAGCCGGGTGCTGCCCAGTCGATCAGGAAACGGCGGTAATCGAAGCGTCTCCGATCATTTCCGACACGACCTGAATGACCTTTTGCGGCGATGGCAGATACAGATCCTCCAGCACCGGAGAAAACGGAACAGGGGTATGTGGCGCTGTGATCCGTTTGATCGGCGCATCCAGCGTGTCGAAGCCTTTATCGGCCACAAGCGCTGCGATATCGGTGGCGATGCTGCAGCGCGGGTTCGCCTCGTCGATCACGATCAGGCGATTCGTCTTCGCGACGGAAGCCAAAATCGTATCCTCATCCAGCGGCGACAGCGTGCGCGGATCGACTACCTCGACCTCGATTCCCTTCTTCGCCAACTGGTCGGCTGCCGCAAGCGCTGTCTGTACCTGCTTGCCGATGGCGACAATCGTCAGGTCGCTGCCCGCGCGCTTGATGTCCGCTACGCCGAGCGGGATCGTGTAGTAGCCTTCCGGAACTTCTCCTGTGGTGTTATACAGCGTTTTGTCCTCGAAGAAAATGACCGGGTCGTTGTCCTCGATGGCGGCGAGCAGCAAGCCTTTTGCCTCATACGGCGTGGACGGCACGACTACCTTGATGCCCGGGATGTGCGTGAACATGGCGTACAGGCTCTGCGAGTGCTGCGCTGCCGCCCGGAATCCGGCGCCGTGCATCGTGCGAATCGTGATCGGAACCTGCGCCTTGCCGCCGAACATGTAGCGGAATTTCGCTCCCTGATTCATCACCATGTCGAGGCAGCTTCCGATAAAATCGTTGAACATCAGCTCGGCAATCGGCCTCATTCCTGTTGCCGCAGCCGCCATGGCCGCCCCGATGTAGCCCGCTTCGGTAATCGGCGTATCCAGCACGCGCTCGCGGCCGAACTCCTGCACAAGCCCTTTGGTCACGCCAAGCACGCCGCCCCACGCTTCATCGTCCTGCAAATGGTCCACCTGCGCGCCGCCAGCCACGTCCTCGCCCAGCAAAATCACGTTCTCGTCGGCTCTCATCGCCAGCTTCATCGCTTCGTTTACAGCGGCAGAAAAGCTGATTTTTCTCGTCATGTTCTCCATCCTCCTCTCTTAGTACGACACGTACACGTCTGTCAGCAGCTCTTCGGCGTTCGGATACGGGCTTTCCTCGGCAAAGCGGATTGCCTCCTGAATCGCCGCTTCCACCGACTGCTCGATCTCTGTCAGCTCCGCGTCAGCGAGCGTTTGCGATGCAGTCAAATGATTGCGGAACGTCGCAATCGCATCTTTTTCGTTCAAGTGCTCCTGCTTGTCGCTCTCTTTTTTGTATTTTTGCGCATCCCCTTCGAAATGCCCGTAGTTGCGGTAAGTCACACATTCAATCAGGGTAGGGCCTTCGCCGCGCCGCGCACGGGCTACTGCTTCCTCCGCCGCCCGGTAAACAGCGAGTACGTCTTTGCCATCCACTCGCACGCCCGGCATATTGTAACCGCTTGCACGATCGGCGATATGAGTGCAGCTCGAGGCGTATGTAAACGGCGTCGCCTCTCCGTACCCGTTGTTTTCTGCCACAAACACGACAGGCAGCTTCCAGATCGCCGCCAGATTCAAGCCTTCGTGGAAAGTTCCCTGGTTGTTTGCGCCATCCCCAAAGAAACATACGCTGACCGCACTGGTCTTTTTCAGCTTGGCTGTCAACGCCGAGCCACACGCCAGCGGGAATCCGCCTCCGACGATGCCGTTTGCCCCCAGCATCCCTTTGTCCAGGTCCGCGATGTGCATCGAGCCGCCCTTGCCTTTGCACAGCCCTGTCGCCTTGCCGTAAATCTCCGCCATCATTCCATTCAAGTCGCACTCTTTGGCAATGCAGTGGCCGTGACCACGGTGCGTGCTGGTAATGCTGTCCTGCTGGTTCAGATGTACGCCCAGCCCAACCGCAATCGCCTCTTCTCCCGCATACAAGTGAACAAAGCCCGGCAGCTTGCCCTGTCCGAACAACACGTGAACCGCGTCCTCGAATTTGCGGATCTCCAGCATTTTGCGGTACATCCATTTCGCCTGTTCACGGGACAGCACCTGTTCTTCCGCCTGGATTACTTTCATCAGATACGCCTCCTCCATCGTGACTTGTCTGGAACGACCGGTCGATCGCTCTTGCCCTTTTCTATGTGCAATCCTTGTGCCAACCTGGACCTGTCCGACAAAAACGCGTATTTGCGCCATGTTTCCGCCTCGTTTTGCCGGGACATGTCCCTCGCAGGTGAGACAAACTGAGACGGGCGTCCCATTTTGTCTCATTTTTTCTCACATTCTCACTGGGCCGCACCTGCATCTGTCCGGCTTGGTCGATGGCAGAAAATAAAAAAGGCCGGTTCTTTAAGAACCGACCAGGTGACGCTGTCTTCCTTGCAGCATATGGAGCGCGCTCTCCGCCTCCCGGGCAAGCCATGGCGGACAGACATCCAGCACCGAAAACGAAGATGCTGCCTGTGCGTGCAACACCTTGCGTATTCGCGCGGCCAACCATTCGGCTCCACCCGGCACGCCCAGCTCGGACAGGCTTGCCATCCGTTCAGGCTGCACCTGCGGATACTGCTCGACACAGGCTCCTTGGGCAGCCGTCTCGTAAAAGGACTGGACGACCTCACCGTACGCACGCCCGCAGCCCTCTGCATTGATGAACGCCTGCACAGCAACGGCGCGTGTCAAACGCCGCTGGGCAATCCCGCAAAATTTATAGCCGTCGATGGCAAGATCGTACGTCCCTGGACAATAGGAACCTACGACCTCGCCGCTGTTCATGCGCTCTCCATCGTCGCCCAACGCTGCGCGAATCAGCTCGACCATTTGCGCGAAAAACGGCTCGGGATTCAAGTCGGCAGCTCCGACAGGCATCACCAGCGACAGATTGACCACGCCCGGAGCGAGCGGAACGGCCGCGCCCCCCGATTGGCGGACAGCCGTGCGATATCCTTTTGCCTCCAGCTCGCGAACAGCCTCCGCCGCCTGTGGCAGCTTGGCGTCGCGCGAGCCGAGCACCACTGCCTTTTCGTGCCGCCAGAGGTGAACCAGCGGCGCGATTGCCGCATCTTTTGCACACAGGCGGGCGTACGCTTCGTCGATGCCAAACGGGACAAGCACGTCCCCCGTATGTATCCGGGAGGTCGTGTCGAGCAGTTGCAGCGTCGTTTGTCGCCATGTCGGTTGCATACGTGCGTTCCTCCCTGTTGTTTTCGTCGTCAGAGGCTCAGAGCCGATACTTTTTCAGCTTGCGGTAAAAAGTGCTGCGCGGAATGCCCAGCAGCTCGGCCGCCACAGACGCGCTGCCGCCGCTCTTTTCCAGCGCCTGGACGATCGTTTGCCGTTCCAGCTTCTCGCGATAGCGCAAGGAGTCCGGTTCGTAAAAAGCTGGCTCGTTTGCCGCGTGACCTGCGCCGAGGCGCAAATCTGTACGTGGCTGGTCCGGATACACGGAGACGGAAAAATCGTGGTTCAGATCGGGCCGGGTTAAGCCGGCAAGAAAACGCTTCCAATCTTCTCTGGGAATCACCCTGAGACGCTCCACCACGTTGTACAGCTCGCGAATGTTTCCCGGCCAGTCGTAGGCTAGCAGCTCCTTTTGCAAAACGTCCGGCAACTCCAGCTCGTCGTAGCCGTTTTTGCGGCAATAATGCCGAATGAGCAGCGGAATGTCCTCCTTGCGCGAACGAAGCGGCGGCAGCGAGACGGGCAGCACGTGCAGCCGATAGTACAAGTCCTCGCGAAACGTGCCTTCGCTCACCTGCTGGCGCAAATTGCGGTGCGTAGCCGCGATGACGCGAATATCCAGCGATTGTTCTTCCGCACTCCCAATCGGCGTGACTTTTCGCTCCTGGAGGACTCGCAGCAAAGCTACCTGCATCGCCGCCGGAATTTCCCCGATCTCGTCGAGAAACAGCGTTCCCCCGTTGGCCTGCGCCAGCTTGCCCTTGTACCCGCGGCGGCGCGCCCCCGTGAAGGCTCCCTCGACGTAGCCAAACAGCTCGCTTTCCATCAGCTCGCGCGGGATCGCCCCGCAGTTGACCGCGACAAACGGCCCTTCCCGGCGCGGGCTGTTGTCGTGAATCGCTTGCGCCGCCAGCTCTTTTCCCGTGCCGCTCTCGCCGTAAATCACGACATTGCCGTCCGTTGGCGCAATTCGCTCCAGCTCCCGCAGCACACGGGCAAAAGCCGCGCTTGTTCCCTTCTCGCCTTTGAACTGAAACGCGGGGCTGCCGCTGAGAAAAATGCGCGGAGCCCGCGTGCTGCTGGGAGTCAGCTCGACAATCCAGCCGATCAAGCCGTTATGGCGCCCGGAGAACACCGGGGCTTGCCTGACCTCCATCAGCCCGTATTCGGCCAGCTCGCGCCGCGTCCGTCCTGACCAGCCAGCAATTTGTTTGCGTATGCCCGCACTCGCGTACACCACCCGCTCTTCCTGGTTGTAGACGATCAGATGCCGTTCCGGTTCGTCCGCCAAAAGCACGGAGCGCTGCAGCAATTCCAGCTCGTCCTGCTGCCGCTGCTTCATCCACGCCTGCTCGATGGAGTACGCCAATGTCATAACGGTCGCCATCGTCTGGGGATGGCTGCGCTCCAGCGGGCTGGATACGTCAATGACCCCGAGCAGGCCGCCTGCTTCGTCGCGAATCGGCGCGGCAAAACAGCTCCAGCGATGAGAGGCAACAGAATAATGCTCCGTCCCGTTGACCATGATCGCTTCCTTTGCCATGAGCGCCGTTCCGATGGCATTGGTCCCTACCTCTTCCTCCGTCCAGCGCACGCCCTCGACGAAATTGATCGCGTTCGCATCCAAAAGCGCCCGTTTTTCGCCGCGCATGCTCAACACATAGCCCTCGGGATCAATCACGAGCGCAATCATTCCCACATCGTGAATAAAAGGCGACAGTCGGTCGATCTGCGGCAAGGCAAGCTCCAGCAAAAGCCGGCTGCTCTCCTGCTGCCTTTTCAAAGCGTCTCCTGCCAACACAACCTGTCCCGTTCCTGCGTACGGATTTACCCGATTTCTTTTGCAGCGATGCCACGACTCTGTAATCCGTTTGTTGATTCGTGCTGAGTCAATTACACCTTCTTGAACAAAACGTTTCCACATCCGCAACGAAACGCTTTCCTCGAACATGCATCAACCACCCTCCGCTTTACGAATCAATCCTTTCCCTCAAGATTATCCCGAATGTTCAGAAGTTTCAAGGTCTGTCTGTAGTTCATGACTACCACTCATCAAAACAAAAGGGAGGATTTAACAAACTTGTGACTTCCCCTTTTCAATCTTAAAGAAAAAGACACCTTCGAACTTATCGAAGGCATCCAGTTGTTCAGGGACTGGTCGTCGTGCTTTTCGCGTGCAGGTTCCAGGCGTTTTTGAGCAAGTCGATCAGCTTCTTTTGTCTCTTTTTCAAAACATCCGGCGTCCACTCTTTCTCCTGAATCACTTGAGTCGTGAGCGCAAATGAGCTGATCCCGTTGCTCGTTTGAAAATAGGAGGCTTTCTTCTTTTGAAAATCATAGTTTTTGGCCTGCGCATTTTTGGCCCGTGTCAGCAACACGAGATTGCCCAGTTTATGAACGTACTCGGAAGGATTGGGGAAATGCTGCAACCAGTCGCTGTTCGGTTTGGGCGTTTGCGGCAAGACGTGCTCGACGGTAATAACCGAATAGTCGTAGTAAGGCTGCCCTGCCGTCAAAAGCGAGTCCAGGCGCAAAAGCAAATAGCGCTTCGCCGTATCCTTGAGATCCGTGTATACATCTCCGTTCAGCATGCGAATGACTTCCTGCTTATCCTCTTCCGTCACCTCAAGAGCCGACTCGTCGGAAAACATGTCGACGCCTTTATCCATCTCTCGCAAAATTTGCGAGTACCGCGACATGCGCCAGTTGAAGTTTTTCCGCAAAATCATGCTCGTACCAGCCAGCACCTCCAGGCGGTAGAGAAAATCTTCTACCTTTTGGTTGTGATGACGCATGTAGTACATGGCAGGCGGAATCCAGTCGTTGTTGTCAATCCGGTTCAACAAGCTCAAAATCTTGATAAGCTGTGGCTGCTGGCTGAAAAATGAATTGTAGTTTACCAGCTTTAAATAAATCTCCCCATACGGGATCAAGTATTCATCAATAAACCGGCTGCCGCTGATCGTGGAAAAAATCTCGTTGTACTCGTCTTTGTAATTCGCGCTGCCTTTTCGCTTCTGGATAATCATCCTCATGTGATCGAACAGCTTGTTGAAACGGTCCCTGCCGAGAGAAACCTCGACGTCTTCCCACTTGCTTGTGTAGTGGTCCTGCTCATGTTTCGGGATATCGCCAATGACCTGCGCTTTGAAAATATCGCTCGTCATCAGATCCAGCCCGCGATCATTCAGCACGGTAAAAATGCGGAAAGCCGAATCAAAATTGGGAGTCGACACCACGACAATATAGCAAAGCGTTGCGATCACGCCAGGCAGCGTCTTGACCGTGTGCGGATCCAATTCGTTGAGCCGCTCCAAAAAGTACAGGGCGTTGTCCCGAATCGCCTTTTGACTGTCCGTTTTCACGGGCGTATCTGCATTCAGCTTTTGCGTAGCGCCCCGCTCCTGAATGCTCACTTTGAAAAAGTCGCTGTCGCGATTGCGCAGACAGAGACGGTACGTATCGGCAATGTTTCGAATCTTGCTCCCTCTTTGCACGATCATGTCATCAATCTCGGCAGCGTAGTCGTCGCCCAAATAATCCCGCAATACCGCAAGCAAAATCGTCAATGTCGTAAGCCGCTGCTGGCCGTCCAACACTTCTGCATGAGGGCCGTCTTTCTTGACCAGCACAATGCTGCCGAGAAAATAAGGCTCCTCTACATCGCCAATATTTTTTTCCGTAATCCCGTAATGTTCGATAAAGTCGAGCAAATCATCCAGCAGTTCTCCCGCTTCGTTGGTCGTCCATGAGTACGGACGCTGAACGGAAGGAATCGTAAACAAGTAATCATCGGAAAAGACTTTATGTAAAGGAGTCTCCTGCGCAAATAACGTCGTCTTCAAAATGCTGCCTCCCCGAATGCTTGTAATGGGTGATCCAATTAATGAAATAGGTATTATTGCCCACCTAGGAATATACCCTACTTTCCAGTTCTTTGAAACCGTTAATTCATCCGATTCTGGAAAACGTGCCTATTCGCCTATTTTTTCAGTACAAAGTCAGACATGACGACTTTTTTCCACTGTATCCCTTTTGGTTTTACATTGGTGTAAAGCGTGACAGAGCCGTTATGTTCGATTACCGCCTTCAAATGAAAGTGCATTTCTTTGGGCTGCAAATACTCGTCGTGCAACTGCTGATATCGCGGGTCGCCTTTGGCTTTTGCCGCCTTGATGTAGTCTACGGTGTCCGGGTCTTTCTCGAAGTTTTTATATTTCACCTGATACCCGAAAATGGCTTCCACTTTTCCATCGACGGTTTTTTCCTCGTAGTCGGACAAAGTAAACGCCAGCAGCTCATAGTAGGGCGAGAACGCCTTTTTGCATTCCTCCACCATATAGCTGGCGATTTTGTTCTGGTTTGCGGAGATGTCTATCGTCTGATTCAACGCAGCACCGGCATCAGCCGCGGCCGGAGCTTCTTTCGGCGCTGGCAAAGCCTTCTCCTGTACAGTTGCCTCCGGGGCGCAGCCGCTGACAAAAGCTGCGAAAAGCATGCAAAAGCACGTGACGACCACTTTTTTCATAGGAAGCCCACCTTATTTGCTTTAATGATTGGTTACAAGGTAGACGTTCCTGGCGTACGTTACGTCTCGTACTATCCAAATAAAAAAAGGTGGAGCATCTGACTGCTTCCACCTCATACAATCTGCCTTTTTGCTCGTTACGAGGACTCCCCAGACAGAGCAGACCACGCTGCCGACGGCTGGTTCACTCTGCCGCTTCCCACTTTGCCACTTCTTCGCGCACGCGCGGCGCCACCTCGGTGCCCAAGAGCCGAATCGCCTGCATGACCTGATCGTGCGGCATCGTGCCTACAGGAACGTGCAGCATGAACCGGGTGATCCCGACCTGTTTGCGCAGGTGAATGATCTTCGCCGCTACGGTTTCCGGGTCGCCTACGTACAGCGCGCCTTCAAAGCTTCTGGCCGCGTCAAAACTCGAGCGGTCGTAGTGCCCCCAGCCGCGCTCCCGTCCCAGGACGTTCATGACTTGCTGGGTAGACGGGAAAAATTTGTCGGCTGCCGTCTCCTTATCCCAATCGATGAAGCCGTGCGAATGGGAAGCCACCTTCAGCTTGCGCGGATCGTGACCGCCTTTGATCGCTGCGCGCCTGTACAGCTCGACCAGCGGCGCAAACTGCACTGGGCGGCCGCCAATGATGGCGAGAACGAGCGGAAGCCCCAGCAGTCCGGCCCGAATGACCGATTGCGTGTTGCCGCCACTGCCGATCCAGACGGGCAGCGGGTCCTGGACAGGCCGCGGATAAATCCCGAGATTTTGGATGGCAGGCCGATGCTTGCCGCTCCAGGTCACCTTTTCCGACGCGCGGATTTTCAGCAGCAGCTCCAGCTTTTCTTCGAACAACTCATCGTAATCGTTCAAATCATAGCCGAACAAAGGAAATGATTCGATAAAAGACCCTCTCCCGGCCATGATTTCTGCGCGTCCGTTCGAGAGCGCATCGAGTGTCGCAAAGTCCTGGAATACACGAACCGGGTCAGCCGAAGACAGCACCGTCACCGCGCTCGTCAGTCGAATCCGCTTGGTCTGTGGCGCAGCCGCCGCAAGCACCATCGCGGGAGAAGACGCAGCAAAGTCTTTCCGGTGATGCTCGCCAACGCCAAACACATCAAGCCCTACCTGATCCGCCAGCACAATTTCCTCGACCACTTCCCGCAAACGCTGCGCATGGCTGATAACCTCGCCGGTTTGTGGGTCCGGCGTCGTTTCGACAAAGGTGCTTACCCCTATTTCCACGCAAAAAGCCCCCTTACTGTTTCGCATTTTTCTTCCAGTGACACACGTAGCTTCTCACCAAATAATATCTTTATTTTAAGATTCTCGAACTTAAATTTCAACCCTGCAACTGCACCGCCTCTTTTTCCCGCACAGATTAGAAAACTTGGCTGCGCCAAGCCATTGGCGAACCTCGAAGGTTAGTTGCCCTGATACTGGATAATTTTTATCTGCACAAAAAAATAGGGACATCGTCGCCAATGTCCCTATCTGTTGCCCAAACGATTATTACCGCTTGGCGTTCCCGTCCTGCTCATCGAGCGGAACCGCCTTGCCAATGCCAAAAGCGTAAAAGCTGATCGTCATGATGCCCAGGAACACAATCCCGGCAATCAGCGAGATGCGTGTTTCATCGTTAATCCACATTCCGACCAGTACCATCAGCAAAAAGGCAATCGTGACGTAGTTGGTCAGTGGAGCAAGCGGCATTTTGAACGGATGATCGCGCAGCTCTGCCGCTCTTTGCTTGCGGAAGCGGATTTGGCTGATTAGAATGACGAACCACGGAACCATTCCAGGCAGCACGCTTGCGCTGTACACATACACAAACAGATTTTCCGGCGCGATATAGCTCAAAATCACGCCGACGCCCAAGCCGATCAGCACGCCGATCGTTCCCAGAAGCGGCACGCCGTTATGGGACAGCTTGGTGAAAATTTTTGGAGCCTGTCCGTTCATACCGAGCGTATAAAGCATGCGACCCGCACTGTAAATACCACTATTACAGCCGGACATCGCTGCGGTGATAACGACAAAGTTAATCAGTCCAGCCGCTGCCGTAATCCCGATTTTCGCAAACGTCGCCACGAACGGGCTGCCAATCGACTGCAGTTGATCCCATGGGTAAACGGTTACAATAACAAAGATTGCACCGATGTAGAAAATGAGAATACGCCAGATGATGCTTTGGATCGCGCTCGTCAACGTTTTCTTTGGATCTTTTGCCTCACCAGCCGTAATCCCGATCAGCTCGACCCCTTGATAAGCCCCGATTACCAATGATAAAGCGAAGAAAAAGCCTGTCCAGCCGCCAGCAAAAAAGCCGCCGTGTTCCCACAGGTTCGACAATCCGATTGCGTTGCCGCCGTTGCCGATTCCGAAGAAAATCAGGCCAAATCCGGCGATAATCATCAAGACGATCGTAACAATTTTAATCATAGCGAACCAAAACTCAAATTCACCAAACGATTTAACGGAGAACAAGTTCGCTGCCCCGAGAATCAGCATGGCAATAATCCCGGGAATCCAGGCCGGCAAATCCGGGAACCAGTACTTCATGTACGTCCCGACGGCGATAATCTCCGCCATCCCCACGACGACCCACTGGAACCAGTTGCTCCAGGCCGTCAAGTAACCAGCCAAGGGATGAATGTACTTGTAGCCAAACGTCGCGAACGACCCGGTGCTCGGCTCTACATACAGCATTTCCCCCATGGCGCGCATGATAAAAAATATAAAAATTCCTACAATTGCATAAGCAAGCATTACGGATGGACCCGTCCATTGAATCGTGCTTGCCGAACCCATAAAGAGCCCTACGCCAATTGTACCGCCCAATGCGATCATTTGAATGTGGCGCGTTTCCAGACCCCTTTTTAACTCTTTCTTTTCCACTTCGGTTCTTCTTCCTCTCTGCTTTGGCTAGCTGTATTTGCGAAAAAGCTGTAGAGTACTACCTAATCGTACACATCATGAGCAGGCGATCATTTTTACTTGATAAAAAACGTTCTCCTGCATCATGTCGTGCTTCTAATAAAGCATTCCTAATAGTTGGTAAGATTATTCTTCTCCCCCTTTTAGCGTGCTTTACTCCAGAAACACTTGTTTATTGTAATATGTTTTTCTGATAATAACAATTATATTCACTAGAAAAACAGTTGGTAAATCAATATATTCAGACTTATATAAAATAAAAAATATGTGATAGATAAAATAAATTTCTGTGGTCCAAACCTCCCACAAACCCGCATAAAAAAGACACCCTGCACAGGTGTCCCGCTTCCCTACATGATTATCTATAAAGTAATCTCCACTACAGTTCCGCGTCCTTCCTCGCTGTTGATGACGATCTCTCCCTGATGCGCCTTGATGATATCGTGAGCAATCGCCATGCCCAGCCCGGAGCCTTTATGCGCATCGCCCGTGTTCGTCCCCCGGTAGTAACGGTCAAAAATCCGGTTCAGCTCTTCTTTTTTAATCCCTTTTCCATCGTCCGCAATCGTAATGCGCACGCGTTCTTTCTTTTCAACGCTCACCGTAATCTTTACCCCGTCATCGTTGTGGACGAGCGCGTTGTAGATCAGGTTGTTGATCGCCCGCCACATCAAGATTTCATCTGCCTCTACGGGGATGTACTCTTCGCTGAACGCAAATTCGATGTGGCGGTTGGCGTACTTCGGGTCGTTGAGGATGTCAATCACGATGCTGCGCAAGAGCGTGACCATGTTGACCGTCTTCCGCTGCAGCGACAGCTCTTTGTTCCTCAGCCGCGTCGTCAAGTTCAGGTCTTCGATGACCTCTTTGATGTACACTGACTTTTTCTCGATAATCGCTGCATACTCCCTGATTTCGTCCAGCGTAAAATGATAGTCCGGGTCGCGCAGCATTTCCGAGTGCAGGATGACCTGGTTGTCGTAAAAAACCACGTACCGACTGAGATTCGGGTTTTCCATTCCGATGAA
This sequence comes from Brevibacillus sp. YAE8, assembly GCF_057543335.1. Lineage (NCBI taxonomy): Bacteria > Bacillati > Bacillota > Bacilli > Caryophanales > Paenibacillaceae > Brevibacillus > Brevibacillus sp. YAE8. Next base: position 159,344 of record NZ_BAAIYG010000007.1, read on the forward strand.
GTAGCTGTAGCGCCTGTCTGCGCTCGCCTTTTCCCCTACGAACACGGTCGTATCGCCATTCACTTCCTGGTACTTGTACATTTGAATCATGTCTGCTGGCGTATAATGCTTCATCACGCCTGCGGGCACCCGATAGCCCCACACTTCGTTGCCGTTTTCATCGAGAATCTGAATCCACGCGTTCTTTTTTTGCAGCGCATCTTTTCCTTCTGGTGTCAGCGTGAATGTACCCCAAGCCTTTCATCGTAATCAAATACTTCGGCTGGGACGGCTGGTCCTCGATTTTTTCCCGCAGCCTGCGAATGTGCACCATGACGGTGTTGTCGATTCCGATAAAATCCTCGCCCCAGACCGTGTCATACAGCTTTTCCTTGCTAATCACTTTGTTGACGTTTTCCAGAAACACCTTCATCAGCCCAAGCTCTTTCGGCTTTAACTCAATGGCAACGCCGTTCTTTAACAGCTCTGCTTTTTGCGGATTCAACTCGAAGGGGCCTGCCTTTAGCACAGGGTCTGCTTCCTCCACAGACTCTGCTGCGGCATAGTCTGCTCGCCTCAACTGCGCCTTGACGCGGTAGGCAAGCTCTTTCGGGCTGAACGGCTTTGTAATATAGTCGTCACCGCCGATGGCAAAGCCGAGAATTTTGTCAATTTCCTCCGTTTTCGCCGAAATGAACAAAATCGGCACCTTCGAGATGCTTCTCATTTGTTTGCATACGTCATAGCCTTCCCCATCGGGCAGCATGATGTCCAGCAGCACGAGATCCGGCTTCTTTTCCTGAAATTGAGCGAGGCCGTCTTTGGCCGTCGCAGACGTATAGACGTGTTCGATGCCTTCTTTTTGCAGCACCGTTTTAATGAGCCTCAAAATATCTTCTTCGTCGTCAATGATTAACACCTTTTTTTGCAGACATCTCGGCTTCGCCTCCTCAACTGCCCAACCTTTTTATGTGAGAGTATGCCTGACCGCTCCCCATTTATCAAGCCGGGCTTGTTCACCGATAGCGAAAATGCGCAGAAGAGCAAAGCTTTCCGCGAAGGCGTCTCTCCCTGCGGATCGGCAAGCTTGAAGCGCAGCAGGTTCGTCCCTATCGTTTTGCCGCCCCACAGGACTGGAAGCGCAAAGTAGACAAGCAAAAAGCCCACAGTGGTGCAGAGCATCTCAATCAGTTCATTTGCCGTAAAAAAGCCAATCGTGACAAACAAGACTGCCTGAATCGCAAAATAATCGACCCACACTGCCAGCAACTGCGACAGTGGCGGAACCCGCTCGCTTTGCCGGATTTTGGCCGTTTTCGCCAGCAGCGTTTTTTTCGATGGAAACAGGGCGAGGATGATCGGGCCAATCCAGTAGCCAAACAGCGCTCCGCTGCTGTTCAGCATCAAATAGTCCACTTCAAAGATGCGATACGGACAATTACCTGCGTGACCTCGTAAAACAGGGACAGGGCAAAGCCGAAAGCAAGCGCTCGCTTCCAGTGCCGTTTTTCTTGCCAAAAGTAGCGCAAGTAGACGCCAAAAGGGAGCAGCAGGAGAAAGTTGAAGGTTGCTTGCCAAAAGGCGCTCTGCTGAAAAACCTGCATGTACGTGGTCGGATTGGACCAGACGATTGAGCTGGCCGCAAGCGTATCGCTGACAAAGGAAAAGGGCACAAGCGAATAGTACACCGTATCCGCTGACTGGTGCGCGCACGTATCCCGCGTCTCCGGGAGCGGCAAAAGCACAAGAAACAACGCGGACAACATATAGTACATAAACGAGTAGGCCACGACAGAAGCCCACAGGCTCACATAGCCGTACTTCGGTAGCTGTAGATCAGCCACGGGATTACAAGCACAAATTCGAGCAGGAAAAAAGCGATAAATGCGGTTTGAATCGGGATCAAGTATGCCGACATGCTGCACCTCGTTCGATGGTCATGGACGCGCGTTGGCTCCCGACGCACGCCCACCTGGATGATTCGTCTGTACGATAGACTTTACAAAAATTATCATAGACGGTTGCTGTCATGCAATAAAAAAAGGTTCGGCTGTCATTTTCTGCTGACAGCCGAACTACTGATTCGCGTTATGTGTTTTCTTTTCCGGACCACAAAAACCGCGGCAGGCGGCTGAGCATGGCGGGCAAAACAGTCACATGATCTTCTCCGGCGAACTTGATCCATTCCAGATGAAGCCCCTGCTCTTTGAGCGGACTCAGCCCCCGGGCGACCTCTTCCGCGCCTTCGAGCATATCCTCCAGTTCATCTGCCCCGATCGTCAGCAGCAGATGACGCTGTTCCTCGCGCTGCCAGCCCGCTTTGAACTGCTCCATTTCCTTGAGCACCTCGTTGTCGGCCCACCAGACGGAAGGGCTGCCCGCCGCATAATGCGTAAACAGATGCGGTCTGGTGAACAAGGCGTGCAGCGTAAACAGTCCACCGAGGGAATGTCCGACAATCGCCTGTCTGGCCGGATCAATCGGCCACTCCTTGGCGATAGCTGGCATCAATTCTGTTTCCAGAAAATCGAGGAAGTCGTCTGCTTCGCCATGCGGCGGCCACGGTGAACCGTCAGGCCGTTTCGGAAGCGCTCCTTCGCTGGCCTGCATCGTAAAGTCGCGGCAACGCCGCTCCATGTCAAACGGCTCCCTGGACGGATAGCCAATGCCGATCACCAAGATCGGGTCGAAGCCCTTCGGCTTGCGCGTCTGCAGCTTGACCGCCTCTGCGAGCGTCTGAAACAGCGCATCTCCGTCCAACGCGTAGACGACTGCGTAACCGCTCGGCGGCGGCTCGTCTTTTGGCGTGGCAATCAAAATCCGGTAGTCGAGTTGCCTGCTCGACGTCATCTCGTACTCAAAGCAACGCTCCGCGATATGAGGTCTTTCTGTCATTTTGTTCATGGCTGCAGGAACCTCACTACATCGTCCATCACTTTGCTTTGGGCAATAAACCCGCCACTCAGCCAGTAATCATTGGACGTCTCGAAGACGCGACCGTTTTTCACTGCCGGAACGTTTTTCCACACTTCGCTTTCCTTCAACTCTTTTACAAAGCGATCTCCCTGATTGCCGTCGTTCACGAGGAAAATATAATCGGCATCCAGCTCAGGCAAAATTTCCAGGGACACTTCAAAAGCGCCGCCTTTCACCAGGCTGCTTGGCTCGAAGCCCAGCTCATGCGCGAGCACATAGCCGCTGAAATAGTCGCTATTCATGAAAAACATGCCTTTGGCATTAAAGCGGATGATTGCAGCTTTTTTCCCTTTTGTGATTCCTTCCAGCTTGGCTTTTGCGTTTGTGACCTTGTCGGCGTAGTCTTTGATCGCTTGCGCTGCCCTGTCTTCCTCCCCCAGCAATTTGCCCAGTTCGCGAATCGAGCTGTTCAAATCGGTGGATGCACTCTTGAACACATACGTAGGCGCGATTTTGGCATATTGCTCGTACACGCCGTTCTCCGCTGCATACGCATTGTGCAAAATAATCAGGTCCGGCTGCGATTCCAAAATCGCTTCAAAAGAAGGCTGTCCGCCCGCAAAACTGATCTGCGGCACGCTGCCGAGCTGATCTTGCAAATATTCCTGCGGGCTTACGCCGTTCGACCATTGCCGTACAGGCTTGATACCCAGCGTGAGCAAAGAATCCTCCATGACCGGAGCAAAAACTTTGGTCGGCTTCGCTGGAATCGTCACCTCATGCCCAAGCTCGTCTTTGACCGTCAGCGGGTAGATGCTCGCCTGCTCAGCCTTGCTCTTTTCCGCGTCTGCCGCATTGTTCTGTACCGCTGTCTCCTGTTTGCTCGCCTGCGCCTCGGGTGCATCCGCATTCGTCCCGCATGCAGCCAGCAGTCCGGATACAAGCAACAAGGCTGACAGCAGGGCCAACGGTTGGCGAATGCGTCCCCGCCCTTTGTTTCCCGCGTTTATCATCAAAAAAGCTCCCCCTCCAAGTGATAACGATTCTCACATGAAGGAATTATAAAGCAATCCGCTACGTGACTCCATGGACTGGAACAGGTGAAGGGGCTGGATTTTTCCCTGTTAGCATCAAGATAGCCTCTTCCAGCATCCGGTTCATTGCCAGAGCGGAATATTCGAACCACGGGTTGGAAGGAATGACGTACATCTGCCCGTTCTTGACCGCATTCAGCCCCCGCCATTGCGTGTGGTACTGCAAAGACAGCCAGTACCTTCTGGTGCTTGCGTTCGGACAAATCAACAGCAGCAGCCTGTCAGGATTGAACTGCGCCAACTGGTCGAGCGTAATCTCTTTGTTGGACAACTGCTTTAGCTCCGGGATCGTCGCAAGCGCCAGGTCCCCGTAAAGCATGTCGCGAATCCCTCTGTTGCTGTAGAGGTAGATTTGCTCGCCCGATATGCGAAGCGTGATGAATACATCCGCCCCGACTGCCTGGCTCACGCTCTCCCTCGCCTCCGCCGCCCTCGTCTCATAGTCTGCTATCCATTGTTCACACACGGATTGCCTGTCTACGGATTGGGCGGTTTGCCGAAGTTGCTCCCGCCAATCCGCCGCTCCGATTTCGACGCATTCGATCCCGGAGCTGAGCAGTTGCTTTCGAACCATCGGATCGTGTTCATGGTGCAAAATCAACATGTCCGGCTTGGCCGACATCAGCTTCCGGAGACTTTCTTCGTCCAGGTCGGCTTCTGGCGAGCTCAGATGGACCTTGATCTGCTCTTGATAGTAGTAGTGGTAATACGGGCTCCACTTCGGATCAAGCGGTGCGGCAACCGGAACGACCCCCAGCACGAGCAGATTGCCGATGGCAGCCGCCGAAGTGACGGCTACCCGCTTTCTCGTGTCCCTGCTGTATGCAGAAGGCGAAACCCCGACTACTTTTTTAAACTTTCTGCTGAAGTAAAACTCATCGTGGTAGCCGACCTTGCGCGCGATTTCGCGCATATACAAATCGGAATCGCGCAAAAGCTGCTTGGCGTGGCCGATGCGCAGCTCCGTCAAATAGTCCATCACGCTCTGTCCGTACGCTTTTTTGAACGCCTCACCAAAATAATTGGGACTAAGCCCCGCCAACTGCGCCAAGCTCTGGATCGACATCTGCTCCGCAAAACGGCTGGCTATGTACTCACGCACTTCATCCAACGACATGTGCGGCGCATCCGTGCTTCCTGCTTCGCTATGGTTCCGCTCATTACTGAACATGCACAGCCACCTCCTGCACTTTTCAACAATGATGTTTATGCGAATGTGATATTGATAATCATTTTCATAATTGTAGCACAGGATAGCTGCTTTGGGACGGCAATCTTCCGAATCGCTTCAGACGTGTCGCAATAAAGCAGGCAAAGCAGGCATGAGCTTCGTTGGCCGCAAGTGCCTGTCTCCTTTTTATGAAAAATACCAGGGGCTTATCTATCACAGAAAAAGGGACTGCGACGCCAAGTAGTCTGCGCCCTCCGGCTGATGCAAAACCGCTGCTTTTTTGTACGTGTGCAAACGCAGCTTTTCAACGATTGTTTTCGTCATGCCAATCCCCTTTCGATTTGCCGGGCGATCTGTTCCACACAAAAAAGCCGCTCGCACAACCGGGCGTCGATCCGTCCCCGTGGCATGAGCAGCTTCTTCGGTTGTCGTTTGCTTTATTTCTTGTCAGCCTTCCCCGCCCCGGCCATGATCTGAACGATTTCATCCAGCAGCATGTCCAACGTAATCGGGTCGTCGAAGTTGAATTTGCTGTCCAGCGTGTAAACGCGGCCTTGCTGGACGGCCGGAATCGTTTTCCACAACGGGCTTTCTGTCAGTTGCTTCTGGTGGACGCTTGTTTCATCACTGCCGTTGGTCAAAAGAAAAATATTGTCCCCCATGACTCCACCCCTTGGATATTGGCGCCGTGCATGTCTACGCCACATACGGCATTGCCCCGAAAACACGCGTTTTGCAAGTCAGCGTTTCTCAAGGCTCCCGTCTCCACGCAAACTCTTCTGAAGTGTCTTTCGCCGCTTTGCAGAAACGATTTTAGTTCATGGATGGTTAAGTCTTGATCTATTACCATGTAACGCTTCCTCTCCCCCTGCGTTTTTGACTGCACGCCATGCTATCTTTGCAAAAATTCTTCGAGGCTGATCTGCCGCTTTTTCTAATCGGCGCCAAAGACAAGCTGAAAAAAACGGCCTTCCCCCTACAAATCGCAGGGAAAAGGCCGCTTCGCTCGTATATTGATTACTGGCTGGCTACCGGGCGACAGCTACTTTCCTGTCCAGCCCCAGCACCTGTGCTGTGTAAGAGTGAATTTCATGCAACAACTCTGGATTGTCCATCAATGACACGCCATAAGAAGGAATCATTTCTTTGATTTTGACTTCCCACTCGTTAATATGCTGCGGGAAGCATTTTTTAATGACCTCAAGCATGACGGACACGGCAGTGGAAGCTCCCGGAGAAGCACCCAGCAACGCTGCAATCGAGCCGTCCGACGCCGTAATGACTTCGGTACCGAACTGCAGTGTTCCTTTTCCGCCTGCCTCGGTGTCTTTGATAACCTGCACGCGCTGGCCGGCCACGACCAAATCCCAATCCTCGCTCTTCGCGTTCGGGATAAACTCGCGCAGCTCTTCCATACGCTGCTCTTTGGACAGCATGACTTGCTGGATCAGGTACTTCGTCAACGACATTTCTTTCGCGCCTGCTGCCAGCATTGTCAGCACGTTGTTCGGTTTGACAGAAGTAATCAAATCGAACATGGAGCCGGTTTTCAGGAACTTCGGCGAGAACCCGGCAAAAGGCCCGAACAGCAACGACTTCTTGCCGTCGATGTAACGTGTGTCCAGATGCGGAACAGACATTGGCGGAGCGCCAACCTTGGCTTTTCCGTAAACTTTTGCATGATGCTGCTCCACGATATCCTGGTTTTTACAGACCATAAAGATACCGCTTACCGGGAATCCGCCAATGCGCTTCCCTTCCGGAATACCGGATTTTTGCAGCAAATGCAGGCTTCCGCCACCGCCGCCGATAAAGACGAACTTCGCCTTATGGCGTTGGACGATGCCGTTCTTGAGATTTTTCACTTTCAATTCCCAAGAGCCGTCGCTGGTACGTTTAATATCATCAACGCTATGCTCATAGTTTACTTCAACGTTTTTCGTCTTCAGGTGGTCAAACAACATCCGCGTCAAAGCCCCAAAGTTGACATCCGTTCCCGTGTCGATCTTTGTGGCTGCGATTGGCTCATTCGAAGAACGGCCTTCCATCACGAGCGGAATCCATTCCTTCAGTTTTTCCGGGTCATCGGAAAACTCCATGCCTTGGAACAGAGGATTTTGGGACATCGCTTCGAAACGCTTCTTCAAAAACGAAACATTTTTCTCCCCTTGCACCAAGCTCATGTGCGGCAAAGGCATGATGAAATCTTGCGGATTGCTAATCAGCTTGCTGTTTACGAGATGAGACCAAAACTGCATGGAAACCTGAAACTGCTCATTGATCTTGATCGCCTTGCTAATGTCGACCGATCCGTCTTTCTTTTCCGTGGTGTAGTTCAGCTCACAGAGTGCAGCATGCCCGGTTCCGGCATTGTTCCATTCGTTGGAGCTTTCCTCTCCTGCTTTGGAGAGCTTTTCAAACACTGTAATTTTCCAGTCTGGTACTAATTCTTTCAGCAGTGACCCTAGAGTCGCACTCATGATGCCGGCACCAATTAAGATAACGTCTGTTTGCATTTGTCTGTTACTCATTTTTACCGTCCTAACTCGCTGGTATTTGGAGAAAAGATGCAGGCGGCTCCTGATCTGGCCCCGTTGCAAGTCAGGGTGCTACCTAGTACACACCTTTTCTGGAATAATTACAACCTGTTATATAGTGTATCACTTTTATCTTTAGAATAAAATATTTGCTATATATTGATAGTTATATGCTATTAAAAGGCCCGTAAAGTGTCGGAATGATATACTTTTTATAGGGAATGTGTTGGCAATTTGTGTAAAAAACTCATGGATAGACAAAAACCAAAGCTTTTACCCGGTTGCTGCACGGATGTCGCTTTGGTTTATAGCGGATTTCTCACGAGGTCTTTATTTCTTCATCAGTCAGTATATTGCAATCGTCGCTTTTTGTGCCACTACTAATACGTTTTGCCACACTGCTCATCGGGCTTCGTGGGACATTTCTTTCATGTTTTCACAAAACGGGATATTCGGGCAACCTCTTCTTCACGACAGTGAAATCACTCTGCCACATTCTCCCGCAACGTACTCATCATGAGTGACGATAATAATGGTTTTGCCTTTATGATTCAGTTCCTTCAGAAGCTTCACAATTTCATTGCGGTTGTCGACGTCCAATGATCCTGTCGGTTCGTCGGCAAGGATGAGGTCGCATGGCTTTAACAATATCCTCGCAATTGCCACCCGTTGTTGCTCCCCGCCCGACAAACCGTATGTTTTTTGCTTGAGTGAGATATCCAGCCCCACTTTCTCCAGTGCCTCTTTTTTTAATTTTTGCTTTTCCGCTCTTGTTTTTCCCGAATAAAGCAGCGGGACCTCAAGGTTATAGTCAACGGTTGCATCATCAATCAATGCGAAGTTCTGGAAGAGGTAGGCAATTCTTGTTCTAAGCAGTTTGTTTGCCTGGGCCGATCCAATCCGCGGACGCTGCTTATCAAACAGTTTCACTGTGCCACTACTCGGATCTTCAAGCAATCCCATAATATTGAGAACAGTCGTCTTGCCAGAGCCGCTTTTACCCGTAATAGCGAGCATATCTCCTTCATATACTTTCAAATTGATTTGTTCAAGAACCGTGTGATCTTGATAGCGTTTGCTGACATCAACCAGTTCACATACCGTTTTCATGCTGCTCCCCCACCTCCTTTTAGTACTTTTCCTTTATTTTTCCGCTCGATAACAAACAGTGCGAGAACAGACGCTACAAATTCAATAGCGAGCACCCCGCCGCCTATTGCAAGCAGACGATCGCTAGACGATCCGACTGCTTCGTTGATGGATGACGCTACCATAGATACACTTCCGGCCATTTGAAGCAAACTGGATGAAAAACCACTGTTTACCAATAGGCAGGCGCCGATCTGGATCGCCCATGTCACCGACAGCAACCACATATATTCCTGGTACGTTTTGAAAAAACCGGTACCGAATAATCTGCGCACGATAAATCTTCGTTGAAATTTGCTAAAAAACACGCTCAGATTTTGTACGACAAGCACCAGCAATCCGGCTAACAGTCCGAGACTGATGAATGTAAGCTGGGTCCTTGTATTTTTCAATTCATATATCTGACTCAGAACATATTGGTCGACTGATATCAGATTTGTCAGGTTATCGTCGAGCTTCAGCCTTTTCAGTTCAGGTTCGAGCAACTCGAACGTCCGTTCACTGTCTCTGTTTATCAATTTCACCTTTAACGGATCGCGGCCCCACCCTCCGCTCATCATGTTGGCTTTGTCTGCAACAAGGCTGTTTTTCTCAATAATCGGATCTACAATCATATTGTTTTCTAATGGAAACACTTCTGGATTGAAGCTAAATATTTTCTGGTTATTTGCTGTCCAGATGATAGACAGCCGTTGATTTCTTACACGATCCGGGACTTCCACCTGAAACCGGTTCTCATCTACCTCAACAAGATTCTTTCTTACTTTCGTAAAGTAATCCAAAATTTCTTTTTCCTTGTTACGGTATTTTTCAGGAACAAGCAAAATGAAATCGCTTGTATCCTCTGAAATGTTCACAGGATTTCCTTGGGCATCATATACAGGAAACTCCTGAAGATAGTTGAGATTTACCGAAATGGAGCGGATATTGCGAGAATTTCTGTTCAGCAGAAGCACTGATTCCCGGTAGCTACGTGCATCAATGAATAAAGCTCCCATTTTATTGAGCAGGGGATAGAGGCCTGTGACTTCCGTTGCGGTAATTTTATACGCACCTCTATCGTAATCTTCCGAATCATCGCCGACCCTTACCGGGTAGAACACGCCGTAATCTTTGCTTCGCTCCCAGCTTTTCAAATTTTCCTCTTGAATACGCACCTCATCAAACTGATTCCATATCGGAAGGATGACCAAGACAAGAAATATAGAGCAACCAGTTTTGAGCATTGTGTTCAAAGTAACGATTCCATTTGTTTCTTTGCGGTTTTTGATGACATCAATAACCTTAATTCTCGCTATATAGACATATGCGATTAGGGAGATTAAAAGAGCAATGACGTAACTTACCAATTGAGACAGAATGACATTTACGATGAAATGAGCCGCTGTATCTTTCATAAGCAAGGCTGCCAGTACAGAAATCACGGCCGCCAGTATATAAATAACCGTCACCAATCTCCCGATAACCAGGTACCATAGATGCAAGTTGGAGAGGCCGTGCATTTTCATAACGCCAATCTGCTTTGACTCGTTAAAGACATAGTAGACGAGCATAATAATCGTCACGATAAAAATCAAATATCTGATATATGTAAAGAAATCTGCTTCGATTTCCATTTTGCCGGAAGTATAAAAATGCCCCTTAAAATCTTCAGGGGTGAGTCTGGTTCCTTGGTCAACCAATTTGTTCGCAACAATCTTGTTGATGACATGGTCTACAAACTGCTGGTATTGCTCATCGGACCCCTCTATAAAATACTGCCCCTCTACGGGAAGGTGCTTGTAAGCAGACCGAAGTGGCTTGATTTCGATCAGCCGATGACTGCCAAACATCTTAATCGTTCCTCTTTGCTCCTGGTCTTCTGAGTCTACCGTGGATAGATAGGAATTGCCCTGTTGGGTATCTTGTGCTGTGAGAAATCTGCCGCTTTTTAATCGAAACGAGTCAAAAAACGCAGTGCTGTTTGTCAACAACACGTACTTGTGAATCCGAACCTCGTCATCTACGCCATAATCAATATTGGTTCTAAAAATATTTACCTTTGCCTTCACAGCCGCATCGAGTAGAATCGGATACATTTCAGTTGGTGAAGCAAAACTCGCATAATTAGGTATCCGAAACGGGGCTGAATCCCCCTCTCCTGCCCTTTCCATTTGCTCAAGCTCAGTGCGATAAGCCTGATTGTATGCTAGCAGAAAAGACACCGCGAAAATAAAGATAAGCAAACCTGATAACGTCCTTTTCATGCATCCGCTCCCCTTATTTTTCCTGGCCCCCTCATAAACGCAACGTACCATACGCCACTCAGATGAGTAACGTATGGTAGCTGTTGCTAGTCAGGCTCCTGTTATTTACCGGGTTCTTTCGCTTCATTGTCCCAGTATGCATAGCCAGTTTTGTCTTTTGGCCCGTAAGCATCTGCCAGTGACCATTCACCTGCATATGCATATGCTTTATCTGTACTTGTTCCTACTTTTGCAGTAGAAGAATGGTAGTTATCCGGGTGGTTATAATGCGACCAGCAATGCTTTTGAGAGCCTGTGATTTCCGTGCCGTAATCCCAAGTACCGCCGCCCACATTTACTGCGAACGGAGTCACAAGCGCGTTAACCATCTATGTCCAGATAACAGTCATCGCCAAGAGATATCGTCATGTTGTCGACAATCAGATCCATAAAAGCTTTGTGCCCCTTTCACTGATTTACTTTTTTTACCAATTCATGATTATAAGTTATATAGTCTTCTTTGTCTATGTGATTGAAAATAATGAATGGTAGAAAAGGTAAATTCAAATATTGCTTCCATTTAATAGACGTATCACGCAAAGAAAATAGCTCTTCTTTATGTGAGAAACAGCTTTTTACAAAAAATAGCCCTTCTCCACGAAGGACTTTTGTCTGTAAGCAGCAAGCAAAGAAGCATAGCCTCAATTACAGGTGAATCTTTTCAGCAAAGACTCCAGCTCCTCGGACATCTCTGCCAGAGCGGTCGCCGAGGCTGCGATTTCTTACATGGAAGCCAACTGTTCTTCCGAAGCAGACGCGACGTTTTGTGTATTGTTCGCCGTCTCTTTGGCGATTTTGGACATTTCCTCGATGGACGCGCTCACCTGCTGGGAGCTAGCTGACATTTCTTCGGAGACAGAGGACAGCTCGTGGATCTGATTCGACACGCTTTCTACTGATTTGACGATGTGGACAAAGCCTTCTCCCGTCTTTTGCACGTACTCGAATCCGGCAGCTACCTCCTGGGAGTCTTTTGCCATGGCTTGTACGACCTTTTCCGTGTCGCTTTGAATGTCGTGGATTAAGCTGGCGATCTGCTCGGACGAGTGCCTCGATTGTTCCGCCAGCATTCTCACTTCATGCGCAACCACGGCAAACCCCCGCCCGTGCTCTCCTGCCCGCGCCGCTTCGATCGCCGCATTCAAAGAGAGCAAATTCGTCTGGTCCGCTATGCCGGTAATGACGTCGGTGATCTTGCCAATGTGTGTCGAACGCTCACGCAACTGCTTAATCACCGCAGTCGTCTCGTTTGTGGACTGGGAGATCGCATTCATCTGCTGTTTGACAGCCTCCAGCAATTCATCGCCTTTTCTGGCCTATTGATGGGTCCTCTCCGCTTCCTCTGACACCGACGCGACGGCTTTTGCGATCTGTCCAATGCCCATTGCCATCTCGCTCATCGCTCTGGCGCTTTCCTCCGCGCCCTGCCCCTGCACTTCGGTTCCGGTGGCGACCCCCTGGATGGAAGCCGCAATTTGATTCGTAGCCTCTGTCGTCTGTTCGGCGCTTGCCTTCAACTGTTCAGAAAAAGCGGCCACCTGCCCGGAAGTAAGCCTGACCTTTTGGATCAGCTCACGCAAATTGGCAGCCATTTCGTTAAAGGACTCTGCCAGCTTGCCGATCTCGTCTTTGTTCTTCACTTGAATCGCATCCAGCATAACATTTCCTCTTGCAATCTGTTCGGCTGCCTCGGAAATCTGCAGAATCGGTCTCGTAATTTTCTTCGTCATGTACCAGCCGATTGCTAACGCCAGGATCGTGGCTGCTATACTGATGATATTCAGCAGACGGCGCACCGAGTTGACCATCTCCGTATTTGCCTCGCTGCCTTCATTCATCAGCGCATACTGATCGGCAACGATATTTCCGACCATCTTCTCCATTTCTTGCCCAATCGGAACCATTTCCTTGCTGTAATACCCGGTAATGCTCTCCGTACTCTCGCCATTGCGCGCCAATTGCTGCATCGCATCTGACTTTTGCCTGTACTCCTGATTCATCGCTTGCAGCTTATCGAATCTCTCTTGGTCCACTGGTCGTTGGACTAATTTGGACGTCTCGTCAATCAACTGGCCGATACTCTCGTAAGCCTTGTTCATGTCTTCGATGTATTTCGCTTCTCTGGTCACCAGATATCCGCGTAGCCCACTCGACCGTTTGTAGACTTGTCCCTGGATTTTTTCAGCATTGGCTAAAATCACGGCACGCCTTCCAACCAAGTCCGTGTAGGAGTCATCGACCTTTATAAAATAGACATAAGAGACCGTACTGGAAATCAAAAAAAGGAACGATACTGCCAAAAATGACAAGAACAGCTTTTTGCCAATGGTAAAATTCATACCGATACACTCCTGTTTCTCAAACTGGCATAACAAACCTTGACAAGCTCTACCTCAGACGCTACTGCGCTGTCCGGCGACATGCCCCGTTCGGTTTTCTGTCAAGAGTAATTCGTTCCCCTCCTTTCCCTTCCGCTTTTTCCGTGTTTATTCTCTTCTCGGGAAACAACAGCTTGTAGAGCATCGCCTCTCCTATACTCGGCAGTTAGTAGCTGTTCTTTTGTTGTCAATTTCGACCGATGCGATCCCGGTTGCGGGGGTAGCAAGGATAAAAACGCCAGACAGGTTTGCTGTTTTCGCTGATCTCTCGTCTGGTGAGAGACTGTTTTATGATGGGTGCTGCTTGTAGCTCCGTATCATCCACATCGTCTGCCTAATTTCGGACCCGGATACTCACTTTCTTTTCGATCAAACCGTGGAGTTGCTCAGACACCCTCTCGCTATCGTTCATCTGGCCGTTCCTCGCTCTGCCTGTTTTCTTTGAAACAACAGCACGTTCAAATGTTCCCTTCGCAGCAGTTTTCGTTTTCGTTGTACTTTGCGGAAAAGCCGTTGAGGTTCTTTCTGTTGTTGCAACCTTTTTCAAGAGAAGGTTAATAGACGGTCGGTCCGTTTTTAGCGGAAAATGGACCGACAAATCCCCCGACAATCACGAATGTGCCTTACCAGATGCCAGTAAAGAGCAAAATCTATGTATATGTTTGCTAAGAAACGTAACCCGAGATACGGCAAGACGATCAGCGCGCGGTGCTTTGCTGCATGAGGGCGGTTGGTCGAGGACATGTGAAAAACGTTTTCTTTCCCTCTTCGGTGCAGTTGAAATTTCTTTCGATAGTGTCTTCATTGTAATCGCACCGAGATAAAACCATAGTGAAGTAAATCACAGTGAGTACTGATAATTTGCTGAAAGTCTTTTTTTGTTCACGATTTGGAGATAAAGTCGTCGAGTTAGGTTTGGAGATTTGTGGCGGGTACTTCTGGGGAAAAGGGAATGACGAAAAACCTGACGATGGGCGATCAGGTTTTCTTCCATTTTGATGATGTTGAAGCTGTGCGGGAGACGTGCGGGATGAAAAAGAACATGCTTGCCGACACCGTTCTGCATTGGATGGAGAACTTACAATTTATTTGCTTCTCATAGAGTCAGGCCAAGTCAAAGTTATAAAGTGGACCTTGGACGAAAAAACTGACCCTGCAAGTGCTTGGAACAGGAGAAGGTGGTCAACGCGGCATCCAAGGTAGCCAAGGAAGCGCCACGGTTTCCCCTCTCCGCAAAATTTGTCCATTGAGTCTGCGCAATGCGAATATACAATGATAGCGAACTAATTGAGAATGGTTTTCACAACAAGGAGAGATCAATCTTGATCCGATTTTTGCAGAAAACCTCAGCCATCTTCCTGACGACAGCGCTGTCTGTCCTCTTACTGACCGCTTGTGGCACGGCCAACACCAACACCAGCAACAGCAATACCACCGCAACGCCGCTGCCCACTGCCGAAACAACAGCCGAGAAGCCATCGACCCGCTCCTACAAGGACGTCTTGGGGAGAACCGTGGAAATCCCGGCAGCACCTGAGAAAATCATCGCCCATTATTACGCTGCGGAACTGAAAGCGCTCAACGTCCCGATGATCGAAACGAACTTTATGAACGCCAAACTAGCCTTGACGGACGAGCAACTGAAAGGCATTGAAGACATCGGCGGGGACGGCCTGTCTCCCAATCTGGAGAAAACTTTGTCGCTCAAACCGGATTTGATCCTCGTCCCGGACTTCCTCGAGCAAGACGACGTCGAAGCCCTGTCAAAGATCGCCCCAACGGTTGCGATCAGCTACAGCGCAGATGTCTTTACCCGGCTGCTGTTTATTGCATACTAAAAATGCCTAATATTGCAGCATAAAAATGCTCAAGACAGATACAAAAAAGGCACTTGTCAGCATCAAAACTTCCTCCTAACGTTAGGTTTGCGACAACTTAGCGAAGGAGAATGGAAAGGATGCTGAAAATGCCTCAACAACACTATATCAGGTTTTTACGCGAAGTGGAAGACTGCTCGGTCAATGAGGTTGCAGAATGCGTCGGTGTTCACTGGCGGACTGCCAAAAAATATGCCGATCAAACGGATTGGAATGCCTCAATGACCAAACGAAAAGCAGAAGTCCTGTCATGGGTCCGTTTATGGAGATCGTCGATACTTGGTCCCCCGTAAGCAACGACACACAGGTGTACTTATTTTCCAACGTTTGTGTGACGAACATCAATTTACAGGTGGGCTACGTACGGTTTTGGCTTATGTACGGAAACGAAAAAGCGAAATGGAACTGGAGCGCGCCAAAACGTACGAACGACTAGAACATCCACCGGGTGAGGCACAAGTGGACTTTACCACCATTGAAGTATGCCAAGAGCACCGATTCCTCACATACAAACTGCTCGTGATGTCTTTCCCGTACAGCAATACCGCTTTCATCTATCCAACACCCACGGAAAATCAGGAATGCTTCTTGGAGGCAATGAAGCAGTGCTTTGAACAAATGGGGGGTGTTCCGCAGCGAAGCTGGTTTAACAATCTCTCCGCTGCCGTCGTTCATATCGAGAAGCTGGGCGAACGGCAATTAACAGAGGGGTTCCAGCGATTTTGTGCTCACTACCGATTTGAAGCCGTCTTTTGCAACCCATACAGTGGTTATGGGAACGGGCACGTGGAGAACAAATGTGGGTACTCCAAGCGCAATTGGGCTATGCCGATCCCCATCTATAACAGCCATGACATTAGCCGCCTACTTCGCTGAGCAAGCAACACAGGATCGTGAGCGTCAGCACTATGCCCAAAATCGTTGCATCGCAGATCTGTGGGAGGATGATCGCCGTAAACCGCTTACCTTGCCGGAGCATGGATTTAAGGCCTTTCGCTTGGGGTGGCAGTGGTGAACAAATACGGGGAAATTCGGATGGATGAAATGACGATTCCGTTGCTGGAGGTAGCAACGCCCGGCAGTGAGGTACTGATCCAAACCTTCTGGGATCGTCTCATCTTCTCAACGGCCAACACCAGCAGATTCGGGAAGTACCCAGACCTTATACCGGACGAACGGTGGACATTCAATGGTCACAAATATGTGCCGGATGGCTAAGAAAAACACGCAGCGTGACGCACTCGCAGTTTCTCCATATGCTACCGGAGATCTTGTAGGCATATGTGACCGTGAAAGATGTGACAGGGCGAAAAGATCGTCTTCAGGCTATGTCACACTGGTGCGACGTTTACACCATCGAACAGATTAAGGAGGTAATGGCTCTACTAGGCCAAGACACACCCGTTACTCGCATCACGGCCGTGCTGGGCGTAAAATACGGAAGCCGCGACCTGTCTGTTACGTGGGAGGAGACGCTGTCCCCTCCGGGAACACGTATAGAGGGTTCCCTCCAACGCTATGATCAACTTGTGGGGTGAGCTGAGATGCCAACAGAACTGGGGGATTTGTGCCGACAGCTACGAAGCTCACATCGGCGCTCATCGATCGCTTGATCCACCACACTCATATCCTCTCATTCACGGGCGAAAGTTTCCGCTTCAAGCAGGCATGGATAGAATTCCTCTGTAGTTACAAACAGCTGGCAAGTTCTTAGGCAATTTTGGCTGCAAAACTGAGCATTTTCTACTTGCAAACACACCTGTCATTGTTCCGCCGCCTCTTCGCCTTGCACCAGACAGCCAAGCGCAGAACTACCCAAGCCTTTTAAGCCCCGAAATTGGATTTGAGTCATACCCCCTTATCTTGTTAAGCTGATATCAGAAGAACAGAGGGGGATATTTTTATGCAACGGAGACGCTATTCAATCGAGTTCAAACAACAATTGATCCAGGAAGCCCACG